>JBFXFO010000005.1:0-56339 GCA_050178915.1 Rhizobiaceae bacterium | reverse complement strand
AGGTGAAGCATCAAAGGGTCTTCGGCGAAGGCCTCGCCGAGGGCGGCAATCGCCGCGTCAACGTCGTCGGGCCCGGCGCTTCTGACTGTGAACATGGCATCGTCGCAAGGACAGGGAGAAGTGGCGCACCCGACAGGATTCGAACCTGTGACCTCTGCCTTCGGAGGGCAGCACTCTATCCAGCTGAGCTACGGGTGCGGACCGCAGGCTTCATAGCGGATGCGGCGGGACGCTTCAACAACAGATGCCGCGTATTTGTCGCGCCGTTCCCGCGTCAGAACAGGTCGAGCGGGTTGCCGGCGTCGCGTCCACCGCGGCCGTCCGGGAGATAGCGCTCGATCAGCTCTTGCACATGCGCGTTGCGTGCGCGTGCCGTCTCTCCGCCCATCACCACCACGACCAGGCGCTTGCCGCCGCGCGCCACCGAGGTGACGATGTTGAAACCGGACGCCCTGATGTAGCCGGTCTTGATGCCGTCGACGCCGCGCACGGTGGAGAGCAGTTCGTTGTGGCCGCGGATGCTCTTGCCGTGGAAGTTGAACTCGGTCGCGGAGAAATAGCGGTAGTAGTTGGGGAACCGGCGCTGCAGCGCCATGCCGAGCACGGCCATGTCGCGCGCCGTCGTGCGCTGGCCTTCGTCGGGAAGGCCGGAGGCATTGCGGAACGAGGTGCCGCTCATCCCGAGCGCGCGGGCCTTGCCGGTCATCGCCACGGCGAAGGCCTCTTCCGAACCGGCGAGGAACTCGCCGACGGCGACGGCGACATCGTTCGCGGATTTCACGGCGAGCGCGCGGATGGCCGATTCAACGTCGACGGTCTGCCCCTTCTTGAAGCCGAGCTTCGAAGGTGCCTGGCCGCGCGCACGATCGGAGACGGGGATCTCGTCGCTCAAGCGCACGCGCCCCGAGTCGATCGCCTCGAACAGCAGATAGAGCGTCATCATCTTGGTCAGCGAGGCGGGGTAGCGCTGCGCATTGGCGTTGACCTGATAGAGCATCGCGCCGCTGCCGGCATCGACGACGATCGCCGCATATTTTTCCGAGGTTGGCTGGCTGACGGGGCGGGGAGCAGGGGCGCTGCCCGTGCAGGCGGCGACGAAGGATGCCACGAGCAGGGCGACAAAGGTCTGCGCGAAGGAGCGGCTGCGCGCCCCGGATGCGAATGCCAACACTTCCGCCCAACCCCGTCGAAC
Organism: Rhizobiaceae bacterium; assembly: GCA_050178915.1. Taxonomy (GTDB): domain Bacteria; phylum Pseudomonadota; class Alphaproteobacteria; order Rhizobiales; family Rhizobiaceae; genus JBFXAF01. The sequence continues at coordinate 55,147 of JBFXFO010000005.1, read as the reverse complement.
GATGGAATCGACGCGACACTCCCCACAAGCGTGCGCGCGACAGTCTTAGTCCGCCCTTGCCAGCAAACCAAGGCGAGAAGATGCCTTACATTCCTTGCGCAAGCGTTGCGGCTGGCCGGCCCGGTTAAGGCAACGTTAGGCATCGCCGCCTAGCTTGACGTTGGGACACGGGCAGCCGGCAGAAGCGCGCGCCGTATTGGGTGGAATACGAATGCACCGACCGAAGTCGTTGGAACGCCTTTCGGCGCGCGAGCTGCAGGAGCTGGCAGGCGCCGTCAGTCACCTCTCCAGCTATGTCGAAACCCTGCGCGACCGCGTGCGGCTGCTGGAAGCCGTCATCGAGAATTTTCCGGGCGGCATCTCGCTGTTCGACAACAATCTTCAGCTCGTCCTCTGCAACGAACAGCAGAAGCGCCTGCTCGAATATCCGAGCGAACTGTTCGCAGACGGCGCGCCGTCGATGGAGTCGATCTTCCGCTTCAACGCGCTGCGCGGCGAGTATGGACCGGGCGACGTCGAGGAGCAGGTCGGCCGGCGCATGGCGCTGGCGCGCGAGCGCAAGCCGCATCACTACGAACGCACGCGTCCGAACGGGCAGGTGATGGAGATCCGCGGCGCGCCGATCGAAGGCGGCGGCTTCGTGACCATCTATCTCGACGTGACCGAGGACCGCCGCAACCAGGCGCTCATCGCGCACATGGCGCATCACGATGCGCTGACCAGCCTGCCGAACCGGGCGCTGTTCTCCGACCGCCTGCAGACGGCGGTGGCGATGGCGAAGCGCTCCGGCCTGCTCGCCGTCCACTATCTCGACATCGACCAGTTCAAGCCGGTGAATGACAATCTCGGCCACCAGGCTGGCGACGATCTGCTGGTGGCCATCGCCGGGCGCCTGCGCGGCTCGGTGCGGGAGAACGACACGGTCGCCCGCATCGGCGGCGACGAGTTCGCCATCGTGCAGACGGGCATCCGCGAGCAGCGCGACGCAGCAGTGCTGGCGCAGCGCGTCGTGCGCGAGATCGCGCAGCCGTTCCAGATCGCCGGACAGCAGGTGGACGTCGGCGTGTCGATCGGTATCGCGCTGTCGCCGAGCGACGGCGTCACCACCGACGAAATCCTGCGCAAGGCGGACACCGCGCTCTACCGGTCGAAGAGCGGCGGCCGCAACTGCTTCAGCTTTTTCGCTGCGCCGGCCGCGGCCGCCTGAGGCGTCGCGCGCCTCGCCGCCGCCATGCTATCGTCGCCGCGTTGACGGGTGATCGCTCCATGGCAGGACTGCGCCTCTTTCTCATCGGGTTCGCCGCGCTTGTTGGCGTGAGCATCGCCGCGCACGCGCAGGAAGTGACGCTCAAGCTGCATTACGCGCTGCCGATCGAGGCGACGGTCTCGACGAACGCGCTGGTGCCGTGGGCGGAGAAGATCGCAACAGATTCCGGCGGGCGGCTGAAGATCGAACTGCAACCGTCGATGCAGCTTGGCGGAGAGCCGGCGGAGCTGTGGGACCAACTGCTCGGCGGTGCCGTCGACATGGTGTGGACGGTCGCCGACGGCCAGCGTTTCGCGCCGGTCGGCGTTTTCGAACTGCCCTTCATGGGCACGGCGGCAGAGCCCACGTCGAAGGCGGTGGAGGAATTCTGTCGGCGTCATTGCGAGCAGGCCTTTGCCGGCGCGCATATCATCGCCTGGCATGCGGAAGGCCGCGGCCTGCTGCACTCGAAGAATGCGATTACGCGGCTCGAGGACATCAACGGACTGAAGACCGGCGGTGCGCCGGCGACGCTGGAGAAGTTGCTGGCGGTGCTCGGCGCGCGCATCGTGCCGACGCCGGTGCCGGCAGTGCCGGAGTCGCTGTCGCGCGGGCTCGTCGATGCCACGGCGATGGACTGGAGCACGGCCTTGCTGCTGCGCATCCCAGTCGCGGTGAAGAACCACACAGGCTTTGCCGGCGAGCACGGACTGTCGACGCGCGTGCATGTGCTCGTCATCAACAGCGCCGTCTACGATCGTCTGCCGGACGATCTGAAGCGCGTGCTCGACGCCAGTTCGGGCATGGCGACGGCAACGCTTTTCGGCCAGGCGATGGATGCAGGCGACGAGGCTGGACGCGCCGCGGCGAAGAAGCTCGAGAACAGCATCAACATTCTCGATGAGACGGAGACGCAGCGCTGGAAGGATGCTGCCGCGCCGCTCATCGATGCGTGGGTGGCCGACGCATCGACACACGAACTCGACGGACAGGCACTGCTCGCCGACGCGCGCGCACTCGTCGAGAAGTATTCCGTGCCGCCTCCGCCACCACCGCCTCCACCACCAGCGGAAGAGTAGCCGGACACCAATCGCTCGCGCGATTTCTTGTGGACATCGCAATCGCGATGGCGGAATCGAGACTCGTTTTGGCCCTGACGGAGGAGCGCAGAATGTCCGACGCCGACGAACTCGCAGAAGAGATCGCGCGTCGCGCGACAAGTACTGATCGCTTCATCGTCGGCATCGGCGGACCGCCCGCCGCAGGCAAGTCCACCCTCGCCGAAGCGATCGCCGCGCGACTGCCGTCGGGCAGTGCGTTCGTATTCGGCATGGACGGCTTCCACTACGATGACGCAATGCTCGCGCGCATGCGATTGAGTGCTCGCAAGGGAGCGCCTGAAACCTTTGATTTCTACGGCTTTGAGGCCACCTTGCGGCGGCTGCGTGAAGGCGGTCGCGATGTCGCGATACCGGTGTTCGACCGCTCGCTCGAACTGTCGCGCGCGGCTGCCGAGATCGTTCCCGCAAGCGCAAGATTCGTCATCTGCGAAGGCAATTATCTGCTGCTCGACGAAGCGCCGTGGAACGACCTCTCTCCTCTGTTCGATTTCACGATCTTCCTCGACATCGAGCGAGAAGAGCTTGTCCAGAGACTAGTCTCCAGATGGATGCACTATGGACGCGAACAAGAGGCGGCGCGTAACTGGATCGAAACCAATGACATGCGTAATGCCGACAGGGTATGGTCCCGGCGCCGGCCCGCACAAGTGATTCGCGCAAGCCGGATTGCAACGAGCCGATGACCGATGCGTGACGCAAAGGTGTCGTGTCGCCCATAGGGGGAATACAAGCATGGCCAAGACTGTGGCTAAGACGACCAAGACTGCTGCGAAGCCCGCCGCCAAAGCCGCCGCCAAGCCGGCTGCCAAGGCTGCTGCCAAGCCGGCCGCGAAGGCCGCTGCGAAGCCGGCTGCTGCGAAGAAGCCTGCTGCTGCTGCGAAGAAGCCCGCTGCTGCTGCGAAGAAGCCTGCTGCTGCCGCGAAGGCCGCTGCGAAGCCGGCTGCTGCGAAGAAGCCTGCTGCCGCTGCGAAGAAGCCCGCTGCTGCCGCCAAGAAGCCTGCTGCCAAGGCTGCTGCTGCGAAGCCGGCTGCCAAGGTGGCAAAGCCTGCTGCGAAGAAGCCTGCTGCAAAGAAGCCGGCTGCGAAGAAGGCCTGAAGTCCAGGCGGTTCGCGAAAGCCGAACCGGCCGGGCAGTCCACATGGCATTGCCGTCGGCGGATCGCCGGCGGTGCGGTAAGTTTAGTGAGTAGGGCTGCGACCCTAAGCGGTCCTCCCAAGATCGCTCTCGAGCAAGATGCGTTGCGAGGCGCTCCTGCCCCAGTGATAAAGTCTCCCCTGTCGGCTAGCTTCGCTTCCCGGTGACGGGAAACAATCGCCGGGGGAGACTTTCATGGGCGATTTCAACGGGCAGGTCGGTTTCATCGGATTGGGAAATGCCGGCGGCAAGCTGGCGGGTACGCTGTTGCGCAACGGCGTGTCCCTGATGGTGCGCGACCTCGACCGCGAGGCTGTCGCACCATTCGTCGCGCGCGGCGCCAGCACGGCGGACACGCCGGCACAGATGGCGGCCGCATGCGATGTCGTGATCACCTGCCTGCCGTCGCCGCAGGCTTCCGCCGCGACGCTGGAAGCCGAGAGCGGCCTGCTTGAGGCTCTCGGCCCGGGGAAGATCTGGCTCGAGATGTCGACCAACGACGCGGATGAAATCCGCCGTCTGGCGGCACGCGTGGAAGCAACCGGTGCCGACGCCGTCGACTGTCCCGTCTCGGGCGGCGTGCACCGCGCCGCGACGGGCAACATCTCGATCTTCGCAGGCTGTAGGCGGGACGTCTTCGAGCGCGTTCTGCCGCTGCTGACGATCATGGGGCGGCGCGTCCTGCACACCGGCGAAATCGGCACCGCCTCGACGCTGAAGGTGATGACCAACTACCTCGCCACCGCCAACCTGCTCACGCTCTGCGAGGCGCTGGTGACGATGAAGGCGGCGGGCATGGACCTCGCCACCACCTATGAGGCGATCAAGATCTCGTCCGGCACATCCTTCGTGCACGAGACGGAGAGCCAGATGATCCTCAACGGCTCGCGCGACATCTCGTTCTCGATGGATCTGGTGCAGAAGGACATCGGCCTGTTCCAGAAGCTCGCCGACGCGGGCGGCGTGCCGCTGGAGATTTCGCCGCTGATGATCGAGATCTTTCGCGACGGGCAGCGCCGCTATGGCGAGCGCGCCAACTCGGATGACATCATCCGAAGACTGGAAGAGGCAACCGGCCTGTCCATCCTGGCGCCGGGCTTTCCGGCGGAGATGGTCGACGACGAGCCTGAAGAATGCGGCTTCGAGGTGGTGCCGCGCGGACGACCGGAAGCCGGCTGACGACCCGTCCACGTGGCGGCACGGTGTGGAAATTGCCGCTCGAGGCGCGGCAGGCGGGCAAACATCTGTGAAAACATGCGCATCCGCATCGGCAGGTTCGGCGTTTGGTGTTGGACAACCCCATGGAATCCGGGTTATCCGCTGCGAGGCGATTGCTAAGGTCAGACGGGATGATTGCAGCTTTCAGCGAGGTCGAATTCGACAGTCGCAATCCGGTGGTACTCAGGGACATCCGGCGCCCCGATCTGCAGCATACGAAGAGCAGCGGTCTTTTGTGCATGCCGCCGCCCTCCTGCGGGCACGGGCCGTTCCCGGCCCTGGTCGTCTGTCACGGCCTCGGCGGCATGATCAAGAACCGCGAGTTGCGCTACGCGACATGGCTGGCGGGACAGGGCGTCGCGGTGCTGCTGGTCGACAGCTATGCGAAACGCGGCATGGCCAGGAGCGCCGATACGTGGCGCGCGCTCAAGGTGACCGAGGGCATGTATCTGTGCGACGCCTTCGGCGCACTCGACTTCCTCTCCCGGCATGAGCGCATCGATGCCGAGCGCATCGGCATGATGGGTTTTTCCTATGGCGCAATGATCTCCGTGCTCGCCGCCTACCGGCAGACGCAGGAGCATTTCGCGGTCGAGAAATCGCAGCAGTTCGCCGGCCACATCGCCTTCTACGGGCCGAGCGTGCCGCGCTTCGAGCGTACCGAGAGCACCGGCGCGCCGGTGCTGATCATGAACGGCCTGCTCGACCGCAACATCTCGCACAAGCGCACGCGGCAGATCGCCGAGGATCTGCGCGCTGGCGGTTCGCGGGTCGATCTCCACGAGATGCCCGGTGCCTACCACCAGTGGGACGGAGAGGACGAGACCCGCGCCTTCAAGACGCCCGCCATCCAGGGCGTGAAGACGCTCTTGCAGCCGGACTTCAATGCGCGCTGCGAGCGTTGGGGCATCAAGGTCGCTGGCGCGATCTCGCGTGCGGCGGTGATCCTGTTCAGCTCCGATCCGATCGGCTACTACACGCTTCGCGACGACAAGACGCGTGATGTAAGCGACCGTCTGATCGTCGACTTCGTCGAGACAAATCTGAAGCAGACGTCGCGGCAGTTCTCATCGGCCGCAGGCTAACTGGGGAACCTATTGCCGATAGACGGGCTCCTGCTCGTCGAGGATGGCCTTCAGTTCCGAAAGATGCCGGTCGGCCTGGCCCGGATAGTGGTCCATCTCGTCGGCCACCTTGCCCGCGACGTCATCCGACAGGCGGCGCAGCGGCTGCCCGGTCCACAGCGCCTTGATGTAGGTCTCGGCGGCGCGCTCGAAATAGTACATGCGGTTGAAGGTCTCGGCGACGGTGGCGCCGATGACGAGAATCCCGTGGTTGCCCATCACCATGATCTGCACCTTGGGGTCAGCAAGCAGCTGGGCGCAGCGCTCGCCTTCCTCCTCGAATGCCAGCCCGCCATAATTGGCGTCGACCACCTGCCGATCGAAGAACATCGCCGAATTCTGGTCGATCGGCGGCAGCAGCGAATCCGCCAGCGACGCCAGCACGGTCGCGTGGATCGAGTGGACGTGCATGACGCAGCGCGCATGCGGCACGCGGCGATGGATCGAGCCGTGCAGGCCCCATGCCGTCGGATCCGGCGCGTCCGGGCGGTTCATCGTCTCCGGGTCGTTGGCGTCGATCAGCAGCAGGTCGCTCGCCTTGATGCGAGAGAAATGGACCTGGTTGGGATTCATCAGGAACTGCGTGCCGTCGTCATTCACCGCCAGCGAGAAATGGTTCGCCACCGCCTCGTTCATGTTGAGGCGCGCGGTCCAGCGGAAGGACGCGGCCATATCGACTCGCTCATCGTAGAAGGGCAGGTTCGACAGGGTCCTGTCGCGAAGCTGGGTGACACTCATCGAGGGTTCCTCCGGCGCCCGGAGCATGCCGCGCGCGGCGTTCGCGGGCAATGGCGAAGTTTGGCGCTACTCCGCCGCCACCTGCGGCCGCCGCAGGCCGCCATTCTCGACGATGAAATCGATCACGGCTTCGAGGCCCTTGCCGCGCGACAGGTCGGTGAAGCCCCAGGCGCGCTGCCCGCGCATGCGTCCGGCATCGCGCTCCATGACGTCGAGATTGACGTTCACATAGGGCGCCAGATCGCTCTTGTTGATGACGAGGAAGTCGGAGCGGGTGATGCCCGGCCCGCCCTTGCGCGGGATCTCCTCACCCTGACAGACGGAGATGACGTAGAGCGTCAGGTCGGCGAGGTCGGGCGAGAAGGTCGCGGCCAGATTGTCGCCACCCGACTCGATGAAGACGATGTCGAGATCGGGGAACTTCCGGTTCATCTCGGCGATCGCCTGCAGATTGATCGAGGCGTCCTCGCGGATGGCGGTGTGCGGGCAGCCGCCGGTCTCGACGCCCATGATGCGCTCCTCGGGCAGCGCCTGCAGGCGTGCGAGGATCATCGCGTCTTCCTTGGTGTAGATGTCATTGGTCACGACGGCGATCGAGTAATGGTCGCGCAGCGCCTTGCAGAGCTTCTCCGTCAGGGTGGTCTTGCCGGAGCCGACCGGTCCTCCGATGCCCACGCGCAGCGGTCCGTTGCCCGATTTCATGCCGACCATCCCCGTATCGAAAGCGCCAGAAGCCCGGTCCCTGCGACCAGGCAGAGTGGCGAGAAATATCGCACGTCGTTGCGGGCAAACGGAAGCTCGCATGCCAGCCTCCGCCATGCCGGCGTGAAGCCCGCGATGCCGCGGCCGATGAAGACGAGGGCCGCGCCAAGCCCGAGCAGCCAGATGGGCACGGGCGACCACGGTTCGAGCGCCAGATCGCCGAGCGACAAGGCGATCCACGCCACGATGAAGAGGGCAAGCGCGACCGCGAAGGCGGAGGTGGCCGGCGGCATTGCCTCGATGCCTCTGAAGCCGACGACGGCGCGGGCGCAGGATTTCCGGTCGGTGCCCGGCCAGACCCCGCCGAAGCCCCAATAGATATGCAGAAGCGCGGCGGCGAACAGGACGATCCCGACGGTCGCCGCGATCACCGTCATGAGCGGAAGATCCGCGAGTAAAGCGTCTCGTGCCGCATCGCCACGATGTCGGAAAGGATCGTTGCCGAGCCGAGATCATCGAGCGTCGAAGCTTCGGCGTGCCGCGCCGTGTCGAGCAGCACCGGCTCCAGCCGCGCGAGGATTGCCACCGCGTCGGTCTGTCCGATGACGCTCAGGCGGATCGCTGCCTGCAACAGGTTCGACACGAAGGCCTGCAAAAAGGCACCCAGCGCTTCGGCCAGGGCGAGGTCGTGCGCGCCGGCAACCGCGCCGACGGCGACGCTGTAAGGGCAATCGGCGGGCAGCGCCGCGACACGTTCGTGCGGCCACGATGCCGCCGCCGTGAGGAAGGCCGCCCCCTGCAGCATCGTCTCGCGATGGCGCTCGGCGCCGCCGGCCAATGCCTCGGCAAGTCCGGCAATCTCGGCGATGTCCCCGCCGTCGCGCATGCACCGCCAGCTGGCGGCAAACAACACCCCGTCATTCCAGCCGGAGCCGCGCTCGACCAGTTGCGTCAGCCAGTCCTGCAGATCGCTGGCGCCGGCGATGCGGCCTTCATGCACGGCCTGCTCCAGCCCATGGCTGTAGCTGAAGCCGCCGACGGGAAACACCGGCGACAGCCACGTCATCAGGCGCAGCAGCGCCATGCCGCGCTCAGGGGTGGTTGTGGCCATAATGCGGGTCGCCGGGGAGGCGGCCGAAGCTGTCGCGCTCGCCGTGGCCATGGTCGTGATGACCATGATGGTGGGGGTCGTGACCGTGATCGTGGTCATGATCGTGGTGGTCATGATCGTGATGATGGTGACCGTGATCGTGGCCATGTCCGGAATAGGCGCCGCGCACCGGCACGAACGGAGCGGTGATTTCGGTGACGGTCGCGCCCAGCCCTTCCAGCATCGCCTTGATGACGTGGTCGCGAAGGACAAGGATGCGGCGCTCCTCGATCTGCGCGGCAAGGTGACGGTTGCCGATGTGCCAGCAGAGTTCGCCGAGCTCCACGGGAGTACGCGCTTCGATGGCGAGCAGCGCTTCCTCGGCGGCGCGGATTTCGACCTGACGGCCGTCATCGAGCACCAGCCGGTCGCCATGGTCGAGCGCCGTCGCTTCGACCAGGTCGACCAGGATCTTGTCGCCGGAATCGAGCGTCAGCACGCGGCGGCGCAGATGCCGTTCGTCATGCTCCAGCGTGGCGAAGCCGAAAGGCTCGATGCTGGCAGGCTGTCCTGCCGGCGCGACCGTGCCGGCGCGCGGCAGCGAGGTGAAATCGGTGTTGAGGTTGAGCTTCATGGAGAATGATTCCTAGAATGAGCCGCCATTGGCCTGCGAGCGGGCCCGCGCCGGGCGGCCGAGCACCCGGTCGAAATAGGCATTCACGCGGTCGGATTCGACCTTGAATTTTCCGGCGCGCGCCCACGCGCCCATGTCGCCCAATATCACGTCGACGGCGCTGAAGCGCTCGCCCAGCGCGTACTCTTTTCCGTCGAGGCGGGTATCCAGCGCTTTTACCTCGCTGGCGAAATCGTGGGCCGTGGCCGGGCCGACATCGACGCGCACCGCTTCCGGCAGGATGAAGCGATGGCGCAGCTTGTTCCACAGCGGCGCCTCGAATTCCGACTGCGCGAAATGCATCCACGAATCCATCTCGGCGCGGCCGGCCAGGCCGGGGCCGGCGCCCATGCCTTTGTCGGCATGCTTGTCGGCAAGATAGACACAGATGGCGGCGGAGTCGGTTATCCGGATATCGCCGTCAGCGAGGATCGGCACCTTGCCGGACGGGTTCAGCGCATAGGCTTCGCGCGAGCGCAGCTTGACCGGCACGAACTCGTAGGGTTCGCCCAGCTCCTCCAGCATCCAGAGAACACGGCTGACGCGCGAGCCGCGGGAACCGAATGCCCGGTACATCAGAACGTCTCCACCTTTTCGGGGTGCACGATTTCGATGTGGCGCGAGACGAGATGCGGCCCGCTCGCCTCGCGCCAGACGGCGAGGTGCGGCTGCTTCGAATGCGCCGTCAGGTCTTCACGGCGTTCCCATTTTTCGACGAAGACGAGCGTCTGCGGGTCGGTTAGGCTGACATGCAGATCGTACTGCAGGCAGCCATGCTCCTGGCGTGTCGCGGCGATGCATGCCTCTGCATGCGGGCGCAGCGCCTCGAGTGACCCCGGTTTGATGGTGAGCGTGGCGATAACGATGATCATGGCCTCTTCCTAGCGCCGTGCGCGCCGCCGCGCCAGCAGCCAGCCCACGGTCAGCGTCAGCACCGCGATCATCGAGACAGCGTCGAAGATGCTCTTCACCACAGTCGCGCCGCTGGCGCTGGCGACGAGGTCGGGCGCAATGCCGTCGGGGCCGTATTCCAGCATGCGCCCGACGAAGAAGTTCTCGCGGTAATCGAACACCATGCCGGCGGCGGCAAGCGCGGCCAGCGACAGGCGCAGCCAGCGGGAAGTGGTGAGGAGCAGCGTGGCGAGGATCAGCGTGACCGCCAGCAGCGCCGGATAGAACAGGTCCAGCATCTGCTGCACGCGCAGGTACAGGTCCTTGCCTGCGGCCGAGAGCGCCGACAGGAAGGCCTTCGCCTCGTCGAAGGAATAGCCGAGCGGTCGCATGTCGAACGGCGCCAGGCCGTCGGCCTCGGCGGAGATGGTCGGGAGCGTCCAGACGAGCATCACCGCATAGATCGCGATCATCGCGCCGAAGACCGGCCAGAAGACGAGTTTGATCATTGCTTCACGGCACCCAGGAGCGCCATCAGCCTAGAACAGGAAGTAGCGCTGCGCCATCGGGAGCACGGCCGCCGGTTCGCAGGTGAGCAGCTGCCCGTCGGCGCGCACCTCGTAGGTCTCGGGATCGACCTCGACATGCGGCGTCAGCGTGTTGAGCTTCATCGAGGCCTTGCCGATGTTGCGCGTGTTCTTCACCGGCAGGAGGCGTTTGCCGACGCCGAGCCGCGCCGCGATACCCGCGTCGAGCGACGCCTGGCTGACGAAGGTCACGGATGAACTGGTCCTCAGCTTGCCGAAGGCCGCGAACATCGGGCGGTAGTGCATCGGCTGCGGCGTCGGGATGGACGCGTTGGGGTCGCCCATGGGCGCCGCCGCGATCGAGCCGCCGAGCAGCACCATCTCCGGCTTCACCCCGAAGAAGGCCGGGTTCCAGAGCACGAGATCGGCGCGCTTGCCGACCTCGATCGAGCCGATTTCGTGCGAGAGTCCGTGCGCGATGGCCGGGTTGATCGTGTATTTGGCGATGTAGCGCTTCACCCGGAAATTGTCGTTGTCGCCGGTTTCCTCCGGCAGCGCGCCGCGCTGGCGCTTCATCTTGTCGGCGGTCTGCCAGGTGCGGATCGCCACCTCGCCGACGCGGCCCATGGCCTGGCTGTCTGACGAGATGATCGAGAACGCGCCGATGTCGTGCAGAATGTCCTCGGCGGCGATCGTCTCCTTGCGGATGCGGCTCTCGGCGAAGGCGATGTCCTCGGGGATCGACGGCGACAGGTGATGGCAGACCATCAGCATGTCGAGATGCTCGGCCAGCGTGTTGACCGTGTAGGGCCGCGTCGGGTTGGTCGAGGACGGGATGACGTTGGGCAGCCCGCAGACCTTGATGATGTCGGGCGCGTGGCCGCCGCCGGCGCCCTCGGTATGGAAGGCGTGGATGGTGCGGCCCCTGATGGAGCGCACCGTGTCTTCGACAAAGCCGCTCTCGTTCAGCGTGTCGGTGTGGATCATCACCTGAACGTCGTACTGGTCGGCGACGGTCAGGCAGTTGTCGATGGCCGCGGGCGTCGTGCCCCAGTCCTCGTGCAGCTTGAGCGACGAGACGCCGGCAAGGATCATCTCCTCGACCGGTGCGGGGAGCGAAGCATTGCCTTTGCCGGCGAGCGCCAGATTCATCGAGAAGCCGTCGAAGCTCTCGATCATGCGCTCGGCGTGCCAGGCGCCGGTGCAGGTGGTGGCGAGCGTGCCATGCGCCGGGCCTGAGCCGCCGCCAAGCATGGTGGTGACACCCGACATCAGCGCCTCGTCGATCTGCTGCGGGCAGATGTAGTGGATGTGCGCGTCGAAGCCGCCAGCGGTCAGGATCCTGCCTTCGCCGGCGATCGCTTCGGTCGAGGGACCGACGATGATGGTGACGCCCGGCTGCGTGTCGGGGTTGCCCGCCTTTCCGATGCCGGCGATGCGCCCGTCCTTGAGGCCAACATCGGCCTTGTAGATGCCACTCCAGTCGACGATCAGCGCGTTGGTGATGACCGTATCGACCGCGCCTTCGGCGCGCGTCGCCTGGCTCTGCGCCATGCCGTCGCGGATCACCTTGCCGCCGCCGAATTTCACCTCCTCGCCATAGGTTGTGAAATCCCTCTCCACCTCGATGAAAAGTTCGGTGTCGGCGAGCCGGACCTTGTCGCCGGTGGTCGGGCCGAACATCTGGGCATAGGCGGCGCGGGAGATCTTAGCCGGCATGGTTTATCCCTGTGGTTTCATGGCGTTCGGCGCTGCGCGTTCCGATTGACGCGTCGTGCTCGCGTGGATAGTCTTCCGCAACGGTAAGCCAGGTGTGCCGCGGGGCCGAGATATGCCGACCGGACCACCCAGCCAGGGGGACCGGATGATTGTCGCAAGATTCACAGGCGCACTTGCGCTTGGCCTCGCTCTTGCCGGACCGACGATGGCGGAGACGCTGCTGGAGCGCGGCGAATATCTGGTGCGCGGGCCGATGGGCTGCGGCAATTGCCACACCGAAATCGGACCCGAGGGTTTCGTCGCCGGCAAGGAGCTGGCGGGCCGGCTGGTCGAGGACAGCGAGGCGTTCACCGCCTATTCCGCCAACATCACGCCGGCCGGGCGGATCGCCAAATGGTCGGACGCCGAACTGATGAAGGCCATTCGCGAAGGCATCCGGCCTGACGGCAGCCTGATCGGGCCGCCCATGCCCTTCGCCATGTACAAGGGGCTCGGGGACGACGACCTTGCGGCGGTGGTGGCGTTCCTGCGTACCGTTCCGGCGGTCGACAACGAGCTGCCCGCTTCCGTCTACCGCATCCCGCTGCCGCCGGCCTACGGCCCACCCGTCGACAGCGTCACCGCGCCGCCGCGCGCCGTTTCGGTCGAGTACGGGAAGTATCTCGCTGGCCCGATCGCACATTGCATGGAATGCCATACGCCCATGGGTCCACAGGGACCGCTGGTCGATACCGTTCCCGGGCAGGGCGGGTTTGAGTTCCACGGGCCCTGGGGTACGTCGGTTTCGTCCAATCTGACGCCGAGCGAGGACGGCATCGGCCGCTGGACCGACGACGAACTGAAGGTCATGATCACCCAAGGCAAGCGACCCGGCGGCTCGCCGATGCTGCCGCCCATGCCCTATCCGTTCCTGGCGAAGATGACGCCGGACGATCTCGACGCCGTCATCCTCTACCTGCGCAGCTTGCCTCCGCTTCCCGATCCGGGCTGACAGGCGGCCTAGCCGCCTGCTCGCTTTGCCCGGACCGATGGAAGGCTGCGGCATCTAGAAGCTCCGGCCGTCGACCTGCTTGGGCTTCAGATCGTGCACGTTGATGCCGTCGAGGCAGCGCACGTTGATCGCCGCCATTTTCGCGCCGTTCGGCGCCTCGCCATAGGCGAAGGACTGAACGCCGCACACCTTGCAGAACTGGTGGCGGATCTTGTGCTTGTTGAAGGTGTATTCGGTCAGGTCGTCCCCGCCGGACAGGAGCCTGAACGCGTCCTGCGGCACGAAGGCCAGATTCAATCCGAGCCGTCCGCAGCGCGAGCAGTTGCAGGCGAGGATATTGTCGAGGTCGACACCGGCCGCCTCGTAGCGGACGGCGCCGCACTGGCAGCCGCCCATTCTCGTTTCAGTCGCCATTATTGCGGCCCCGCGATGAAGTCGCGCAGTTCCTTGGTGCGGGCCTTCGTCATGGTTGCCTTGCAGCCGCTGACCAGCATCGGCTCCATGGAGCCCCCGCGCGCTTCGAACCCGTAGAGTTCGCAGGAGCCGTCGCGGTAGGGGATCCAGCCGCGCTGCGCATTCAGCAGCGCCTTCTCGGCGCCGCGCAGCGAATCTTCCCACTGTTCCTCATCGACAGCCTTGGCGTGATCGCGCGCCTTCTTCCACACCTCGTTCAGTTCCTTGTCGGCTACCTCGAAATCCTGATTGGCGCACATGTTCATATCGTGCTGGGTCTGCGGGTCCCTGCAATCCAGCTCGTCCTCGGCCAGCGCCGGAGCGGCCCAGAGAAGGCCGAGCGCCAACGCGCATCCAGTCATCATCCTGTTCACGTCGTTCCCTCCCAAAGCTGTCCTTTCCGGACGATCCTCTTTTCAACGATCCAGCGCGCCCATGATCTGCTGCTGGAAGCCGTAGACCACACGTTTGCCGCCGAGCGGCACCAGCGTCACGTCGCGCTCCTGTCCCGGCTCGAAGCGCACGGCGGTGCCGGCCGCGATGTCGAGGCGCATGCCGCGCGCCTTGTCACGATCGAAGCGCAGCGCCGCGTTAGTCTCGAAGAAATGGTAGTGGCTGCCCACCTGGATCGGACGGTCGCCGGTGTTGGCGACCCTCAGCGACAGCGTTGGCGCGCCTGCGTTGAGTTCGATCTCGCCGGATGCCGTGATCACCTGGCCAGGAACAAATCCGCCGGAGAGATGCCTTGCCATCTCAGACCCCCGTCACCAGCCAGAGGCCGGCAAGCGCGGTCGTGCCACCGGCGGCGCGGGTGAGCCAGCGTCCCGCCGGTCCGCCGGCAACGCGCCCCAGGCCGAGACCGAGTGCTACGCCGGTGGCGTGCAGCAGCGCGGTGGCGATGGCGAAGGCGGCGAGGAAAGGCAGGGCGCCGGCCTCGCCCAGTTCGCCGCCATGTGCGTAACCGTGGAAGAACGCGAAGAAGCCGACCATCGCCGCGCCGACGACCGTCGGCACCTGCAGCGCCACCAGCGCCAGCAGGCCGACCACCACCACGGAAGCGGCGATGACCGGCTCGACGAAGGGCAGGCCAAGACCCGCGAGCGCGGCGGCGAAGCCGGCCGCCATGGTGAAGACGAAGGCGGCCGGCACCAGCCAGACCGAGCGGCCACCCAGCAACGCCGCCCAAAGACCCACAGCGACCATCGCCAGGATGTGATCGAGCCCGAACAGCGGGTGCGAGAAGCCAGCCGCGAACGAGCCGTGCTCGGCCGGGTCGAGATGTGCGAAGGCGGGCGCGGCGGAGGCCGCGAGCAGCGCGGCTGCGAGGGCGATCTTGTTCATGCGCATGACCGGCTTCCCTTCATCATATCGTCACGCGGCGCGGGCGGGTGCGCAGCCTTCGGCCTTCAGCACACGTTTCGTCGACGCCGGGTATTTCTTCAGCATTTCGGCCGGACGCAGTGGCCGCGCCACCAGATTGCCCTGGCAGTTCGGGCAGGTGCCGCCGAGCAGCGTCGAGGCGCATGCGGCGCAGAACGTGCATTCGAACGTGCAGATCATCGCGTCGGTCGCCTCGGGCGGCAGGTCGCGGTCGCAGCACTCGCAATTCGGCCGCAGCTCGAGCATCGACGGGTTCCTAGCGGATGGGTTCGTGGACGGTCACCAGCTTGGTGCCGTCCGGAAAGGTCGCCTCAACCTGCACATCGTGGATCATCTCGGCGATGCCGTCCATGACCTGCTCGCGGGTGATGACGTGTGCCCCGGCCTCCATCAGATCGGCGACGGAGCGGCCGTCACGGGCGCCCTCGACGACGAAGTCGGTGATCAGCGCGATCGCCTCGGGGTGGTTGAGCCTGACACCGCGCTCCAGCCGCTTGCGCGCCACGATCGCCGCCATGGCGACCAGCAGCTTGTCCTTCTCGCGAGGCGTCAGGTTCATCGTGCTTCCATGCGTCTAAAGTGACCACACTTTGGGCAGCGCTGCTCCACCGTTGAGCAATTCGATCAGCGGAGCAAGCCGTTTGCGCAGTTCATATCCGTCACTCGCGATCAGCCTCGCAAGAAGCTTGCCAGTCCCGCCGACCGTCCAGCAACTGACGCCACCGGCATCGCCCACCAGTGCACGTGCAGCATCGAGCCGCAGGGCGGCATCGTCGGCGACGAGCAGCAGCGTGGCCGAAGCGGTGGCGCCACTGGCGACCGCCGAACGGGCAAGGGTGGCGTCGATCTGCGGTCCGAGCGCGAAATCCTCGGCGTGCACCATGCGCCCGCCGCAACGGACGCGCCAGCGGTCGGCGAAGCGGCCATGCTGCGTGCGTTCGCCATGCGCCATGCGGCCGAAGATGGCGGCCTCGACGATGAGCGCCGAAGCGCCAGTCTCCAGTTCGACATCGAGGCGGCGAACGAATGCGCCACGGTCGAAGACGATCGTCTCCTGCGGCAGCCACGCCAGGTGCCCGCCGGCGCCGACGCGCAGCGCACAGTGCATCCCGGCATGACCTTGCGCAGCCTTGTAGATCTTCTCGCAGGCCTGCGTGGTGATGACTGCGGAGGCGCGTGGCCCGACATCCACCTCCCAGCGGAGGCGGTCTCCCCCTGTCAGTCCGCCGGCCGTGTTGATCAGGATCGCCTCGAATGCCTCGCCGGTCGGCTCCGGCATGCGTATCTTCGCCGATCCTTCCTGGAACAGCCGCGCCAAGCGCGAGCGTCCGGCGCGGTCGTGCACGGCAAGTACACCATGGCCGCGCACGCGCTGCAGGATGGGCGCTTCGGCGAGGGCTTCAGGGGCTTCGATCACGCTCTGTTTCGGCGTTAAGGCTTTTTTCACTTTGTCCAGTTGCCGCTTGTTGCGAAAGGGTATTTCCGCTTCAATGCGCCGGTCTTGACCCGCCGGGAATCGCTCAGCATCGAAATTCAGCCTGAATCCGCTGTCAGGCGATCTCGAAAGTTTCCGGCATGGTCTGTCAATGGGGTCAGTTTCTGACATTGGTTCTGGTGTAAGATGGGCGATCAGCTGGCCGACGATATCGTCAAACGCATCAGCACCATGGCGCAGCCCGATGAAGGCCGCACGGTGACGCTGAAGAGCGATATCAAGGAACTCGGCATCCAGTCGCTGGAGCTGACCGAGATCATCTTCGACATCGAAGAGGCCTATGGCGTGCAGATCGAGATGAACACTGTCGACGCCTGGTCGAAGCTGAAGAATGTCGGCGACATCGTCGCGGCCGTGCGCGGCCTTGTCGATGCCAAAGCCATCCCGCATGCCGCGTCCTGACGGACGACGCATCGTCGTCACCGGTCTCGGTGGACTTTGCGGCCTCGGCAACGATGTGCCGTCGATCTGGCAGGCGATGCGCTCGGGAACGAGCTGCATTGGGCCGATCACGACCATTCCCACCGAAGGTCTGCGCGCGCAGACGGCGGGCGAGATCAAGCAGCTCCCCGAACATGCGATCGATCCGAAGCGGCTGGCGACGATGGACCGCTTCAGCCTGCTGGCGACGATCGCGGCCGGGGAGGCGATCCGCAATGCCGGGCTCGACCTCGCCGCCATCGATTCCACGCGCGCCGGCGCGGTGGTGGGCACCGGCGTCTGCGGCTGGGAGATCATCGAGCAGGGCTATCGCGCGCTGCTGGTCGAAGGAAAGCCGCGGCTCGGCGTTTTCACCGTGCCACGCGTGATGCCGTCGGCGCCGGCCGGCCAGGTGAGCATGAACTACGGCCTGCGCGGCCCGGTCTTCGGCGTCACCTCCGCCTGCGCCTCGTCAAACAATGCCTTCGCCTCCGCGCTCGACCAGCTGCGGCTTGGCCGTGCCGACGTGATGCTTGCCGGCGGCACCGAGGCGCCGGTGATCTGGGGCGTGATCAAGGCGTGGGACGCGCTGCGCATCCTGTCGCCCGACACCTGCCGTCCGTTCTCCGCCGATCGGCAGGGCCTCGTGCTCGGCGAGGGTGCGGGCATGGCCGTGCTGGAGACGCTGGAGCATGCGCAGGCGCGCGGCGCGACGATCCTCGCCGAACTCGCCGGCGCCGGGCTCTCCGCTGACGCGTCCGACATCGTGGCGCCGACGCTGGAAGGTCCGATGGCGGCGATTCGCGCCTGCCTTGCCGACGCCGGCCTGGCGCCGGAGGATGTCGATTACATCAGCGCGCATGGCACCGGCACCAAGGCGAACGACCAGATCGAGACGCAGGCCATCCGCACGGTGTTCGGCGCGCACGCCGACCGCCTGTCGGTATCCTCGACCAAGTCCATGCACGCGCACTGCCTCGGCGCGTCGGGCGCGCTGGAACTGATCGCCTGCGTGATGGCGATGCGCGACGGTGTCGTGCCTCCGACCGCCAATTACCGCGAGGCCGATCCGGACTGCGACCTCGACGTGACGCCGAACGTCGCAAAGGTGCGGCCGGTGCGGGCTGCCGTCAGCAACGCTTTCGCCTTCGGCGGCACCAATGCGGTGATTGCACTGCGGGCCGCCTGAAGCACGCTCTGTTCAACAGCTCCTGCATTGACCCGCTGGGGGGTGGCTCCTACCTCTCGCGCTGCAAGCCGTTCACAGGCGTCAGGAGCGAAGCATGTCCGATCTTTCCAGCTTTCCGATTACCAAGCGCTGGCCCGCGAAGCACCCGGACCGCATCCAGCTCTATTCGTTCCCGACGCCGAACGGCGTGAAGGCGTCGATCATGCTGGAAGAGGTCGGCCTGCCCTACGAGGCGCACCCGATCGACATCCTGAAGAACGAGACCTGGGGTCCGGAGTTCCTGTCGCTGAACCCCAACGGCAAGATCCCTGCCATCATCGATCCCAACGGGCCCGACGGCAAACCGATCGGCCTCTTCGAGTCCGGCGCGATCCTCTATTATCTGGCCGAGAAGACCGGCAAGCTGATCCCCGCTTCGGCCACCGGACGCTACGAGACGTTGCAGTGGGTGTTCTTCCAGATGGCGGCGATCGGCCCGATGTTCGGGCAGGTCGGGTTCTTCCACAAATTCGCCGGCAAGGACATCGAGGACAAGCGCCCGCTCAACCGCTACCGCGATGAATCCAAGCGCCTGCTCGGCGTGCTCGATACCCGCCTCGACGGGCGCAAGTGGATCATGGGCGACGAGTTCACCATCGCCGATGTCTCGATGCTCGGCTGGGTGCGCAATCTGGTCGGTTTCTACGAGGCGGGCGAACTCGTCGGCTTCGACGCCTTCAAGAACGTCCAGGCATGGCTGGAGCGCGGCCTGGCCCGCCCGGCTGTGCAGCGCGGTCTGACCATTCCCGCGCGTCCGGCCTGACGCTTCAACCCCTCACACGAACGGCCGGCCGATCTCATGTTTCTCCGGGATCAGCCGGCGCAGATAGGCAAGCCCCTCTGCCGAGACGTCGTTCGCGTCCGGCAGCAGGAAGCTGTCCGGCATGTGGCGGGTTTTGCCCGCCACATTCTTCAGTGGCACCAGCTTGATGACCGTCTTGCCGGCCTCGTGCTGGATGGCGACCGAGCCGCTGCCCTTCGTCGCCGTTTCCGCCGCGAAGGCGCCGACGTCGAAGGCTTCCCTTGCGTCGGTCGCATTGATGACGCCGATATTGCCGCGCGGCAGATAGCCGAACGTGTCCACGCGGGCGCGCTTGCCCGGCAGGCCGTCGGCGAGGGCCCGCTCGAATGCCTGTCCGAGATCCGTGCCGGAGAGGCGGATGTTGCCGTGCGCGTCGCGCTCGATCATCTCGGCTGGCACGAGGCTTTCGACCAGCGAGCGGCCGTCCTCGGCGCTGACGCCTTCCGAAACGGCGACGATGCAGCGCTTGTGGCGGTCGAGCGTGCGCTTCACGTCGTCGATGAAGCGCGGCACCGCGAAGGTGCGCTCGGGCACGTAGATCAGGTGCGGGCCGTCGCCAGCCTCGGCGTCGCGCCAGGTGGCGGAGGCGGCCGTCAGGAAGCCCGCATGACGGCCCATGACGATCGCGACATAGATGCCGGGGAGGGCGCGGAAATCCAGGTCAACGCTCTTGAAGGCGCCGGCGACGAACTCGGCCGCCGAGATGAAGCCCGGCGTGTGGTCATTCTCCACGAGGTCGTTGTCGATCGTCTTGGGCGCGTGCACGAAATGCATCGAGCCCTGTGCGGCCTCGGCGAGGATCTGCTGCGTGCCGGCCGTGTCATTGCCGCCGATGTAGATGAAGGCCGTCGCGTCGGCCTTCTGCAGGCCCTTGAGGATCACCTCGCAATAGGCGGCGTCCGGCTTGTCGCGGGTGGAGCCTAGCGCGGCGCTCGGCGTGTTCGCGATGCGCTGGAGGCGCTGCGGATCGACGGCGCCGAGATCGACGAAGTTGCCGTCGCGTATGCCGCGCACGCCGTGGATCGAACCGAGGACGCGTGCGGAGGCATCAAGGCGTTTGATGGCGGTGACGGCGCCGACGAGCGTCTGGTTGATGACGGCGGTCGGCCCGCCTCCCTGGGCGATCACGTAAGTCCCGGCCATGCCTGTCCTCCATCACCTAAATCGGTTCAGATGGAGCATGGCTTGTCGCGGCGAAAGGCGCAATCCCGTCAGACGACAACGATGGGAGTCTTGTCGGAAACGCGGTTGTAGAGGTCGATGACGTCCTGGTTGATCATGCGAACGCAGCCCGACGAGGCCTGCGTGCCGATGGTCCACCATTCCGGCGAACCGTGCACGCGGAACAGCGTGTCCTGGCCATCCTTGAAGATGTACATGGCGCGGGCGCCAAGCGGATTGTCCAGGCCGCCGGGCTTGCCGTTGCGGAATTCCTCCAGTTCCGGCTTGCGCGCGATCATCTCCGCCGGAGGCGTCCAGGTCGGCCAGACCTTCTTGTACTGGATCACGGCGCGACCGGACCAGACGAAGCCTTCCTTGCCGATGCCAACGCCGTAGCGGATCGCTTCGCCGCCGGGCAGCACGTAGTAGAGATGCCGCTCCGCCAGGTGAACCACGATCGTGCCCGGCTGTTCGCCCGTCGGGTCGACGACGACCTGGCGACGGTACTGGCTCGGGATCTTCTCGTAGGGGATCTGCGGCAGCACGAACGGGCCATCGGTGAACGACGCGTACATCGTGTCGTTGGTCGTGATGTTAGGGTCGATGCTGATGCGCGGCCGGATCGAGGCCGTGGTCGTGTAGTCGAGTTCAGGCAGCCCCAGCGGCACATCGCCGGTGGTGCAGCCGGCCATCCCGGCGGCCGAAACGGCGGCGAGGCCGAGCAGGAAACGACGACGGCCGAGGTCTGGAGAGGAAGCGGGTGATACGCGGGGCACTGGATTCACCGATCTTGAGTTGCCGCAGGCTATGGCAACATGGTTGATGAAGGCTGAAGGCGGAACGCCTCGTGTCGGAGAAAGAATGATGAATGGGGGCGGCTGGTTCCGTGTCACCGATCTGGCGCAAGGGTTGCTCCGCATCGATGAGCCGTTCGTCGACGCCTATCTCAGCGCCAACATGTACCTCGTCCGCGGCCGCGACGCCGACCTGCTGGTCGACAGCGGAATGGGGCTCATGCCGCTTGCGCCGGCGCTGCCGCTGACGCCCGGCAAGCCGCTGATCGCGCTCGCCACGCATATCCACCTCGACCACGTCGGTTCGCTGCACGAGTTTGCGGAGCGCTGGGGGCCGGCGGAGAGTGCCGCCGACTTCGCCACCATGCCGGAGCATCGCACCTACGAATCCGCCTTCGCGAAACTCGCCGTGCCGGTGACGCGGGAGCCCTATGCCGGCTTCGACGTCAGGGCCTATCGCATCACGCCGGCGCCGCTGACACGGACGCTTGACGAAGGCGACCATGTCGATCTCGGCGACCGCCTGTTCCGCGTGCTGCATTTGCCCGGCCATTCACCGGATTCGATCGCGCTGCTGGACGAACGCGACGGCACCTTCATCTCCGGCGACGCGATCTATGACGATGTGCTGCTTGACGATCTGCCCGACTCGAACCGCGCGGACTATCGCCTGACGATGCAGCGCATCCTCGATCTGGCGGTGGCGCAGGGCCATGGCGGCCATGGCCCCAGCTATGATGGCGAACGCATGCGGGCGATCGCGCGGGAGTATCTGGCGAAAGGCTAGCTGCGCGGATTGTGGCTTTACAAGTCGCGCGGGCGAGGGATTTATCCTGTCTTTTGGAGAAGGAGACTCCCCGTGTCGTTCGAGACCTGGGCCGCGTTCGCGGCCGCTTCCGCCATCCTCCTCGTCATTCCCGGCCCGACCATCCTGCTCGTCGTGTTCTATGCGCTCGGGCAAGGCTGGCGCACCGCGCTGCCGATGTCCGTCGGCGTCGCGCTGGGCGACTTCACGGCGATGACGCTCTCGATGCTCGGCATCGGCGCGCTGCTTGCCGCGTCGGCGACAGTGTTCACGATCCTGAAGTGGATCGGCGGCGCGTACCTGGTCTATCTCGGCATCAAGCTGTTCCGCGCCGGCGGGGCGCTGGAGGCGAAGCCGCGTACCGATACCGCCTCCGCCGTGAAGATGATGGCGCATGCCTGGCTGGTGACGGCGCTCAACCCGAAGAGCATCACCTTCTTCGTTGCCTTCCTGCCGCAGTTCATCGACCGCCATGGCGATTTCCGGACGCAGATGCTGGTGTTCGAGACGACGTTCCTGACGCTCGCCTTCGCCAATGCCTTCGGCTACGCGCTCGTCGCCTCGCGGGCACGCAGCCTGTTCAGCAGCGGGCGGGCGATCTCCATCTTCAACCGCACCGGTGGTACACTGCTGGTCGGCGCCGGCGTGGCCACGGTGGCGGTGCGCGCGAACTGAGCGAGGCTGCAAGGATATTGGCGATGAAGGACAGTCTGGGGTTCGACCTGACCGGCGCCACTGCCGACGCGCTCGGCCACTACGAGCGCGCGCAGAGCGAGCTGTCGCGTTTCGTCGGCGATCCGGTCGCTTCGGCCGACGCAGCGATCGCGGTGGCGCCGGACTTCGTCATGGCGCATGCGTTCAAGGGCTGGCTGTTCGCGCTCGCCACCGAGAAGGAGGCGACCGCAGCGGCGAAAGAGTTCCACGCGGCAGCAGTGAAGCTCGGCGGCAACGCGCGCGAGCGGGCGCATGTCGCGGCGCTCGGTGCGCTTGTCGACGGGCACTGGCACGCGGCCAGCCAGGCGCTGGAAGACCTGACGATCGAATATCCCAATGATCTGCTGGCGCTGCAGTCCGGCCACCAGATCGATTTCTTCACCGGCAATGCGCGCATGCTGCGCGACCGCATTGCGCGGGCGCTGCCTGCCTGGGAGCAGGCGATGCCGGGTTATCACTCCGTGCTTGGAATGCAGGCCTTCGGGCTCGAGGAGACGGGCGACTACCGCAAGGCGGAAGCCGCCGGCAAGCGCGCCATCGAGCTGGAGCCGCGCGACGGCTGGGCGCAGCACGCGGTGGCGCATGTGATGGAGATGATGAGCCGGCAGCGCGACGGCATCGCCTGGATGCGCGCCAATCCCGACGCGTGGACGAAGGAAAGCTTCTTCCAGGTGCACAATTGGTGGCACCTGTCGCTCTACCATTACGATCTCGGCGAGATCGACGAGGTGCTGAAGCTCTATGACGGCCCGATCTACGGGGCGAAGTCGCCGCTGGCGCTGAACATGGTCGACGCCGCGGCGCTGCTCTGGCGGCTGATGCTCGGCGGCCACGACGTCGGCGACCGCTGGCAGGGCATCGCCGACAACTGGGCGCCGAAGGCGACGAGCGCCAACTACGCCTTCAACGATGCGCATGCGATGATGTCGTTCATCGGCGCCGGCCGCACCGGCCTCGCCGACGTTCTGATCGCGGCGCAACGGGAAGCCCTGGCGGAGGGCGGCGACAACGCCGCCTTCACGCGTGATGTCGGATTGCCGGTCGTTCTGGGGCTGAAGGCCTTTGGCGATGGCGACTATGCGCAGGCCGTGCAGCTGCTGCGGCCGGTGCGCGCGGTCGCGCACCGCTTCGGCGGCAGCCATGCGCAGCGCGACGTGATCGACCTGACCCTGATGGAAGCGGCGTTGCGGGGAGGCGATGCGGCGCTGTCTGCCGCGCTGGCCTCCGAACGGTTCGAACTGCGCCCGCAGAGCCCGCTGTCGGGCATCTTCGTCGAGCGTGCGAAGCGGGTGGCCGACGCCGCGGGCGGCGCCGGCCGGTAATCCTCAGACGTAGCGGTTGACGATGTTCTCCAGCCGCTCCTGCCGGCCGGAGCGCGGCTGTGGCTCGATCTGCATCTTCACCACGCGGTCGGCGATCTCCTCCAGCGTGCGCTTGCCGGACAGCATCGCCTTGCCTTCGGCCGACTTCCAGCCGGCGTAACGCTCCTCGATCGGGCCGGACAGCGCCTTGTCCTCGATCATCTTCGCCGCCGCCTTGAGGCCGCGGGCGCAGCAATCCATGCCGCCGACATGCGCCGTCAGCAGATCTTCCGGGTCGAGCGACTGGCGACGGATCTTGGCATCGAAGTTGGTGCCGCCGGTCTTGAAGCCGCCGCCCGCCAGCACGTGGTAGTAGGCCAGCGCCATCTCGGGCACGTTGTTGGGGAACTGGTCGGTGTCCCAGCCCGACTGGTAGTCATTGCGGTTCATGTCAATCGAACCAAAGATGCCAAGCGCGTTGGCCATCGCCAGCTCGTGCTCGAAGGAGTGGCCGGCAAGGATCGCATGGCCCTGCTCGATGTTGACCTTCACCTCATTCTCCAGCCCGAACTTCTTGAGGAAGCCGTACACGGTGGCAACGTCGTAGTCGTACTGGTGCTTGGTCGGCTCCTGCGGCTTCGGCTCGATCAGGATCGTGCCCTTGAAGCCAATGCGGTGCTTGTAGTCGACGACCATCGAGAGGAAGCGGCCTGCCTGCTCCATCTCCCGCTTCAGATCGGTGTTGAGCAGCGTTTCGTAGCCCTCGCGCCCGCCCCACAGCACGTAATTCTCGCCCTTCAGGCGCTTAGTCACGTCGAGGCACTTCTTCACCGTCGCGGCGGCGTAGGCAAACACGTCCGGGTCCGGATTGGTGGCGGCGCCCGACATGAAGCGGCGGTTGGAGAACAGGTTCGCAGTGCCCCACAGCAGCTTCACGCCGGTCTGCTTCTGCTTCTTCTCGAAGACATCGACGATCTCGTCGAGGCGCGCCGCGCTCTCGGAGAAGGTGTCGCCCTCGGGGCGCACGTCGGCATCGTGGAAGCAGTAGTAGGGCGTGCCGAGCAGCGTGAACATCTCGAAGGCGACGTCGGCCTTCAGCTTCGCCTTCTCCATCGTGTCGCCGAACCACGGGCGCTCGAAGGTCTGGCCGCCGAACGGGTCGCCGCCCGGCCAGGCGAAGGAATGCCAGTAGGCGACGGCAAAGCGGAGGTGGTCCTCCATCCGCCTGCCCATTACCACTTCGTCCTTGTTGTAGAAGCGGTAGGCGAGCGGATTGGTGGAGTCCGGCCCCTCATACTTGATCGGTTTGATGTTGCCGAAGAAGCCGCTGCTCATCTCATTCCTCCCGTGATGCCGGTGCGCCGGCTGCATTATTTCGAGGCTCGAAAAATATCTGCCACGATATTCGGGTGCGGACGCCGTTTCAAGCGGGGTGGACAGATTTCGATCAGAAAGCGTCAATCCCATCAAAAAACATCATCGATGGGATTGGTCTTCGGTAGCTGCCGAACCTCTCGGCCTTAGGCCGTCGCCTTCTTCACCGCCGGATACAGCGCGCGGTAGCGACCGTAGGCGCTTTCATAGGCGTCGCGCAGTTTGCCGTCCGGCAGAACGGTCGCGGCGGTCTTCGGCGGTGTGCAGATCGCCATCGGATCGGCGCCTTCGGCCGCGATGAGGCCGAGACGCGCGGCGCCGAAGGCGGCACCGAAATCGCCATCGGCCGGCACGTCGACCGGCAGCCCGAGCGCGGTGGCGATCGCCTTCAGCCAGTAGCGTGAGCGCGAGCCGCCGCCGATGGCGGTGACGCGGTCGAGCGTCGTGCCCGCCTGCTTCAGCGCTTCGAGGCTGTCGCGGAATGCGAAGGCAACGCCTTCCAGCACTGCCTGCGTCAGCGCCTTGCGGTCGGACTGGTGCGCCAGCCCGACGAAGGAACCGCGGATCGCGGCATCGTTGTGCGGCGTGCGCTCGCCGGAAAGGTAGGGCAGGAAGGTGACGCCGGTCGGGGCGGCCAGCCTGTCGCCGAGCGACTGCGTCAGCGTCGCGGCGTCCTCGCCGGTGATCTCCGACAGCCAGTTGAGCGAATCCGTCGCCGACAGGATGACGCCCATCTGGTGCCAGGCGCCCGGGAGGGCGTGACAGAAGGTGTGCACAGCGCTCTTCGGGTTCGGCAGATAGGAGCCGTTGGCTGCGAACAGCACGCCTGACGTGCCCAGCGACACGAATGCTGCGCCAGGCTTCACCGTGCCCATGCCACAGGCGGAAGCGGCGTTGTCGCCCGCTCCTCCGGCCACGACCACATCCTTGCCCATGCCCCATTTGGCGGCGAGCGCGGCGCGCAGCGTGCCGCCGGCCTCGGTGCCTTCCACCAGCGCCGGCATCTGGCTCTCATCCATGCCGGTCGCGGCGAGCAGCTTCGGCGACCAGGCGCGACGCCCCACGTCGAGCCACGACGTGCCGGCCGAGTCCGACATCTCGGAGATGTATTCGCCGGTCAGCCAGAGGCGCAGATAGTCCTTCGGGAGCAGCACCTTCTCGACCTGCGCGAAGAGCTTGGGCTCGCTGTTTTTCACCCACACCAGCTTTGGCGCGGTGAAGCCGGGGAAGACGATGTTGCCGGTGAGTTTGCGGAAGGCCGGCTGTGCGTCGAGTGCGGCGGCTTCCGCGTGGCTGCGCGTGTCGTTCCAGAGGATGCAGGGGCGGAGCACCTTGTCGCCCTTCCCGAGCAGCGTCGCGCCATGCATCTGGCCCGAAAGGCCGATGCCCTTCACCGCAGCCAGCTGCTTGGCATGCGAGGCCTTCAGCGCGTCGATGGCGTCCCCGGTGGCGCGCAGCCAGTCCGCCGGCTTCTGCTCCGACCAGCCAGCCTTGGGGCGCGAGACGTCGAGTTCACCGTGACCGGTGGCGATGACCTTCTGGCGCGCATCGATGAGCAGCGCCTTCACCCCCGAAGTGCCGAGGTCCAGACCGAGATACATGATGCTTCCCTCCCGTGCCGGCGGCTCGTGTGGCCGGCGGCGTCTTCTGATGCCGCGTTCGGGCAGAATTATTTCGTAACGTGGAATAAATGACCCGGCAAGCAATGTCGGAAATGCAGGGGGCGGGTGAGCCGCTTTGCCCAAATCTTGCACAAGCTGCCCGATAGGCCTAAGCGATTGATCCTTAAGCACCGACCGTCGCCGGAATGATCTCCCAGAGAGCAAAATACGCGCTGCGCGCGCTTGTCAGCCTCGCCAAGGCGGGGCCCGACCAGCCACTGTTCATCGGCGACATCGCGCGCGAGCAGGCGATCCCGAAGAAATTCCTCGAACAGATCCTGCTGCAGATGAAAGCGAACGGGCTGGTTGCCAGCCGGCGGGGCAAGGCCGGCGGCTACCTGCTGCTGCGTCCGGCCGAGGACATTACCTATGGCGAAGTGCTGCGCATCGTGGACGGACCCATCGCGCTTCTCCCCTGCCTGTCGCGCATCGCCTACCGGCGTTGCGAGGACTGCAGCGACGAAAAGACATGCGAAATCCGCCGCGTTTTCGCCCGCGTCGCGGAGGCCAGCCGGAACGTTTTGGACGGGATGACGATTAAGGAGAGCATCGCGGCACAAGGCGAGGCACGCGTTCCAATCGAGGCCTGAAAAACGGAAAAACTTTGTCGCCCTGCCTCGAACTTAGGTTCGGACGCGCGTTCTTGAATGACGACCAGACAGCTAGGGTATTCAAGCTCAACGCAAGGAGGCTGACATGACCCTTCGTCGCAGATCGTTGCTGTTCTCTGCTCTCATCGCCGGCGCTGTCCAGTTCGGAGGACTGGGCTTTGCCTTCGCCGACACGACGCTGCTGAACGTCTCCTATGATCCGACCCGCGAACTCTACAAGGAGTTCAACGAGGCCTTTGCCAAGCACTGGCTGGCCGAGACGGGCGAAACCGTCACCATCCAGCAGTCGCATGGCGGATCCGGCAAGCAGGCCCGCGCGGTCATCGACGGGCTCGAGGCCGATGTCGTGACGCTGGCGCTGGAAAGCGACATCAATGCCATCGTCGAGAACGGCGGCAAGATAGGCGCCGACTGGCGCGGAAAGTTCGAGCACAATTCCGCACCTTACACCTCGACCATCGTGTTCCTGGTGCGCAAGGGTAATCCCAAGGGCATCAATGACTGGGGCGACCTGATCAAGGACGGCGTCGAAGTCATCACCCCGAACCCGAAGACCTCCGGCGGTGCGCGCTGGAACTACCTTGCAGCCTGGGCCTGGGCGAATGGCCAGTTCGGCGGTGACGAAGAGAAGATCAAGGGCTACGTCGGAGAGCTGTTCCGCCACGTTCCCGTGCTCGACACCGGCGCGCGCGGCTCGACCACGACCTTCGCGCAGCGCCAGCTCGGCGACGTGCTGCTCGCCTGGGAGAACGAGGCCTACCTGGTAGGCAAGGAGTTCGGCGAAGACCAGTTCGACGTCGTGTTCCCGCCGCAGTCGATCCTCGCCGAACCGCCCGTCGCGGTGGTCGATGCCGTGGTCGATGCGAAGGGTACGCGCAAAGTGGCCGAAGCCTATCTCGGCTACCTCTACTCGCAGGAAGGCCAGCAGATCGCGGCGCGCAACTTCTATCGCCCGTCGAAGCCTGACCTCGTCAGCGCGGAAGACCTCAAGCGCTTTCCTGAAGTGAAGCTCGTGACCATCGACGATCCGATCTTCGGCGGCTGGGCGAAGGCGCAGCCCTATCACTTCGGAGACGGCGGCGTGTTCGACCAGATCTACAAGCCGGCGTCGTCCAACTGAGGCACCCATGACTGCAGCCCTGACCCGGTCGGGGTGGCAATTCAGAAAGCCGAGCGTCATCCCAGGGTTTGGGCTGACGCTCGGCTTCACGGTTGTCTACCTGACGCTCATCGTCCTCATCCCTCTCTCGGGCGTCTTCTGGCGCTCGACGGGGCTCGGCTGGGCCGGGTTCTGGCAGATCGTCATGGACGAGCGCACGCTGCGCGCTCTCTGGATCTCCTTTGGCACGGCCTTCATCGCGGCCGTCGTCAACGTCATCTGCGGCACCATTCTCGCATGGGTGCTGGTGCGCTACCGCTTCCCCGGGCGGCGTATCGTTGACGCGGTCGTCGACCTGCCCTTCGCGCTGCCGACGGCGGTGGCCGGCATCGCGCTTGCCGCCATCTATGCGCCCAATGGCTGGATCGGGTCGCTGCTCGCGCCGCTCGGCATCAAGGTGGCGTTCACGCCGCTCGGCATCGTCGTCGCGCTCATCTTCGTAGGCCTGCCCTTCGTCGTTCGCACGTTGCAGCCGGTGATGCAGGAGATCGACCGTGAGGTCGAGGAGGCGGCCGCGACGCTCGGCGCCAACCGGCTGCAGACGATCACGCGCGTCATCCTGCCCGGCCTGTCGCCGGCCCTGCTCACCGGCTTCGCGCTCGCCTTCGCACGCGGCGTCGGCGAGTACGGCTCGGTCATCTTCATCGCCGGCAACGTGCCTTATGTCTCGGAGATCGCGCCGCTGCTGATCATCATCCGGCTGGAGGAGTTCAACTATGCCGGCGCCACCGCGATTGCTGCGGTCATGCTGGTCATCTCCTTCCTGATGCTGCTCGTCATCAATCTGATCCAGGCCTGGAGCCGAAGGAGGTACGGTTATGGCGTTTGATGCCGCCACCCAGATCGTCCCAGGTGCCAGCGCGCTCGTCGCCACGAAAGCCGCAGGGAGGCGCCGGGCAACCTCCGCCACGACGGAATCGCCGGTCGCCAGGCTCGTGCTCATCGGCGTGTCGGCGCTGTTCCTTGCGCTGTTCCTGCTGCTGCCGCTGGCGAGCGTCTTCGCGGAAGCGTTCCGCAAGGGGGCGGGTGAATTCTTCGCCTCGCTCGGGGATGCCGACACCTTTGCCGCGATCCGGCTGACGCTGCTGGTGGCCGTGATCGCCGTGCCGCTGAACCTCGTCTTCGGCGTCGCCGCGGCTTGGGCAATCGCCAAGTTCGAGTTCAAGGGCAAGGCGTTCCTGACGACGCTGATCGATTTGCCGTTCTCGGTCTCGCCGGTGATCTCCGGCCTCGTCTATGTGCTGCTCTTCGGCGCGGGTTCGTTCCTCGGACCGTTTCTGAAGTCCTATGGCATCGAGATCCTCTTCGCGGTGCCGGGCATCGTGCTGGCCACCGTCTTCGTCACCTTCCCGTTCGTTGCGCGTGAGCTGATCCCGCTCATGCAGGATCAGGGCACTGGCGACGAGGAGGCGGCGCTGTCGCTCGGCGCGTCGGGCTGGCAGACCTTCTGGTACGTCACGCTGCCAAACGTGAAGTGGGGGCTGCTCTACGGGGTGCTGCTGTGCAATGCGCGCGCGATGGGCGAGTTCGGCGCGGTGTCGGTGGTGTCGGGTCACATTCGCGGCCTCACCAACACGATGCCGCTGCACATCGAGATCCTCTACAACGAGTACAATTTCGTCGCCGCTTTCGCGGTATCGACGCTGCTCGCTGGCCTGGCGCTTGTGACGCTCGTGCTGAAATCCCTGCTCGAATACCGCTACGGCGACCAGATAGCCGCTGCGGCCAAGCACTGAGGTCTGAATGCAAGTTTCGTTGCAGAACGTGCGCAAGGAGTTCGACGGCTTCACCGCCCTGTCGGACCTGTCGCTCGACATCCATTCCGGCGAATTGATCGCGCTGCTGGGACCGTCTGGCTCCGGCAAGACGACGCTGCTGCGCCTCATCGCCGGGCTCGACACGCCGACCTCGGGCACGATCCTGTTCGGCGACGAGGACGCCTCGTGGCGCACCGTGCAGGAGCGCAATGTCGGCTTCGTGTTCCAGCACTACGCACTCTTCCGTCACATGACCGTGGCCGACAACATCGGTTTCGGACTGAAGGTGCGGCCGCAGCAGAATCGGCCGCCGGCAGCGGAAATCCGCAGGCGCGCGCTGGAGCTGCTCGACCTCGTGCAACTCTCCGGTCTGGAGAACCGCTATCCGAACCAGCTGTCTGGCGGCCAGCGGCAGCGCGTGGCGCTGGCGCGCGCGCTCGCGATCGAGCCGCGGGTGCTGTTGCTCGACGAGCCGTTTGGCGCGCTCGATGCGCAGGTGCGGCGCGAACTGCGCCGCTGGCTGCGAGAGATCCATGACGCCACTGGCCACACGACGGTATTCGTGACGCACGACCAGGAAGAGGCGCTGGAACTCGCCGACCGCGTTGTGGTGATGAGCCAGGGCGCGATCGAGCAGGTCGGCTCGGCAGACGATGTCTACGACCGCCCCAACTCGCCCTTCGTCTACGGCTTCATCGGCGATTCCTCGGCGCTGCCGGTGAGAGCCGAGCATGGCGAGATCTGGCTGCATGACAGGGCGCTCGGCCTGTCATCTCCGGACCTGCCCGACGGCGACGCCACACTCTATTTCCGCCCGCACGACGTCGAACTGATCGACGGTGGCAGCGGTTGCATCGCCGGCACCGTCGCGTCCAGCCGGCGTGTGGCGGGGACGCGGCGCGTCGAGCTGGATGTCGGCGGCGACCACCACCGCGTCGAGATCGAGCTGCCGGTCGAACACCCGGCCGCGGCGCGCAGCCGCATCGCCTTTCGGCCGCGCAAGTGGCGGGTGTTTCCGGCGGCGCGTTGACGCCTTCGCGCCGCGCTAGATCGACAGATCGAAGGCACCGCTCGCCAGCACGCTGCCATTAACCATCAGTTCGACGCGGTGCGTGCCGGCATTGTGCTTGCGGGTGGTGAAATCACGGATCACCTGGCTGATCGACAGCGCTGTCGAGGTGCCGGCGGCGAGGTCGAGCTCCTTCAGCTTGAACACCTTGCGCGAGGTGGCGCCGCTCTTCTTCACGTAGTGGATGGCGTAGTCGACCACGAGCCGCTGCGTCGTCGCGCCCGTCGACCTGATCCCGACCGCCAGCGACAGCCTGTCGCCCAGACGCAGGCTGGGAGGCACCACGCTGAAATCGGTCACCTCCACCTCGGCGCTGCCGCCCGCGCCGACCAGCGCCAGCGCGCCGGCGTCCCCCTGCTTGATCAGCGTCCGCAGCGCTTGCCTTACGATCCACGCCGTGTGCCTGTGTTCGCGCGGCCATGCTTCGAGCCGCTCCAGCACGAGGCCGGGATGGTCCTTGGCGATGTCATTCAGGTGATTGGCGACCGACTTGCGCACATAGAGGCTGTCATCCTCCTTGAGCCTTTCCAGGATCGGAAGCGTCGGCGAGGGGTCTTCGATCAGCGACTGGATGCGGAACGACCAGGGCAGGCGCGGGCGCGAACCCTCGCTGGCCAGCCGCCGCACATGTTCGTTGGGGTCGCCGGCCCAGCGCGTCATCACGCGCAGCGTGCGTTCGGGCTCGCGCTGCAGGAAGTGCCTGACAGCGAACTCCGACGAGCCGTAGCGCGTCAGCAGCGCGAGCGCCTGCATTGACCGGTCGAAATGATCGGCACCGTAAAGCGCGACATGCTCGGACAGCGCCATGGCCGCGAAGGAGTGGCCGGCGAGCGGCCCCATCCGTTCCACCAGCTCGACCTGCCGCGGGAAATCGCCGGGCAAAGTCGCCTGCAGGCTGGTCGCGACCTGGCGCATGCGCTGCATGATGCTGAGGGCGTCGAGGTTTTCGGTCGCGAGCGCCATGAAACGCTTGCGGTCGAAGCCGGACGAGACCGAAGTCGCCGTGCCGGCTATATGTTCCAGCCGCTGCCGGTTGAAGATTTCTTTCAGAAGCGGCGCGCCGCCTTCGTCGCTCATGCTGTTGTTCCTGCGAGGTTCAGGCAGGGCTCTAGCATGCGCTGGCGGCAGGATGTGTCAGCAGGCTGCGGCGCTCGGGATATGCAAGCGCGCTGGCGGTCGCGGCAGGCATTACTGCACCGCGAAGAACGCCTCGATCTGCCGCGCCGCTTCCTTCAACTCCGGCAGGATGCGCCGTTCCATCTCGCGCGTCGTGAAACGCGCCGACTGGGTCGAGACGTTGATGGCGGCGACGATGCGGCCGGAGCGCTCCTTGATCGGCACGGCGATGGAGCGCAGGCCGATCTCCAGTTCCTCGTCGACGATGGCGTAGCCGGCGGCACCGGCGTCGCAGATCAGATCGGCCAGCATCGCCGGGTCGGTGACGGTCTTGGCCGTGTTGGCACGGATGCGCGCATCCTGCAGCAGAGCCAGCAGGGCAGGGCGGTCGAGGCCGGACAGCAGCACGCGACCCATCGACGTGCAATAGGCAGGCAGGCGCGTGCCGACATGCAGCGCCACGCTCATGATGCTCTGGCCGGGCACACGCGCGACGTAGACGACATCCTCGCCCGACAGCACGGCGGCCGAGCAGGATTCCTTCAGCGTACCCGCCACCTCGCGCATCGGCCCGAGCGCCAGCGACCATATCGACGAACCGTCGAGCCATGTGCGCGCCACCGTCAGCAGCCGCGGCGACAGAACGAAGCGCCGACCGTCCTGCACCGCATAGCCCGAGCTTGTCAGCGTCAGCAGGAAGCGACGCGCGCCGGCGCGGGTCATGCCGGCGCGTTCAGCGGTTTCGGTGAGCGTGAGGCCCGCCGGATTGGCGGCGAGCAGTTCCAGCACGCCCAGCCCCTTGGCGAGCGAATTCACCTGGTCGCGATCATGCGACGCGACCAGGTCGCGATCATGCGACGCAACCGGGTCGCGCTCGTGCGAAGCGGGCTGTGCGCCAGCGTCCGGGCCGTGTTCCGTTGACAGTTGAGTCCCAGCCATCTATCCATGTTTCGCATAAAAAACATAAGTTCGCAATGCGAACTGCGTGACCGACAGACTGGAATCGACGGGGATGAAGAAGGTTTATTCCGACATCAGCTCTGCGCTGGCCGACATCGAAGACGGCATGACGGTGATGATCGGCGGGTTTGGCGGCGCCGGCGCCCCGATCGAGCTGATCCACGCGCTGGTGGAGCGCTACAGGAGCACCGGCTCGCCCGGCAACCTGACCATCGTGAACAACAATGCCGGGAATGGCGCGGTCGGCATCGCCGCCATGATCTACGCCGGCATGGTTGCGAAGATGGTGTGCTCCTTTCCGCGCTCCTCGGATCCGAAGGCGTTCACCGACAAATATCTGAACGGCGAGATCGGGCTGGAACTGGTGCCGCAGGGCACGCTGGCCGAGCGCATTCGCGCAGGTGGTGCAGGCATACCAGCCTTCTACACGCCGACCAGTTTTGGCACGACGGTCGCCGACGGCAAGCCGATCGCCGAGTTCGAAGGGCGCAAATACGTGCAGGAGCGGTGGCTCAAGGCCGACGTGGCGCTGATCAAGGCGGAACTCGCCGACGCCAAGGGCAATCTCACCTATCGCAAGGCGGCGCGCAATTTCGCGCCGCTGATGGCGATGGCAGCGAAGGTCACCATCGTGCAGGCAAGCCTTGTGGTCGAGCCGGGCGGCATCGATGCCGAACAGGTGGTGACGCCGGGCATCTTCGTGAACCGTATCGTCGAGGTGCCGAACCCGGCGCAGGAAGAAGCGCTGCTGCGCACGGGAGCGAAGTGATGGTGGCGAAGCTCTCCAACGCGCAGATTGCCTGGCGCGCGGCGCAGGACTTGCCCGACGGCGCCTATGTCAATCTCGGCATCGGTTTCCCGGAGATGATCGCGACGTTCAAGCCGCAGGGCCGCGAGGTGATCTACCACACCGAGAACGGCATTCTTGATTTCGGCGAGGCGCCGCCCGCCGGACAGGAAGACTGGGACCTGATCAATGCCGGCAAGAAGGCGGTGACGCTGAATCCCGGCGCGGCCTTCTTCCATCATGCCGACAGCTTCGCGATGGTGCGCGGCGGGCATCTAGATATCGCCGTGCTCGGCGCATACGAGGTGGCGGAGAACGGCGACATTGCCAACTGGAGCACCGGACCCGGCTCGGTGCCGGCGGTCGGCGGCGCGATGGATCTGGTGCACGGCGCCAAGCAGATCTGGGTGGTCACCGACCACACCACCAAGGACGGCAAGCCGAAGCTCCTGAACCACTGCCGGCTGCCGCTCACCGGCGTCGGTTGCGTGACCACTGTCTACACGAGCCTTGCCGTGATTGACGTGAAGGGCGGCCGCTTCGTGCTGCGCGAGAAGCTGCCGGCAATGAGCGTCGAGGAACTGCAGGCCGTCACCGAAGCCACTCTCGTCGTCGGCGACCGCGTCGGCGATCTTGTCGTCCCACAGGTCTGATCATGCGCGAAGCCTATATCTGCGATTACATCCGCACCCCCATCGGCCGCTTTGGCGGCTCGCTGTCGTCGGTGCGGCCCGACGATCTCGGGGCGGTGCCGCTGCGCGCGCTGATCGAGCGCAACGCCGGCATCGACTGGTCTGCCATTGACGACGTCATCTTTGGCTGCGCCAACCAGGCCGGGGAGGACAACCGCAATGTGGCGCGCATGTCGTCGCTGCTCGCCGGTCTGCCGAAAGAGGTGCCCGGCACGACCGTCAACCGGCTGTGCGGCTCCGGCATGGATGCCACCATCATCGCGGCGCGCGCCATCAAGGCGGGCGAAGCGGAACTGATGATCGCCGGCGGCGTCGAGTCGATGAGCCGCGCGCCGTTCGTCATGCCGAAGGCGTCGGAGGCGTTCTCGCGCAATGCCGAGATCTACGACACCACCATCGGCTGGCGTTTCATCAATCCGCTGATGAAGAAGCAGTATGGCGTCGATTCCATGCCCGAAACCGGCGAGAACGTTGCCGAGGATTTCAAGGTGAGCCGCGCCGATCAGGACGCGTTTGCCGTGCGCAGCCAGGACAAGGCGGTTGCCGCACAGGCGAATGGCCGGCTCGGCCTCGAGATCACCCCTGTCTCCATCCCGCAGAAGAAGGGCGATCCGACCATCGTCTCGAAGGACGAGCATCCGCGCGCCGGCACGACTGTCGAGACGCTGGCCAAGCTCGGAACGCCGTTCAAGAAGGAAGGCGGAACGGTCACTGCCGGCAACGCGTCCGGCGTCAATGACGGCGCAGCCGCACTGATCGTTGCCTCGGAAGCAGCGGTGAAGAAGTACGGGCTGACGCCGATCGCGCGCGTGCTCGGCGGTGCCACCGCCGGCGTAGCGCCGCGCATCATGGGCATCGGTCCGGCGCCGGCGACGCAGAAACTGTGCGCGCGGCTGGGCATCAAGCCGGCGGACTTCGATGTGATCGAGCTGAACGAAGCCTTCGCCAGTCAGGGCATCGCCGTGCTGCGCGAACTCGGCATTCCCGAGGACGCCGAGTACGTCAACCCGAATGGCGGCGCCATCGCGCTTGGCCACCCGCTCGGCATGTCGGGTGCGCGCATCGCCGGCACCGCTGCGCTTGAACTGCGCGAGCGCAAGACGAGGCTGGCGCTCGCCACCATGTGCATCGGCGTCGGTCAGGGCATCGCGATCGCGCTGGAGCGCGTGTAGGCAGCGGCTAGAACGCCAGCCAGAACACCGCTCCGAGCACCACGAGGTTGGTGAAGAAGGTCATCACGAAGCCGGGCGCACGGCCCGGCGGCGAGCGGTGATAGCCGACCCAGAACAGCAACCGGCCAAGCGTGAAGACGAGCACGGCGGTGCGCACGCCGTGCCAGACGATACCGTCCTGGGCCAGCGCGGCCAGCGCCAGCACCACCGGGACGAACAGCACGAACTGCTCAAGCGAATTCTGCAGCACACGCTGGTTGATCCTGTGGCGACCGCTCTCGCCGCCGGCCAGCGGATCGGCGGCCTGTGGCGTGTCGAAGCCGCGGAACAGCGTGATCACCATCGCCAGCAGCACCAGCACCGGCCAGCGCAGCTCGATCAGCGTCGCCAGCGCGCGCTCCGTCGCCGAGAGAGGTACTTCCTGCACCGGCAGGACGACGTACACGCCGGCGGCGACGAGGATGAAAATGCCGACCGGAAGCAGGCTGGAGACGATGATTTTGCCAAACGCGCTGTTCATTGCGTCCAGTCCTCCACCGTAAGGCCGGGCACATGGCGAAACGCGCGGTCACTCGACACAAGCGTCGCGCCGGCCTCCAGCGCGTGTGCGGCGATCAGCATGTCGAGGGGCTGCAATGATGTGCCGAGGCGCTGCATGTCTGTGCGAAGCTGCGCATAGCGGTCAGCGCTTGCGGTTGTGAAGGGAAGGACCGGAACTTTCTCGAAGAGCTTCCGCGTGGCATGCGCGAGTGCCGTAGCCTCGGGGCGTCGTGTGAGCCCGAACCAGATTTCGCCATATGAGATTGCGGAGGCAGCCAGTGCTTCGGGGATGTGACCGGCAATCCTGTGCAACGCTGCAATCGATCTGCCTGAGGTGGCAACACTGATGGTGTTGGTGTCGAGCATGAACCGCGAACTCATGCGAATGGATCGCGGTCGTGCGGCCTCGTATCACGCCAGGGAAAGCCCTTCGGCACGTCCTCGGGACGAACCTTGCTGACGGCCTCCAGAAACGCATCCCAGTTGCCTGTCTTGCGCGCGATTGGGGCGAGGATGACCTCTCCCGTGTTCTCGTCGCGACGGATGCTGACCTCTTTACCATCGAAGCGAAACTCTGCCGGCAGCCGGACGGCCTGACTGCGTCCATTCTTGAACAGCTTTGCGGTCTTTGCTTTTGAGGGCTTGGCGTGCTCGTTCATGCATCGCTCCGCTGGTATATACCAGCGATATATACCAGTCTGCCGCTCGCAACAAGTTCCGACTCACCCCTGCCTTATCCCGCTCGGCGCCTGGCCGAAGCCACGGGAAAAGGCGCGGCTGAAGGCGGCGGCGGAGGAGAAGCCGGTGCGGGCGGCGATGTCGGCCATCGGCAGCGCCGTGTCGAGCACCAGCCGCCGTGCAGCATTGAGGCGCAGCCGCAGGTAATAGGCGCCAGGCGTCTCGCCGATCGAGCGACGGAACGTCTTTTCCAGTGTGCGGGCAGTCACGCCGACGCGCCGCGCTATGGCCGAGACAGGCAAGGGGTCGTCGACATGCGCCTCCATCAGGCGGATCGCCTGCGCCAGCCGCGGATCGTAGCCGTCCAGCCGGCCGAGCGAGACAAGTGGCTGCGCGTCGGTCGCCGCGCGCGCCTGATCGTAGATGAAGACGCTCGCCACATCGAGCGCCACCGCCATGCCGAGGCGCGAGCGCACCAGATGCAGCATCAGGTCGAAGGTGGGCGAGGCGCCGCCAGTGGTGAAGACGGGCCCGTCGATCACATAGCGGTCCGGCCGCACGTCCGCGCCGGGAAAGGCGGCGGCGAAATCCTCCATGTCCTCCCAGTGCGTGGTTGCCGCGCGGCCTTCCAGCAGCCCGGCGTGTCCGAGCAGCCAGGTGCCAGCCTCAATGCCGCCTACCGCCTGCGCCGAACGCGCCACGCGGCGCAGGCCGGCGGCAAGTCCCGGCGTGCCTGCATTGCGGGTGCCGAAGCCGCCGACCACCACCATCACGTCGGGCCGGTCGGCCGGGTCGAAGCGGCCTTCGACCGCAACCGGCAGGCCGGAGGTGGTGATCGCCGGCGCGCCATCGACCGAGACGATCTTCCAGGCGAAGTGGTTCTCGCCGCTCACCCGGTTGGCCGCTCGCAGCGGATCGATGGCCGAGGCGACGCACATGATCGACGCGCCGGAGAGCGCCAGGAAGGTTATCGCCAGCGGCTGGCGCGACGGCTGGAAGATCGATCGCCTTTCGCTTTTCATCAAGGAGTGTTCGTACCGTGCAAAGCAGATCACGGCAACCCGGCACAGGATGCGCGCGCTGATTTGGGAGGAGAAGCGATGCCGCTCGAAATGAACCGCGAGGTCTTCATCACCTGTGCCGTGACCGGCTCGGGTGGCACGCAGGACCGCAGCCCGCATGTTCCGCGCTCGCCCAAGCAGATCGCCGATGCCGCGATCGACGCGGCCAAGGCCGGAGCTGCCATCGTCCACTGCCACGTGCGCGATCCCGAGACGGGCAAGCCGCGTCGCGACGTGCATCTCTACCGCGAGGTCACCGAACGCATCCGCGATGCCAATGTCGACGTGGTGCTGAACCTCACCGCCGGCATGGGCGGCGACATCGTGTTCGGCGACGTCGAGAACCCGATGCCGCCGAAAGTGCAGGGCACGGACATGGTCGGCGCCAGCGAGCGTGTCGAGCATGTGCGCCAGTGCGTGCCGGAAATCTGCACCCTCGACTGCGGCACGATGAACTTCAACGAAGCCGACTACGTCATGACCAACACGCCCGGCATGCTGCGCGCCATGGGCGGCATGATGACCAAGATGGGCGTGAAGCCTGAGATCGAGGCGTTCGACACCGGCCATCTGTGGCTCGCCAAGCAGCTGGTGAAGGAGGAGATCCTGAAACCCGACGCGCTGGTGCAGCTCTGCATGGGCGTGCCGTGGGGCGCGCCGGACGACCTCAACACCTTCCTGGCGATGGTCAACAACGTGCCGCAGGACTGGACGTTCTCCGCCTTTGCACTCGGCCGCAACCAGATGGCCTATGTCGCGGCGGCGGTGATCGCCGGCGGCAATGTCCGCGTCGGTCTCGAGGACAATCTCTGGCTCGACAAGGGCGTGCTCGCCACCAACGCGCAGCTGGTCGAGCGCGCCGTCACCATCGTGGAAAATCTCGGCTCCCGTGTCATCGGCCCGGAAGAGGTGCGCAGGAAGCTTGGCCTGACCAAGCGCGCGCCGGTCGCGGCGTAGGAGGAATCGCAATGACCATCACGAAAGCAGCGGCAATCGGCGGCGGCGTCATTGGCGGCGGCTGGATCGCGCGTCTGGCGCTGAACGGCATCGACGTTGTGGTGTTCGATCCGCATCCGGAGGCCAAACGCAAGGTCGACGAGGTGATGAAGAACGCGCGCCGCGCCTACAGGCGCATGGCAACCAAGGGCCTGCCCAAGGAAGGCAGGATCACCTACGCCAAGTCGATCGCCGAAGCGGTGAAGGACGCCGACTTCATCCAGGAGAGCGTGCCGGAGCGGCTCGACGTGAAGCTGAAGACGCTGGCCGAGATCGAGGCCGCCGCTCCCAAAACGGCGCTGATCGGTTCGTCCACGTCGGGCTTCAAGGCGACCGACATGGCGAAGGACATGAAGCATCCGGAGCGCTTCCTCGTCGCGCATCCGTTCAACCCGGTCTACCTGCTGCCGATCAACGAGCTGGTGCCGGGGGAGAAGACGTCGAAGAAATATGTCGAGCGGGCGCGCGAGGCGTACACGTCCATCGGCATGAAATGCGTCGTCATCAACAAGGAGATCGACGCTTTCGTCGGCAACCGCCTGCTCGAGGCCGCATGGCGCGAAGCGCTGTGGATGATCAAGGACGGCATCTGCACGGTCGAGGAACTCGACGACATCATGCGCTACGGCTTCGGCCTGCGCTGGGCGCAGATGGGCATGTTCCAGACCTACCGCATCGCTGGCGGCGAGGCGGGCATGCGGCATTTCATGGCACAGTTCGGGCCGGCGCTGGCCTGGCCGTGGACGAAGCTGATGGACGTGCCGGAGTTCAATGACGAACTGGTCGACATGGTCGCTTCGCAGTCGGACGACCAGTCGGACAAGTGGTCGATCCGCGAACTGGAGCGTATCCGCGACGATAACCTTGTCGGCATCATGGAAGCGCTGGCAAAAGCCGAGAAGGGCAAGGGCTGGGGCGCCGGCGAGCTGCACAATTCCTACGTGAAGCAGCTCGGCAAGGCCTCCAAGGCGAAGCTCTCCAACGCCGCCGAGAAGGCGCGGGCAGCGAAGCCGAAGAAGGTCGCAGCCAAGCCGAAGAAGAAGGGCTGACATCGATGAATTTCGGCCTCACCGAAGAGCAGAAGCTGATCGTCGAAACGACGCGCGCCTTCGTCGAGAATGAGCTTTACCCGCATGAGCGCGAGGTGGAGCGCACCGGCCATCTCCCGATGGAGCTCATCAAGGAGCTGCAGCAGAAGGCCATGGCGGCGGGGCTCTACGCCGCCAACATGCCGGCCGAGGTCGGCGGCGCCGGGCTCGATACGCTCACCTGGCTGCTCTACGAGAAGGAACTCGGGCGCGCCAATTACGCGCTGCACTGGACCTGCGTGGCGCGCCCTTCGAACATCCTGCTCGCCGGCACGCCGGAGCAGCGCGGGCGCTATCTGATGCCATGCATCCGCGGCGAGACGTGGGACTGCCTGGCGATGACCGAGCCCGGCGCCGGCTCCGATCTGCGCGGCATGAAGGCGAGCGCGGTGCAGGACGGCACCGACTGGGTGCTGAACGGTACCAAACACTTCATCAGCCATGCCGACATCGCCGGCTTCGCCATCGTCTTCATGGCGTCGGGCGAAGAGGAAACGGCGCGCGGCAAGCGCAAGAAGATCACCGCCTTCTTTGTCGACAAGGGCACTCCCGGCTTCACCGTGCGCGACGGTTATCGCAACGTCTCGCATCGCGGCTACACCAACTCGGTGCTGGAATTCGACGACTGCCGCCTGCCGGCGAGCCAGGTGCTCGGCGAGGTCCACAAGGGTTTTGAGGTCGCCAATTCCTGGCTCGGCGCGACGCGCCTGCAGGTGGCGTCAACCTGTCTCGGCCGCGCCGAGCGCGCGCTTGGTCTGGCAACCGAATACGCTGCGCAGCGCCAGCAGTTCGGCCAGCAGATCGGCAAGTTCCAGGGGGTGTCGTTCAAGCTCGCCGACATGGCGACCGAACTGAAGGCCGCCGAACTTCTGACCCGCGAGGCGGGCTGGAAATATGACGCCGGCACCGTTACCGACGAAGACATGGCGATGGCCAAGCTGAAGGCAACGGAAACGCTTGCGATGATCGCCGACGAAGCCATCCAGATTCATGGCGGCATGGGCCTGATGGACGACCTGCCGCTGGAGCGCATCTGGCGCGACGCGCGCGTCGAGCGCATCTGGGAGGGCACGTCGGAGATCCAGCGCCACATCATTTCGCGCGCGCTGCTGCGGGCAGTGGGCGGGTAGAGCAGGCATGGCTCGCCCGGGCATCAAGGAGACCGATCTCTACCCGCCGGTGAAGCGTCTGCTCGAGGCGCAGGGCTATGCGGTGAAGGGCGAGGTCGGCGCGGCCGATGTGGTCGCGCTGCGCGGTGCCGAAGATCCCGTCATCGTCGAGCTGAAGGCCGGATTCTCGCTGTCGCTGTTCCATCAGGCGATCGAACGGCAGGCGATCAGCGATGCCGTCTACGTCGCCGTGCCGCAGGTCGCCGGCCGCGCCGCCTACAAGGCGCTGGTGGAGAACCGCAAGCTCTGCCGCCGGCTCGGCCTCGGCCTCATCACCGTGCGGCTGGCCGACGGGTTTGTCGAAATCCACTGCGACCCCGAACCCTACAAGCCGCGCCAGTCGAAGCCAGGCAAGGCGAGGCTGCTGCGCGAGTTTGCGCGGCTGGTCGGTGACCCGAACAGCGGGGGCGCCACGCGGCGCCGGCTCGTCACCGGCTATCGCCAGGAGGCGCTGCGCTGCCTCACGCTGCTCGAACGGCTTGGGCCTACCAAGGCGGCCCATGTGGCAAAGCAGACCGCGATCGCGCATGCGCGGCGGCTGATGTCCGACAACCATTACGGCTGGTTCGAGCGCATGGGCGCCGGCATCTATGCGCTCAGCCCCAAGGGCGTGCAGGCGGTGAGCGATTACGCTGTCGAACTCGAAAACATCGCCGCCGCAACGCCTTCCATTCCCGACAGCACGGCCACACCATGACGACACGTGACCTCTCTCGTCTCCTGCGTCCGAAGTCGATCTGCGTGGTCGGCGGCGGTTTCTTCACGCCCAATGTCGTGAAGCAGTCGCTGAAGATGAACTTCGCCGGCGACATCTGGCCGGTGCATCCGACGAAGGACGAGATCTCGGGCGTGCGCGCCTACAAATCGCTCGCCGATCTGCCGGCCGCGCCCGACGCCACCTTCATCGGCGTCAACCGCAACCTCACCATCGACATGTTGCGCGAGCTTTCCGCGATGGGCGGCGGCGGCGCCATCTGCTTCGCCGCAGGGTTTCGCGAGACGGCGCATTACGATCCCGATGGCGCGCGCCTGCAGGAGGCACTGCTGGAAGCCGCGGGTGCCATGCCGGTCATCGGGCCCAACTGCTACGGCCTCATCAACTATGCCGACGGCGCGCTGCTGTGGCCGGACCAGCATGGCGGCCGCCGGCTGGCGCCGGGCGAGAAGGGCGCAGCGATCATCACGCAGTCGTCGAACATCGCCTGCAACCTCACCATGCA
This sequence comes from Rhizobiaceae bacterium, assembly GCA_050178915.1. Taxonomy (GTDB): domain Bacteria; phylum Pseudomonadota; class Alphaproteobacteria; order Rhizobiales; family Rhizobiaceae; genus JBFXAF01. Next base: position 12,310 of record JBFXFO010000005.1, on the reverse strand, counting down.
GACGCGCGGCCTGCCGCTCGCCTTCCTGATGACCGCCGGCAACCAGGCGCAGACCGGCATTTCGCAGATGGCGCTCGGCCTGATCGAGGATGAGCGCGTCAGCAGCCTCGGCCTGCACATCGAGGGTTTCGATTCCGCCGCCGGTTTCGAGCGGCTGGCAGCGCGCGCGAGAGAGCTCAACAAGCCCATCGTCGCCATGAAGGTCGGACGCTCCGAAGCCGCCCGCGCCGCGACCGTCTCGCACACCGCCTCGCTCGCCGGATCGGACGCCGCTTCCGACGCCTTTCTGAAGCGGCTCGGCATCGCGCGGGTCAATTCCATCCCGTCATTCCTCGAAACGTTGAAGCTGCTGCACGCCGTCGGCCCGCTGGCCGGCAGCACCCTGTCGTCGATGAGCTGCTCGGGCGGCGAGGCGTCGGTCATGGCCGACAGCGTCGAGGGGCGTGTGGTCAGCTTCCCGCCGCTCAACGAGGCGCACAAGGCGCGCGTGCAGGAGACGCTCGGGCCGCTCGTGGCGGTTGCCAACCCGCTCGACTACAACACCTACATATGGGGCAAGGAAGAGCAGCTGACGGCGACGTTCTCCGCCATGACCTCAGGCGATTTCGACCTCAACATGCTGGTGCTCGACTTCCCCCGGCTCGACCGATGCTCCGATGCCGACTGGTGGTACACCGTCAACGGTTTCGACAAGGCGCTGAAGGCGAATGGCGCGAAAGGCGCTGTCGTCGCGTCGATGGGCGAGAACCTGCCCGAGCAGCATGCCGAAGAGCTGTTCCGGCGGGGCATCGTTCCGATTTCCGGCATCGCCGAGGCGGTGGATGCAGCGGAAGCCGCCGCGTTCATCGGGCGGGCATGGCGGCACGGCTTGCCGTCCGCCGTCAGGGGCGCGTCGCCCACTGCAGCCGGGCAGGGTGAGGCCCACTCTGTCGACGAAGCCTCCGCCAAGGCGCTGCTCGCCGAGCGCGGTCTGCCGGTGCCTCCCGGTCTGCGCGCCGCCAATCCCGACGAGGCCGTGGCAGCGGCACGCCAGCTCGGCTACCCGGTGGCGCTGAAGGCGCTTGGCATCGCGCACAAATCCGAGGCCGGCGCGGTGAAGCTGAACCTGCGCGACGAGGCGTCGGTGCGGCAGTCTGCGCAAGGCATGGCCGCGCTTGGCAAAGGCCTTTATGTCGAGCGCATGGTGGAGGGCGGCGTTGCCGAGCTGATCGTCGGCATCACCCACGACCCGCTGTTCGGGCCGGTCATGACGGTCGGCACTGGTGGCGTCATGGTCGAGCTTCTGCAGGATTCCGCCACGCTGCTCCTGCCTGCCGCGCGCGATGAGGTGCTTGCCGCGCTGCGCTCCCTGAAGATGTTCCCGCTGCTCGACGGCTTCCGCGGACGGCCGCAGGCCGACCTGCACGCCGCCGTGAACGCCATCCTCGAGATCGGCCGCTTTGCGATGGAGCACGCGGTTGAAGAACTGGACGTCAACCCGCTGATCGTCTGCGGCGAACGGCAGGGCGCCTGGGTCGCAGACGCCCTGCTGGTCATGAAGGAGGTGTGAAATGAGCGAAGTCATCACCACGCGCCGCGAAGGCGGCGTCTTCGAAGTCACACTCGACCGGCCGAAGGCGAACGCGATCGACCTGAAGACGTCGCGGCTGATGGGCAAGACCTTCCAGGCCTTCCGCGACGATCCGGAGCTGCGCGTCTGCATCGTCAAGACGGCCGGAGACAAGTTCTTCTGCGCCGGCTGGGATCTGAAGGCGGCGGCCGGCGGCGACGCCGTCGACGGCGACTATGGCGTCGGCGGCTTTGCCGGCCTGCAGGAACTGCGTGAGCTGAACAAGCCCGTCATCGCCTGCGTCAACGGCATGGCGGTGGGCGGCGGCTTCGAACTGGCGCTTTCCTGCGACCTGATCTACGCGGCCGACCATTCCTCCTTCGCACTGCCGGAAATCCGCGCCGGCACCTTGGCGGACGCCGCCACCATCAAGCTGCCGAAACGCATTCCCTATCACGTCGCGATGGACCTGCTGCTGACCGGCCGCTGGATGGACGTGGCCGAAGCGCATCGCTGGGGCCTCGTCAACGAGGTGCTGCCGAAGGAGAAGCTGGAAGAGCGCGTCTGGGAGATCGCCCGGCTGCTCGCCTCGGGTCCGCCGCTGGTCTTCGCTGCGATCAAGGAGACCGCGCGCGAGGCGGAAGGCGAGAAATTCCAGGACATCATGAACCGCGTGACCAAGCGCCAGCTGCGCACGGTCGATATCCTCTACGGCTCGGAGGACAACATGGAAGGCTTCAAGGCTTTCGCCGAGAAGCGCGATCCGGTGTGGATGGGGAAATAGGCGGCCGAGGCCGTCTGTCCCGCTTCACGTTCTTGCGGGCGTGTCAAAGCGCACGGACGCGCTACATACTGCGGTCGATCCGCAAGAGATTCGCATGACAGACTACGCGACACTGCTCGATGCCGAGGTGTTGGCTTTCATCGACAAGACCAATTCCTACTATCCGCCGGAAACGATCGACCACACGATCGGGCAGCAGCGCGACGTCTACAACCGCATGTGCCGCGCCTTCTTCAACGGTTACCCGGACGGCGTGACCGCGGCGGATTCGTCGATCTCGGCGATCCCGCAACCGATCGCCATCCGCACCTATCGGAGTGCGTCCACCGATCCGTCGGCAAGGGTCCTCTACCTGCATGGCGGCGGCTTCATTCTCGGCGGGCTCGACAGCCACGACGATATCTGCGCCGATATCTGCGCGCAGACCGGCTATGAGGTGACGTCGGTCGATTACCGGCTGGCGCCGGAACATCCGCATCCGGCCGCCTTCGACGACGCCCATGCCGCGTTCGAATGGGCGGCGGCGCGCGATACGACGCCGATCGTGCTGGTCGGTGACAGCGCCGGCGCCAACTTGGCGGCCGGCGTCGCGCACTTCTCGCGCCGGCATGCGCAGCCGCCCGCCGGGCAGGTGCTGATCTATCCCGGTCTCGGCGGCGATCCGACAAAGGGCTCGTATGCCGAGCACGCTGAAGCGCCGATGCTGACGCTGCGCGACCTGATCTTCTACAAGGATGTGCGCACCGGCGGGGCCGACTTCTCGCACGATGTGCGCTACCTGCCGCTCGCCGACACCGACTTCGCCGGCCTGCCGCCGACCGTGATCATTTCAGCGCAATGCGACCCGCTGTCGTCGGACGGAGAGACCTATCGCGACCGCATCGCTGCCGCCGGCGGCAAGGCCTTCTGGCATGAGGAGCCGGGACTGGTGCACGGCTATCTGCGCGGGCGCCATTCGATCGGGAAGGCGCGCGACAGCTTTGCGCGCATCGTCGGTGCGGTGAAGGCGCTCGGCCAGCGCGAATGGCCCTACTGAACGGAGACGCGCGATGGCCACGCAGCAGGGTTCGAAGCGGGTCATCTACGCAGCGCTGATCGGCAACCTGCTGATCGCGGTCACCAAATTCGTCGCCGCCTTCTTCACAGGAAGCTCTGCGATGCTGTCGGAAGGCGTTCACTCGCTGGTCGATACCGGCAATGGCGGGCTTCTGCTCTACGGGCTGCACCGTGGCGCCCGCCCGGCGGACCGCTCGCATCCCTTCGGGCATGGACGCGAGATCTATTTCTGGAGCTTCGTTGTCGCGCTTCTCGTCTTCGCGCTCGGCGCCGGCGTGTCCTTCTACGAAGGCGTCATCCACATTCTCGAGCCGGAGCCGGCCACCAACCCGCTGGTGAACTACATCGTGCTCGGCCTTTCCATGGTGTTCGAAGGCTCGTCCTGGTTTGTCGCCCTGAAGGCGTTCCGCGCCTCGAAAGGCAACATGGGCTACTTCGAGGCGGTTCGGCGCAGCAAGGATCCCAGCGTCTTCACCGTTCTGTTCGAGGACACGGCCGCGCTGATCGGCCTGCTCATCGCGCTGGTCGGCATCTTCTGTGCCGATGTCTTCGCCATGCCCGAACTGGACGGCGTCGCTTCGATCGGCATCTCGCTGGTGCTCGCCACGACCGCAATCCTGCTGGCGCGCGAGACCAAGGGCCTGCTGATGGGCGAGCCTGCCTCGCCGGCGGTGCAGAGCGTCGTCCAGCAGGTGGTCAGCGAAGATTCCGCCGTCGAGAAGGTCAACGGCATCCTGACCGTGCATCTCGGGCCGAGCCAGATCGTCGTCGGCCTCTCGGTCGAGTTTCGCGACCAGGAAAACGTGCCGGGCGTCGAGGCCTGCGTCGAGCGCATCGAGGCGCGTCTCAGGGAAGAGGTGCCGGAGATCGTCGCGGTGTTCGTCAAGCCGCAATCGCCCGCCACCTTCCGCCGCCAGGTCGCGCATATCGTCGATTGAGCGTCAGCTCAGGAACGGTTTCCCCTTCATGGTCGCCGGCACTTTCACGCCTAGACGCTTGAGGATGGTCGGCGCCAGCTGCAGCTGGTCGAGCAGCACATCCTCCTGCGGGCCTTTGGCCGGGCCGAAGTAGTAGAAGGCAAAGTCCTGCTGCTCGTCTTCGCGCCCGCCGTGATGGCCGCGGTCGGTCTGGCCGTGGTCGGCGGTAACCATCACCTCGTAGCCGGCTTCGCGCCAGCGCGGCAGGAACGCCGCCAGCATGGCGTCCATCATCGCCACCGCATGGTCCATGTGACCATTGTCGTGGCCGAAGCGATGCCCCATCGAATCCAGCGTGCAGGTGTGCAGGATGCCGTAGTCGATGCCGAAGCGCGCCCCGAGCATGGTGAGCGTGGCGAACAGGTCGACATCGGACGGCGTCATCTGGTTGTCGTGGCCATAGCCGGTCATGGTGTGGAAGCGGCCATGCGTGATCGGGCCGCCGGGTTCGTCATATTCGAGGTCCATGATCGGATCGAACGGGTAGCGGTTGAAGAACTCCGACCAGTAGGAATGCGTCACCGCGCCCGTCTTGCCGCCCGCCTTCGACACTTCGGAAAATACGTCCGGCTGCGCCACGCGGAATCGGAACTCGTTGGACAGGATGCCGTGCGTCTGCGGCGGCACGCCGGTGTGGATCGAGGCGTAGCAGCAGGCAGAGGTGGACGGCAGCACGGAGCGCATCTTCCAGATGCGCGCGTCGCCCGACTGCACCCAGCCTTCCAGATTGCCGAACAGCCGGCGCCAGTTCCGGTACGGCACGCCATCGAGGATGATGAGCAGCAGTTTTGATTTCAGAGGCATGCTGGCTTCCGTTGGTTCAAGCGCCGGTCGATATCCATCTCGTCGAGCAGTATCCGCACCGCGTCGACGCTTCTATCGTCCAGCCGACAGATCATGAAGTAAGTGCGCAACCTCAGCTTCCTGTATCCGTCGCGTCGTGGCCATCAGCCAGCCACGGTGGCTCGGCTGGCCCGCCTGATGGGCGGTGGCGGTGACCAAGCCCGTTCAGTTGCCGGCGCTGGCCATGCGTCGCTCGGATATGGCTTTCTCCAGCCAGCCCAGTTCCATCTCGGGCACGGACGACAGCAGCAGGTGCGTGTAGTCGTCGAAGGGCGGCGCCAGCACCTTCGACTTCGGCCCGTAGCGGACAACCTCGCCGCGCAGCATGACAGCGATGGAATCGGCGATGGACTTCACGGTCGCCAGATCGTGGGTGATGAAGAGGTAGGCGACGTCCTCTTCGGCCTGCAGGCCGAGCAGCAGCTTGAGGATGCCGTTGGCCACCAGCGGGTCGAGCGCGCTGGTCACCTCGTCGCAGATGATCAGCTTCGGCTTGGCGGCGAGCGCGCGCGCGATGCAGACGCGCTGCTTCTGGCCGCCCGACAGTTCGGCCGGATAGCGATCGACGAAACCCTTGCCCATCTCGATCTTGTCGAGCAGTTCGGCGACCTGCCGGTCGCGCTCCTTGCCGCGCAGGCCGAAATAGAACTCCAGCGGCCGGCCGATGATGGTGCCGACGGTCTGGCGCGGATTCATCGCCACGTCGGCCATCTGGTAGATCATCTGCAGTTCGCGCAGATCGTTCTTGCTGCGGTCGGCGAGGCGATTTGGCAGCTTGCGGCCAGCGAAGGTGATCTCGCCTGCCTCCGGCGGGAGCAGGCCGGTGATGGCGCGCGCCAGCGTCGACTTGCCGGAGCCGGATTCGCCGACGACCGCCAGTGTCTGGCCGGCATGCAGATCCACCGAGACGTTCTTCAGCACCTTTACCGGGCCGCCGCCATAGGCGGCCGTCACGTTCTTCACCGAGAGCAGCGGCGTGCTGCCGGGCGCCTTTTCCTGATGCACGATGTGGTGCACCGAAACGAGCGCGTTGGTGTATTCCTGTCGCGGCTCCTTGATGATCTGGCGCGTGCCGCCCCATTCGACCAGCTTGCCGTGGCGCAGCACCATGATCTCGTCCGACACCTGCGCCACCACGGCGAGGTCGTGCGTGATGTAGAGCGCGGCGACGCCGGTATCGCGGATGGCATCCTTGATCGCGGCCAGCACGTCGATCTGCGTGGTCACGTCGAGCGCGGTGGTCGGTTCGTCGAAGACGATCAGGTCGGGTTCGGAGCACAGCGCCATCGCGGTCATAACGCGCTGCAGCTGGCCGCCTGAAACCTGGTGCGGGTAGCGCTGGCCGATCGTCTCGGGATTGGGCAGGCTCAGTTTCCTGAACAGCGCGACGGCGCGCTTCTCGGCCTCTGTGCGGCTCGCCTTGCCGTGGCGCAGCGTCGACTCGACCACCTGATCCATCAGCCGGTGCGCCGGATTGAACGCGGCGGCTGCCGACTGCGCGACGTAGCAGACCTCGCGTCCGCGCAGCTTGCGGAAGGCCTGGCGGCCGCCCTTGAGGATGTCGCGGCCGTTGAGGATCACTTCGCCGCCGGTGATGCGCACGCCGCCACGGCCGTAGCCCATGGAGGAAAGGCCGATGGTGGATTTGCCGGCGCCCGACTCGCCGATGAGGCCGAGCACCTTGCCGCGCTGCAGGGTCAGCGAGACGCCATCGACGATGGTCACCTTGCGCGGGTCCTCGCCCGGCGGGTAGACGGTCGCCTCGATCTTCAGATTGCGGATGTCGAGGAGCAGGTCGCTCTTCGGCTGGGCGGGTGCCTTGGCCATCAGCCGCGTCCCCCCTTGAGGCTCGCCGTGCGGTTCAGCACCCAGTCGGCCACCAGATTCACCGAGATGGCGAGCGCCGCGATGGCGCCGGCCGGGATCAGCGCGGCCGGGATGCCGAACACGATGCCTTCCTTGTTCTCCTTCACCATGCCGCCCCAGTCGGCTTCCGGTGGCTGGATGCCCAAGCCGAGGAAGGAAAGCGCGGAAAGGAACAGCACCGCGTAGATGAAGCGCAGGCCGAGTTCCGACACCAGCGGCGACAGCGCGTTGGGCAGGATCTCGCGGAAGATGATCCAGCCGCGGCCCTCGCCGCGCAGTTTCGCCGCTTCAACATAGTCCATGACGTTGATGTCGGCGGCAACGGCGCGCGACAGGCGGTAGACGCGCGTGGAGTCGAGCACGCCCATCACCAGGATCAGCGTGATCAGGTTCGAGGGGAGCACCGACAGCACGACCAGGCCGAAGATCAGTGTCGGGATCGCCATCAGCAGGTCGACGAAGCGCGACATGATCATGTCGAACCAGCCGCCGACCACGGCCGCCAGGAAACCGAGGATCGAGCCCAGGATGAAGGAGATCGCGGTGGCGGCGGCGGCGATGAAGATCGTCGTGCGCGCGCCGTAGATCATGCGCGATAGCAGGTCGCGGCCGAGATTGTCGGTGCCCAGCCAGTGTGCAGCGCTGAATTCTTCCCACACGCCGCCGACGATCTCGCCGAGGCCGTATGGCGCGATCAGCGGCGCGAACACGGCGACGAAGATGAAGAGGACGCAGAGGATCAGCCCGATCAGCGCTCCGATCGGTACGCGGCGAAGGCCCAGGACCGCGTTCATTTCGGATGCCTCAGGCGCGGGTTGGCAATGATCGCCGCCACGTCGGCGATGATGTTGAGGATGATGTAGACAGCCGCGAAGATCAGCCCCACTGCCTGCACCACCGGCACGTCACGCTTGGCGACATGGTCGACGAGATACTGGCCCATGCCGGGATAGACGAAGATCACCTCGACCACCACCACGCCGACGACGAGGTAGGCCATATTCAGCATGACGACGTTGACGATCGGCGCGATAGCGTTCGGGAACGCGTGGCGGCGGATGATCTGGAACGGCGATAGGCCTTTCAGCTCGGCGGTCTCGATGTAGGCCGACTGCATGACGTTGAGGATGGCCGCGCGGGTCATGCGCATCATGTGCGCCAGCACGACCAGAACGAGCACTGTGACGGGCAGCGCGATGGCCGACAGTTTGTCGATGAGCGGCATGCCGTCATAAACGGTCGCGACGCTCGGGAACCATTGCAGCTTCACGGCGAAGAAGAAGATCAGCAGGTAACCGACGAAGAACTCCGGCAGCGAGGTCGAGGCCAGTGCGAAGGCCGAGATCAGCTTGTCGATCGGGCCGTTGCGGTAGCGCACGGCGAGCAGGCCGAGGATGATCGCCAGCGGGATCGACACGATGGCCGCCCAGAAGGCAAGGAACAGCGTGTTCCACAGCCGCGGCATCAGTGTCGTCACCACGTCCTGCTTGGTCGAGAGCGCGGTGCCGAGGTCGCCGGTCAGCACGCCGCCGAGCCAGGACAGGTAGCGCCAGTAGACGGGCTGGTCGAGGCCGAGATCCTTGCGCAGGTTCTCCAGCGCGATCGGCGTCGCCGACTGCCCGAGGATGGACTGTGCGACATCGCCGGGCAGAACCTGCGTGCCGATGAAGATCAGCAGCGAGACGGCGAAAAGGAGGAGGATGCCCAGCGCAACGCGCCGGGCAACCAGTGACAGGATCGGGGAAGCCACGAACGAGGCTTTCGGATCAGGCGTTCAGCCAGCATTCCGCCAAGGCATAGCCGTCCATCAGCTCGGCCGCCGGGTGCTTGTTGTAGCCGCCGACCTTGTCGCCCGAGGCGTCGATGAACTCGTTGAAGAACGGCACGATCAGGCCGCCTTCGTCGCGCATCATCACCGCCATGTCGCGATAGATGGCCTTGCGCTTCGCCTCGTCGAGCTCGGCGCGCGCCGTGAACAGCATCTTGTCGAAGGCAGGGTTCTTCCAGCGCGTGTCGTTCCAGTCGGCAGTCGACAGGAAGGCGGTGGAATACATCTGATCTTGCGTCGAGCGGCCGCCCCAATAGGAGAGCGAGAAGGGCTGCTTGTTCCAGACTTCCGACCAGTAGCCGTCGCCCGGCTCGCGCTTGATCTCGACGGTGATGCCGGCGGCGGCGGCGCTCTGCTGATAGAGCTGAGCGGCGTCGACGGCGCCCGGGAACGCAACGTCCGAGGTGCGCAGCAGGATCGAGCCGGAATGACCCGACTTCTTGTAGGCTGCTGCAGCCGCTTCCGGATCGTACTTGCGCTGCTCGATGTCGTCCGAGAAGAGCGGGTAGGCCGAGTTGATCGGGAAGTCGTTGCCGACAGAGCCGTAGCCGAACAGGATCTTCTCCAGCAGCTCCTCGCGGTTCATCGCGAGCTTCAACGCCATGCGCAGGTCGACATTGTCGAACGGCGCGGTGTCGCAGAACATGTTGAACGGGTAGAAGCCGCGGCCGGCGACGTTCTGGATGGTCACGCCGGCGACGCGCTTGACCAGCTCGACGATCTTCGGCTCGACGCGGTTGATCATGTGCACCTGGCCGCCCTGCAGGGCCGCGGTGCGTGCCGTCGGGTCGTTGATGACAATGATCTCGACCTGGTCGGCATGACCCATGGAGTCTCCACCCCAGAAATTGGCGAAGCGCTCGCCGCCATAGCGGACGCCCGGCTCGTTCACGGACACCTTGTACGGGCCGGCGCTGACGCCTTCGGCCGGGTTGTCCTTGCCGCCATTCGGCTGGATCACGAGGTGGTAGTCAGCCATCAGATAAGGGAAGTCGGCGTCGGAGTCGCCGAGCGACACGATGACTTCGCTTCCTTCCGCCTTGATGCCCTTGATGTTGCCGAGCACGCCCAGCGCGCCGGACTGCGAGTCCGGGCTGGCATGGCGTTCCAGCGTCGCGGCCACGTCGGCGGCCGTCACCGGCTTGCCGTTGTGGAACTCGATGCCGCTGCGGATCTTCATCGTCCAGGTCTTGGCATCGGCCGAGGGTGCGATCTCCTCGGCGATGCGGTTCTCGAGCGAACCGTCGCGGTTGAGGCGAACGATGAACTCACCCCACTGCTTGCAGAAGTTGAACGGGACCTGGCTCTTGTTCAGCGCCGGGTCGAGACTGTTGGTGGCTTCGCCGCCCTGCAGGCCTGCCTTCAGGATGCCGCCCTTGACGGGGCCTTCCGCCTTGGCGGCAGACGACAGCAGGCTGTTGGCGAATGTTGCGGTGACACCGAGCGCGGCGGCACGTCCAAGGAAATCACGCCGGCTAAGCTTTCCGGTTGCTACGCGTCGGCTAAGGAAATCGAGTTCGTTCGACATGCTGCTCCTCACTCTGGGTTGGAAGTGGCCGATGGCCATCATTCTCTATTCTTGTGACAGGGATAATGACCGTGCGGCATGCTGCGCGATAGGGCAAAAATGCGACATTCCGTGGCGCAATTGACCCCGGGTGGCATTAGGCCACGGAAGCGACGCTCAACGCAGCGGAATATCGTTGTCCTGCTTGCCCTGCTGGTATGTGGCTGACAGCGCATCGTAGAGCGCCGCGATCTCGGCGATTCGTCGCTCCAGCCGCTCGCGCTCGGCGCCGCTGGCGCGCGCCAGCCGACGCAGGCCGTAGCTCTTCCAGTAGGCGTTCTCGGCGCGATAGCCGCCGGGATCGAGCGTGAAGACCTCCTTCAGGATCTTCAGATCGTGCGGGATGGCGAAGCTGTCGCGCGAATCCTCGTGGCTGAAGAGGTAGTAGAAATTGTCGAAGCCGGTCCAGGTGATCGCCGACAGGCAGAGCGAGCAGGGCTCATGCGTGGCAAGGAAGATGCAGTCGGCCGGGTCCGGCCGCTCGGCTTTCGGCAGTTCGTAGAAGCGCTTCAGCGCATGCACCTCGCCGTGCCAGAGCGGGTTCTCCATCTCGTTGTTGGTCTCGGCGATCACCACCGAGCGGTCCGACTTGCGCAGGACCGCCGCGCCAAAGAGCTTGTTGCCGATGGCCACGCCTTGCGCCGTCTTCGGCACGATGTCGTGCTCGATTACGTCGAACAGACGGTCGATCAGTGCGCTGTCGGTCATGGTCAGTGCTCCTCCGGCAGCAGCACCTGATAGGGCTCGGCGAAGAAATGCTCTTCGAGATTGTTGCCGTCGCCGGTGCGGTCGACGACGAGAAAGTCCTGCGGCTCGCCGATCGGCGTCAGCACCGCGTGCCAGAGATTGCGCGGGTAGTTCACGCCCTGGCCGGGCGCGGTGACGAACACGTGCGGTTCGCCCGGCGTGCCGTTCTGGTCAGCGCAGACGGCAACGAGGAAAGGTCGGGGCGACAGCGGCACGAAGGCCTGGCTGCCGAAAGGATGGCGCTCGACCATCTTCAGCGTCAGCGGGAACGCATAGGGCTGGCCGCGGAAGAGCGAGAGGATCACGCGGGCGTTCGCTCCCGTCGCTTCAGCTGTCGCCAGATCGTGGTAGCGCTCGGTCATGCCGCCATTGATCGGATAGTGTTTGGCTCCGCCCATATCGATCACGTCGCCGAAGGAAGCGAAGTTTTCGCGCGTGAGCGGGCGGGCCGTCAGGGACTTCACCGTCCCAGCACTCCGCCGAGCCGGGCATGCCGGTTCACGTCCTTGTACAGCAGGTAGCGGAAACGGCCGGGGCCGCCGGCGTAGCAGGCCTGCGGGCAGAACGCGCGCAGCCACATGAAGTCGCCGCCCTCCACTTCGATCCAGTCGCGGTTGAGGCGGTAGACGGCCTTGCCTTCGAGCACGTAGAGGCCGTGCTCCATCACGTGCGTTTCCATGAACGGGATCACCGCGCCCGGCTCCAGGTTCACGATGTTGACGTGCATGTCGTGGGCAATGTCCTCGGGATCGACGAAACGGGTCGTCGACCAGCGTCCGGCCGTGCCGGGCATCGACAAGGGGATGACATCCTGCTCGTTGCGCACGAAAGGCGCAGGCGGCTCTATGCCGTCGACAGGTTCGTAGAGCTTGCGCACCCAGTGAAAGCGCGCCGGACCGGGTCCATCATTGCGCAAGGTCCAGCCGCAGGCAGGCGGCAGGAAGGCATAACCGCCGGGCTGCAGCCTGTGCTGTTCGCCCGCGAGCGTCAGCGTGATCTCGCCCTGCACGACGAACAGCACGCCCTCGGCGCCGGCCTCGGGCTCCGGCTGGTCGCTGCCGCCGCCAGGCGCCACTTCCATGATGTATTGCGA
>JBFXFO010000004.1:0-58295 GCA_050178915.1 Rhizobiaceae bacterium | reverse complement strand
TCCGATCTTCCGCGACCTGCGGATTCCTGGCGACATAGGATTCAGCCAGCACCGAAAGCCGCGAGTGGTCCGAACGGGTGGTGGTGATTGCAGGCTTGCGATGTTTCTTGCTGCCCGATTCCATATCGCGGCTCCTCGCTACCGCCCGAACGCGTTGCAGCGCCAGGCTCTGGGTAAGTTCCTGAAGGGATGTCGCTGGATGGCTGTCCTCCGGCTGTTCGGAGTGGCCTGTGCTGCCCCGCGACCGGGGCGCGACGCGACCTAGCCGGGGGTCAGATGCCCGCGATGGGGCACGCCCTGAGAATGCTGAGGATGAAGCGTTCGGTCGACATGCCGGGGAACGTGGGACGCAGGGCTCGGAAAGTCAAGGCTTCACCTGCTCCACCATCTCGTTGGTGACGACGCGCCCGGTGTGGCGGGGAATGATCAGGCGGGTGAGGTCGAAACCCTGTCGCGTTGCCTCGGCCAGGAATTCAGCGCTTGTCCGTTCATCCAGTGACGAGGTCCGCGACAGCAGCCAGAGATGGTTCCCGCCCGCGTAGGCCATCGTTCGTGGACTTCGCGGTCAGTCGCCCTACTTCAGAATTCAGCGAGCTGCATCTGGAGGAACCTATGGTCATGCAAGTCACCCCCATACAGGCAAGACCGATCCACGCGATCCACGCGATGCTGCTCGCTTTCACGCTGCCATTCTTCCTCGCCGCGCTCGTCAGCGACCTCGCCTACTGGAACACCTTCCAGATCCAGTGGGCGAATTTCTCCGCATGGCTGATCGTCGGTGGGCTGCTCGGCGGCGGCCTGGCGCTGCTGTGGGCGCTCTTCGATCTCATCCGTTTCCGCAGGAGGGGTAGCCGTCGACCGCTGCTCTACTTCTTGCTGCTTCTGGCCATGTTCATCGTCGGCCTCATCAACGAACTCGTCCATGCCAAGGATGCGTGGGCGGCGATGCCCGACGGACTCTACCTCTCGATCGTCACGGTGCTCCTGGCATTTGCGGCTTCCTGGATCGGGTTCTCCGGATACCGCTGGAAGGAGTACACATGATGCGCCGTTTCGTCCTGCTCGCCTCCATCGCCCTGTCGCTCTCCGCATGCGGAGATGACCCGGTGTCCACGCAATACGGCGCCAGCCCGGAACTGCCCGCGCCGCATCGCGGATTGCTGCCGGATATGAGGGTCGCCCTGCCTGCGGCATGGGAGGGCGAACTCCCGACCGTGCCCGCGGGCTACGCGATCCAGGCGATAGCCACCGACCTGATGGTGCCCCGGCAGACCATCGTCCTCCCGAATGGCGACATCCTCGTCGCGGAAGGCTCGGGCGGCGGCGCGCCCGCGCTGCGCCCGAAGGACGTGATCGCCAGCTACATCAAGGGTCTCGGCAAGACCGGCGTCAGCGGCGGCAACCGCCTCACCTTGCTGCGCGACGCGGACGGCGACGGCTCCTACGAGATGCGGGGAATCTTCGCCGACGGGCTCAACGCGCCCTACGGCCTCGCTCTGGTGAACGGCGTGATCTACGTTGCCAACCAGGATGAACTCGTCAAGTTCACCTATACGGATGGACAGACCGAGGCCAGCGGGCCGCCGGAAAAGGTCACCGAGCTGCCGTCCGCGATCAACCATCACTGGACGAAAGCGCTGACCGCGAGCGCGGACGGCCGCTTCCTCTATGTCGGCATCGGCTCGAACAGCAACATCACCGAGCGCGGCATGGACGCCGAGGTCGACCGGGCGGTGGTCTGGCAGGTCGACGCGCAGACCGGTGCGCACCGGCAGTACGCCACGGGCCTGCGCAACCCGACCGCGCTGGCAATCCAGCCCGGCACCAACCAGCTGTGGGCCGTGGTCAACGAGCGCGACGAAATCGGGCCCGATCTCGTGCCGGACTACCTGACCTCCGTCCGGGAGGGCGGCTTCTACGGCTGGCCCTACAGCTATTGGGGCCAGAACGTCGATACCAGGGCGCAGCCTCAGGACCCCGAGAAGGTCGCCGCTGCGATCCAGCCCGACTACAGCCTCGGCTCGCACGTGGCAGCCCTTGGCCTGGCCTTCTCCATGCCGTCCATGGGCGAAGGGTTCACGGACGGAGCCTTCGTCGGAGAACATGGAAGCTGGAACCGCACGCCGCCAAGCGGCTACAAGGTCGTCTTCGTCAGGTTCCAGAACGGCAAGCCTGTCGGCGATCCCGTCGACTTCGCAACGGGCTTCCTGACGGACGACGGCAAGGCCCGTGGCCGGCCGGTGGGGGTGACGGTCGATCCGCGCGGCGCGCTGATCGTTGCAGACGATCTGGGAAACACCATCTGGCGCATCAGCCGCACATCGGCGGCCGCTCCGCCCGGGTAGCGTCCCGCGTCGCTGACGATCAGCGCCGCTCGTCCGGTAGATGGCCAAGGCCCAGCCTGCTTTGGCTGGCGCCGGCTCGGTCCGGCTCGTCAGAGGCCGAGGTCGCCGAGATCAGGCCCTTTCGGCACGACCCCGTTGGGGTTGAGCGACTTGATCGAGTAGTAGCCCTTCTTGATGTGGTCGATGTTCACCGTGTCGCGAATGCCTGGCAGCGCGAGGACGCGCTTGAGATACGCCGTCAGCTTCGGATAGTCGCTCAGTCGCCGCATGTTGCACTTGAACAGGCCGTGATAGGCGGCGTCGAAGCGCACAAGCGTCACGAACAGCCGGATGTCGGCTTCCGTGAACGCCGCTCCCAGCAGGAACGGTCCTTCGGCAAGCCGCTCCTCGAGTTCATCCAGCATGGCAAACACGCCGCCATAGGCTTCGTCATATGCAAGCTGCGTCGTCGCGAAACCGGCGCGATAGACGCCATTGTTGAGCGCCGGATAGATGCGCTCGTTGAGCGCGTCGATCTGTGCGCGCAGCGCTTCGGGATAGAGGTCGACGCTCGCATCGGCCAGCGCGCCGAAACCCGCGTTGAACATCCGCACGATGTCGGCGGATTCGTTGTTCACGATGGTCCTGCGCTTCTTGTCCCACAGCACGGGCACCGTGGCGCGGCCTGTGAAGCCTCCGTCAGCCTTGCTGTACAGCTCGTGCATGTAGGTCGCGCCGTTGAGGTCGTCGCGGTTGGAACCCGGATAGTCGCCGAAGCGCCAGCCCTGATCCGTCAGGGCCGGCTCCACCACGGACACCGAAACGAGGCCGTCGAGCTTCTTCAGCTTGCGCGCGGCCAGGGTGCGTGAGGCCCACGGGCAGATATAGGCGACGTAGAGGTGGTAGCGATCCGGCTCGGCCTCGAAGCCGCCCTCTCCGGTCGGTCCGGCGCCGCCGTCGGGCGTGATCCAGTTGCGGAAGCTGGATATCTGGCGGACGAAGCCGCCCTTCTCGTCCTTGGCCTGCACGGGCTGCCAGTCCTCGGTCCATTTTCCGTTCACGAGCATGGCTGGTCTCCTCAAGTTTCCAAGGTGTGGGTGTGCCCCACGGATCATGCAGTGTCGCGGCGCCTTCTGGCGGGCCTCGGGAGCCATCGTCGGCGTCCCGGCCAGCGCAATTCGACGGTCGGCTATTGATAGATCGGCAGGCCGGAGGTCCAGATCGCCAGGCCGATGACGACCACCATGATCCAGAACAGCGAGTTGACGAGCATCCTCATCAAGTCTCGATTCTGCTCGGTCGTGACGCCCAAGCGATCCGAAACCCAGTCGCCTGGCGCCAGGAATATCCAGAGAATGAAGCGGCCGAGCTTGTTCATCGTGTGCTCCGTTAAAAGCGGTCGCAGGGGGCCAATGAACAGTATACGCCAGCGTCAGGCGGAAGTGTGCCGACGTGAGCAGCGATTCCCGCTTTCGGCGGGGTGGGACCTGAAACAGGGCTTCGGGCGGCTGGCGGAGAGGGGGGGATTCGAACCCCCGATGGGCTTGCACCCATGCCGCATTTCGAGTGCGGTGCATTCAACCGCTCTGCCACCTCTCCAGTCAGGTGTTTGCGGCGGCGCACTCCATAACGGCAGAGTGCCCGGCCCGCAAGGCTTAAATGGCCGCCGGGGCCGGCAAAATCGCCCGTTTGCCTTGACAGTCGGGCCGCCCTTGCGTTAGAGGCCGCGCTGACCCGGCGTGGACCCGTTCCGCGCCGGTTGTCATTTTGAACGACAACGACTGACAAGAAGACGGCCGGCTTGCCTTTCGGGGCGGGTCAGGACGGACGAAATAGCGAAAGGCCAGAAAAGTGTTCGCAGTCATCAAAACCGGCGGCAAGCAGTACCGCGTCGTCGCCAACGACCTGCTTAAGGTCGAGAGACTCGCCGGCGAGCCCGGCGACTTCATCGAATTCACCCATGTGCTCGCTGTCGGCGAAGGTGCCGATGCGACGATCGGCGCGCCGCTCGTCGAGGGCGCGCTCGTCACCGCGGAAGTGGTGAAGCAGGGCCGCGCCCGTACCGTCATCGCCTTCAAGAAGCGCCGCCGGCAGAACTCGCGCCGCTCGCGCGGCAACCGCCAGTACGAGACGACCGTGCGCATCGACGAGATCCTGATGGGTGGCGCGAAGCCGACCAAGAAGGCATCGGCGAAGAAGCAGGACGAGAACAAGTCGGTCGCCAGGGAAGCCGTTCCGGCCGAGGCAAAGGCGAAGGCCGCCGCCGCTGCCGAGACCTCCTACATCGACGATGTGTCGCTGATCGGCGGCGTCGGTCCGGTGCTGAAGAAGAAGCTGACCGAGGCCGGCTACGGCACGCTCGCTTCGATCGCCGCGCTGAAGGCCGACGACATCGCCAAGCTGGACGCAGACCTGAAGCTCGGCGGCCGCATCGAGCGCGACGAGTGGGTCGAGCAGGCCAAGGAACTGATGGCCGGCAAGTCGCCGCGCGCCAAGACCGACAAGGCGGCAGTAGCCGCGAAGTCGGAAAACGAGTAAGAGCAGGGACGAAGGAGCAAACCGATGGCACACAAGAAAGCTGGCGGTTCGTCGCGCAACGGTCGCGACTCTGCAGGCCGCCGTCTCGGCGTGAAGAAGTTCGGTGGCGAGTCCGTCGTCTCCGGCAACATCATCATTCGTCAGCGCGGTACCAAGGTGCATCCGGGCGTGAACGTGGGCATGGGCAAGGACCATACCCTGTTCGCGCTTGAGGCTGGTGCCGTGTCGTTTGCGAAGAAAGCCAACGGCCGAACCTACGTGTCGGTAAACCCGATTCAGGAAGCCGCGGAGTAGCCGGTTCCGCACCAAGAACACCGGCGCCCATCTCGGGAACCGGTGTCCGGCAGAAATCCGGAAAAAGGATCAGGGGAGATGGGTGACCATCTCCCCTTTCTTTTGGCCCGGAGGGACGCCAATGCAGGTTCTGGTCACGAGACGCCTCACGCTGAGGCCGCCGACGCTGCTCGATGCTGAAGACATCGCGCTGTGGCTGTCGAACTGGAGCGTGGCCCGCATGCTTGCGCGCGTACCGTTTCCCTATGCGACGCCGGATGCCGAGTGGTGGATTTCCGGTCCGGCCCAGCGGCCGCAGGACATGCACTTCACCATCCATCGCGAGCGGCTGATCGGCTGCGTTTCCATGGAGATCGAGGGCGGCGAGGGACGGCTCGGCTACTGGCTGGCCGAGCCCTGGCACGGCCACGGCTACATGACCGAGGCCGCGCGCGCCGTGCTTGCCTTCGCCTTCGCCACGCGCGGGCTGACCGCGGTGCGCAGCTCGGCGTTCGTCGACAATGTCGCCTCGCAGCGGATCCAGGAGAAGCTCGGCTTCGTGGCCACCGGCCACGCGGAGGAAACCTCCCTGTCGCGCAAGGCAACGGTCAGGACACTGACGAAGCGGCTCACGGCCGAAGCGTTCGCGGCGCTTGATGCGCCGCGTTACACGGCTGCGGCCTGATGGGATGGGGAGGGGCACATGATCAGGGAAATCGAAAGGCAGGACGCAAGTCTGGCGATCGACTGCCCGGCGCTCGTCACCGAGCGGCTGGTTCTGCGCGCGCCGCACGATGACGATCTGCCGGAACTGGCGGAACTCGCCAACAGCCGGCGCATCGCCGAGATGCTGTCGCGCATGCCGCATCCCTATGGCGAAGCGGAGGCGCGCGCGTTCCTGGCGTCGAGCCGGAGGCCACGCGCGGCCGGCTGCGTCTTTGCGGTGACGCTGGCCGACAGCGGCGCCTTCATCGGCTGCGCCGGGCTCAACGCGACCGATGCCGGACTGGAGCTCGGCTACTGGATCGGCGAGCGTCACTGGGGCAATGCTATGCGACGGAGGCCGCGCATGCGCTGGTCGACCTCGCCTTCCGCGCCACCGGGATCGACGAGCTGCTGGTCGCCTGCCGTGTGCTCAACGGGGCGTCGCGGCGCGTGATCCACAAATGCGGGTTCCAGTATGCCGGGCAGGGCATGATGGATTCGCTGGCCGCGGGGCAGGTTCCGGTCGAGCGCTACCGCCTCGACCGCCGGACCTGGCTCAGCCTGCGCAGCTGGGCGCGGCTGTAGGGCTACTCCAGCTCCGTCCACACCGGCTGGTGGTCGGAGCCGGCGGCCTTGCTGTCGATCCAGCTGCGCTTCACACGGGAGATGAGTGAGGCGTGCACGAAGCAGAAGTCGAGGCAGCGCTTGCCGACGTCGTCGCTGCGCGACGGATCGATCCAGGTCACGCGGCGGGCATGGTCGGGGTCGCCGATCAGCGCGGCGTCGTAAGGCATCGGCGCGCGCGGCGTGAGGCCATACTCGTCATCAGGGATGCCGGTCAGCTCCAGATATTCCTGGGAGCCGGGCTTGAAGTTGAAATCGCCGAGGAGGACATATTCCTCCGGCACCGGCAGCTCCGGAAATCCCCACTCGACGATGCCGGTGACGGCGCCGCCTTCGACGGTATGGCCGGTGAGGTGTGGCAGCAGGTAACGCAGCTGCGCGATCCGCTCCGCCGGGCTCGAATGATCGAGATGCACCGAATAGAAACGCAGCGGGCCGAAGGGCGTGGCGATCATCGCCTCCAGCGCGCCGCGCTGCAGGTTGAGCCGGCCATAGGTACGGCTGCGCGGCAGCAGGAAGTTGCGCGACGACAGGATGGGGGTGCGCGACAGGAGCATGTTGCCGAATTCGAAGAAGCGCGTCACCGCCCTGCCGTTCTCGACCGCGGACAGTGCATCGACCCGGAAGGGCGCGCCGAACACGGCGAAATAGGCCGGCAGCGCCTCGCTCAGTTCGGCGACCATGTCGCGCATGCCGTTGATCGGACCGTTTCGTGACACTTCCTGCAGGGCGATCACATCGGCGTCGCGGACGGCATCGGCGATGCGGCCGATATCGTAGCGGCCGTCGGGCCCGATGCCGAAGTGTACGTTGTAGGTGACGAGCTTCATCTTTGGTCCCCGAGAGGGTCGCACCCTCGCACTCCCCTTCAGTTTGGGCTAGAGCGTCGTTTCCGCTCGGCCGGAAACACCCACAACCAGTAACGCGCGCGCCATGAAGTTCCTTGATCAGGCCAAAGTACAGATACGCTCCGGTGACGGGGGGGCGGGTTCCGTTTCGTTCCGGCGCGAGAAGTTCCTTGAGTTCGGTGGGCCGGACGGCGGCGATGGCGGGCGCGGCGGCGACGTCTGGATCGAGACCGCCAACGGGCTGAACACGCTCATCGACTACCGCTACCAGCAGCATTTCAAGGCGCAGACCGGCGTGCATGGCATGGGCCGCAACCGCACCGGCGCCAAGGGCGCCGACGTGATCCTCAAGGTACCGGCCGGCACGCAGGTCTACGAGGAAGACAACGAGACGCTGATCTGCGACCTGACCGAGGTCGGCCAGCGCTACCGGCTCGCCGCTGGCGGCAATGGCGGTTTCGGCAACCAGCACTTCAAGACCTCGACCAATCAGGCACCGCGCCGCGCCAATCCCGGCCTGCCCGGCGAAGAGAAGATGATCTGGCTGCGGCTGAAGCTGATCGCGGATGCCGGCGTTGTCGGCCTGCCGAATGCGGGCAAGTCGACCTTCCTCGCGACCGTCACCTCGGCACGGCCGAAGATCGCCGGCTATCCGTTCACGACGCTGCATCCCGGCCTCGGCGTCGCGCGCGTCGACCAGAAGGAATTCATCCTCGCCGACATCCCCGGCCTGATCGAAGGCGCGCATGAGGGCGTTGGTCTCGGCGATCGCTTCCTCGGCCATGTCGAGCGCACGCGCGTCCTTCTGCATCTCGTTTCGGCGATGGAAGAGAGCCCGTCAAAGGCCTGGCGCACCGTTCGCCGCGAACTGGAAGCCTATGGTCAGGGCCTCGCGGAGAAGCCGGAGGTGCTGGTGCTGAGCCAGATCGACACGCTCGACGCCGATGCACGCAAGAAGAAGGCGGCCGCGCTGAAGCGCGCGTCGGGCCGTGCGCCGATCCTGCTCTCCGCCGTTTCGGGCGAGGGGGTGGATGCGGTGCTGCGCGCGCTGATCGCCGAGATCGATGCGCAGAAGGGCGAAGCGTCCGAATGACATCGCTGGCCGCGTACAGGCGGATCACGGTCAAGGTCGGGTCGGCGCTGCTGGTCGACCGCGCCAAGGGCCTGAAACGCGAATGGCTGGAATCGCTCTGCGACGACATCGCGGTGCTCGCCAGCCGCGGCACCGACGTGCTGGTCGTCTCGTCCGGCGCCATCGCGCTCGGCCGCACGGTGCTGAAGCTCGGCACGCGCGCGCTCAGGCTGGAGGAAAGCCAGGCGGCGGCCGCGGTCGGCCAGATCGAGCTGGCCGAGGCGTGGTCTGATGCGCTGCGCCGGCGCGGCATCGTCTCCGGCCAGATCCTTGTCACGCTCGGCGACACCGAGGAACGGCGGCGCTTCCTCAATGCGCGCGCCACCATCGGCACGCTGCTGAAGATGCGCGCCGTGCCTGTCATCAACGAAAACGACACGGTGGCCACCAGCGAGATCCGCTACGGCGACAACGATCGCCTCGCGGCCCGCGTCGGCACCATGATGGGCGGCGATCTGCTGGTGCTGCTCTCCGACATTGACGGGCTCTACACCGCGCCGCCGGCGCGCGACCCGAACGCTGCGTTCGTGCCGGTGGTCGAGCGCATCACGCCCGAGATCGAGGCGATGGCGGGCGCGGCGGCGTCGGAGCTGTCGCGCGGCGGCATGCGCACCAAGCTCGATGCCGGCAAGATCGCCACCACGGCCGGCTCCGCCATGATCATCACCTCGGGCAGCCGGCTGTACCCGCTGACCGCCATCGAGCGCGGCGAGCGCTCGACCTTCTTCGCGCCGAGCCCCAATCCGGTGCGCGGCTACAAGAGCTGGATCGCCGGCAATCTCGAACCGGCCGGCAGGCTCACCGTCGATGCCGGCGCGATCGGCGCGCTCATCGCCGGCAAGTCGCTGCTGCCGGCGGGCGTCAGGGAGATCTCGGGAGCATTCTCGCGCGGCGACACGGTGGCCATCGTGGATCAGTCCGGCCGAGAGGTGGCGCGCGGGCTTGTCGCCTATGACGCCGCCGACGCGGCCCTTATCGCCGGCCGAAAGAGCGCGGAGATCGGCGTGCTGCTCGGCTACGAGCCGCGTTCCGCCATGATCCACAGGGACGACCTGGTGATCACCGGCCCTGGCGGAGGAGCAGCCTGATCGGCGGTACTTGAGGTTCGCCGGAGACAGCGAGACATAAGAAAAAAGGGGGCCGCGAGGCCCCCTTCGTATTTCCAGACTGATGCCAGTCCCTACTGGATGGTCTTGGCGAAGGCGACGGCCGTGTCGGCCATGCGGTTCGAGAAGCCCCACTCATTGTCGTACCAGGACAGCACCGAGACGAAATTGCCGTCCATGACCTTGGTCTGGTCGAGCGCCAGCGTCGAGGAATGCGGATCGTGGTTGAAGTCGATCGAGACGTTCGGGTGCGCGGTCACCGCGAGAATGCCCTTCAGCTTGCCCTTCGACGCCGCGATGATGGCGTTGTTGATCTCTTCGACGGTGGTCGCCTTCTTGGCGATGAACTTGAAGTCGACGACCGAAACGTTCGGGGTCGGCACGCGGATCGAGATGCCGTCCAGCTTGCCCTTCAGCTCCGGGATCACCAGGCCGAGCGCCTTGGCGGCACCGGTCGAGGTCGGGATCTGCGACAGCGCCGCGGCGCGGGCGCGATAGAGGTCCTTGTGCATGGTGTCGAGCGTCGGCTGGTCGCCGGTGTAGGAATGGATGGTGGTCATCATTCCCTTCTCGATGCCGACCGCTTCGTGCAGAACGGCGGCGAGCGGCGCCAGGCAGTTGGTGGTGCACGACGCGTTGGAGATGACCAGGTGGTCCTTGCTCAGCTTGTCGTGGTTGATGCCGTAGACCACCGTCAGGTCGGCGCCGTCGGCAGGGGCCGAGACGATGACGCGCTTGGCGCCGGCGGTCAGGTGCGCGGCCGCCTTGTCGCGTGCGGTGAAGATGCCGGTGCACTCCATCGCGATGTCGATGCCGAGATCCTTCCACGGCAGCTTGGACGGGTCGCGCTCGGCGAGCACCTTGAACTTCTCGCTGCCGATGGCGATGGAGTCGCCCTCGACCTTAACGTCGTGCGGAAACTTGCCGTGGACGCTGTCGAAGCGCAGCAGGTGCGCGTTGGTCTCGACCGGCCCGAGATCGTTCACCGCGACGACGTCGATGTCCTTGCGGCCCGATTCATAGATGGCGCGGACAATGTTGCGGCCGATGCGGCCGAAGCCGTTGATGGCGATCCTGACGGTCATTCATTCCTCCTGGGAGCGGGGCTCGAACCTTGGGCCCGCGAGCCGGGCCCCGTTTCAATAGCGGCGACGCGGCAAAGAATCCAGCCGCGCAACAACAAATTTCAATCGATTAGCCGGGCACAAAACCGGGCGTGCGACGATCTGGCGTTGCCTCAGTGCAGCCGCTTCTCGGCAGCCTCGGCCGCGGCTTCGGCGGTGATGCCGAAATGCGGATAGAGCTGCTCGATGGTGCCGGAGGCGCCGAAGCCGTGCATGCCGACGAAGATGCCGTCGAGACCGATGAAACGATCCCAGCCCATGCGTATGCCGGCCTCGATGGCGATCTTCACGCGCGCCTTGCCGAGGATCTCGGCCTTGTAGCTCTCCTCCTGCGCCTCGAACAGTTCGAAGCAGGGGACCGAGACCACGCGGGCGGGGTGACCGTGCCCCTGCAGCAGGTCGCGCGCCTTAAGAGCGATCTCGACCTCGGAGCCGGTGGCGAAGATGGTGACGGCGGCATCGCCGCCCTCGGCCTTCGCCAGTTCGTAGGCGCCGCGGCGGCAGAGATTGTCGGCGGTATGCTGCTCGCGCACCGTCGGCAGGTTCTGGCGGGTCAGCGCCAGCGTTGTCGGCGTCGTTTCCGTCTCCAGCGCGATCTGCCAGCATTCGGCGGCTTCCACCGCGTCGGCCGGGCGCATGACATAGTGGTTCGGGATGGCGCGCAGCGCGGCGAGATGCTCGACCGGCTGGTGCGTCGGGCCGTCCTCGCCGAGGCCGATGGAATCGTGCGTCATCACATAGATGGAGCGAATGCCCATCAGCGAGGCGAGGCGCATCGACGGGCGGGCGTAGTCGGAGAAGCACATGAACGTGCCGCCATACGGGATGAAGCCGCCATGCAGGGCCATGCCGCTCATCGCCGCCGCCATGCCGTGCTCACGGATGCCATAGTGGACGTAGCGGTTGCCGAACTCGCCCGGCGCGATCGGCTTGGTCTGCGAGGTCTTGGTGTTGTTCGAGCCGGTCAGGTCGGCGGAGCCGCCGATCGTCTCGGGGATCACGCCGTTGATCACTTCGAGCGCCATCTCGGAGGATTTGCGGGTGGCGACCTTCGGCTTGTCGGCGGAAAGCTTCTGCTTGTAGGCGACGATCGCGGCGTCCAGCCCGCCCGGCAGCTTGCCGGCGGCACGGCGCTCGAATTCGGCCTTGTTGGACGACGCTGCGAGCCGCTTCTGCCAGTCGGCGCGCTTGCCGGCCGAAGCCTGGCCGGCCTTGCGCCAGGCGTCGATAACGTCGTTCGGCAGTTCGAACGGCGCATAATCCCAGTTGAAGAACTTGCGGACACCGGCGATTTCCTCGGAGCCGAGCGGCGAGCCGTGCGCCTTGGCGGTGCCGGCCTTGGTCGGGGCGCCGAAGCCGATGGTGGTGCGTGCGGCGATCAGCGTCGGCCGGTCGGAGGCCTTCGCCCGGGTGAGCGCGTCGGCGATCTGCACCGGGTCGTGGCCGTCGATGGCGATGGTGTTCCAGCCAGACGCGGCGAAACGCTTCTCCTGGTCGGTGGAGTCGGCCAGCGACACCTTGCCGTCGATGGAGATGCCGTTGTTGTCCCAGAACACGACGAGCTTCGACAACTGCAGGTGCCCGGCGAGGCTGATCGCCTCCTGGCTGACGCCTTCCATCAGGCAGCCGTCGCCGGCGAGCACGTAGGTGTAGTGGTCGACGAGGTCGTCGCCGAAGGTGGCGTTCATGATGCGCTCGGCGAGCGCGAAGCCGACCGAGTTGGCCAGGCCCTGGCCGAGCGGGCCGGTGGTCGTCTCGATGCCGGAGGCATGCCCGTATTCCGGATGGCCGGCGGTGCGCGAGCCGACCTGGCGGAAGTTCTTGATCTCGTCCAGCGTCATGTCGGCATAGCCGGTGAGATGCAGCAGCGAATAGAGCAGCATCGAGCCGTGGCCGGCCGAGAGAATGAAGCGGTCGCGGTCGGGCCAGTGCGGATCGGCCGGGTCGTATTTCAGGAACTGGGTGAACAGCACGGTGGCGATGTCGGCTGCGCCCATGGGCAGGCCGGGGTGCCCCGAGTTGGCTTTTTCGACGGCGTCGATGGAAAGAAACCGGATCGCATTGGCCATGCGGTCGTGGAGTTCGCGGGTCATGCTGCAGGCCTCCGGAAAGGGTCGCGGACCACATAGCAGGTGGCAGTCGCCTGTCAACAAATCCGGCCGGCCTGGGCGACGCGCCGATGACGCATCACGCGAATGCCGTGGACAGCGCCGATCCGTTTGTTGACGGCAAGTTCACACGCTGCCTAATCTTCTCCGCCTAAACTCTTCTGTGTGCGTGCGATTCGGCGGCAGGGTGGCGCTGGAGCGATGGAATGACCGGTGAAGCGACCCTGAAAGAGGTCATCGCGCGACTCGGCAAGGCGATCGAGACGCTCGAGGATGCCGTGGGCGCGCGGCTCGAGCAGGACGCGGATTATTCCGAAGCCGAGGCCGAAGTGCAGCGCATGAACGCCGACCGCGCCCGCCTGGCGCAGGAGCTCGACGGTTCGGAGGCGCGCGCCGAGCGGCTCGAAGATGCCAACAAGGAAGTGTCGCGGCGGCTGGTGACCGCGATGGAAACCATTCGCGCGGTGCTGGACAGATAGCGCATGGCACAGGTGACGGTCACCATTGACGGCAAGCAGTACCGCATGGCCTGCGACGAGGGCCAGGAAGAGCATCTCATCGAGCTGTCGCAGCGCTTCGACCGCTATGTCGCACACCTGAAGGAATCGTTCGGCGAGATCGGCGACCAGCGGCTGACCGTCATGGCCGGTATCATGGTCATGGACGAGCTGAACGAGCTGCAGCGGCGGGTGAAGGGCATGGAGAGCGAGATCGGCACGCTGCGCAAGACGCGCGACGACGCGCTGGTCAAGGCCGACAAGAACGACGCCGCGCTCACCGGTGCGCTCGGCTCGTTGGCCGAGCGCATGGAGACGCTGGCGACAAAGCTGGCGGTGCGCAAGCCGGCGGCCTGAGCCGACAGTCCATTTCTGCAAGATCTGCGCCCGGCCGAAACCGGGCGCTTCACGGTTTGCCTCAGGCGGCCTTGCGCTTCGGCTGGATCAAGCCGCGCGCCACCAGCAGTTCGGCGATCTGCACGGCATTGAGGGCGGCGCCCTTGCGCAGGTTGTCGGAAACGATCCAGATGTTGAGGCCGTTATCGACGGTCGAGTCCTCGCGGATGCGCGAGATGTAGGTGGCGTCCTCGCCGGCGCTTTCGAGCGGCGTGATGTAGCCGCCGTTCTCGCGCTTGTCGACGACCAGGCAGCCCGGCGACTCGCGCAGGATCTCGCGCGCTTCGTCGGCGGTGATCGGGTCCTCGAACTCCAGGTTGACGGCTTCCGAGTGGCCGATGAAGACCGGCACGCGGACGCAGGTCGCGGTCACCTTGATCTTCGGATCGAGCATCTTCTTGGTCTCGGCCACCATCTTCCACTCTTCCTTGGTGGAGCCGTCGTCCATGAAGACGTCGATATGCGGAATGACGTTGAAGGCGATGCGCTTGGTGAACTTCTTCGCCTCGACCGGGTCGGCGACGAAAACGGCGCGGGTCTGGGTGAAGAGCTCGTCCATGCCTTCCTTGCCGGCGCCCGAGACCGACTGGTAGGTGGCGACCACGACGCGCTTGATCTTCGCGTGGTCATGCAGCGGCTTCAGCGCCACCAGCATCTGCGCGGTCGAGCAGTTGGGATTGGCGATGATGTTGCGGCGGGTGAACTGCTCGATCGCGTCGGCGTTCACTTCCGGCACGATCAGCGGCACGTCCTGATCGTAGCGGAATGCCGACGAGTTATCGATGACGACGCAGCCCTGCTTGCCGATCTTCGGCGACCATTCCTTGGAGACATTGCCGCCGGCCGACATCAGGCAGATGTCGGTATCGGAAAAATCATAGGTGGCGAGATCCTTCACCTTCAGCGTGCGGTCGCCGTAGGAAACCTCGGTGCCGACCGAACGGCGCGAGGCGAGCGCCACCACCTCGTCGGCGGGGAAACCGCGCTCCTCGAGGATGTTGAGCATTTCGCGGCCGACATTGCCCGTGGCGCCGGCGATCGCAACCTTGAAACCCATGGAAGTTCTCCTGTCCCTCTCTCCGCCCGTCTGTTCTGGAGCAGACCCGCCGGCCTTGCGGGTCCCGCCTCCCCGGCCGTGCCAGGGAGAGGTGGCGGGCCAAGGATGGTCAGACCGTTTTGGCGGTCGTGGTTTTGGCCGTGGTTTTGGTGGAGCGGGCGCGCGCGGCGGCTCCGGCGATGCCGGGCAGTCCGAGCGATGCGGATGCGAGCACGAGGCCGCGCATGGGAAGCCGTCTCCGAGATACCGGCGGCGTTGTAGCCGCTTTCGGTGAAGAGTCAATCAAGGAGACCGCACGGCTTTCGGGCCGACGCAAGTCGACTGGGCGCGCCCGAATCACCTGCGCGTGCACAGGGCCTGAAACCGCCGAAATGTCTTGTGCGGAGTCGCTATGGGTGAATCTGAAACGTCACAGGCACTGAAAAAGCGACATGGAGGACAGAAATTGGCCGCAAGTTTGATCAAGAATTTCCAAAATAGGGTTTTTGCCAGTCGCAGTTTCGGTTTCGTTTCTGCTATGGAGAGCCGCCTGTCAGGCCGAGGGCGGAAAAATAACAAAGCAAGGGGAAGACTGATGTCTGCTAAGGATGATCTCATCGCATTCACCGCCGACATTGTGGCGGCCTATGTGTCCAAGAATGACGTGCAGGCATCCGGCCTGCCAGCGCTGATCTCGCAGGTGCATGCCGCGATGACCGGCCTGACCAGCGAACAACCTCCGCGCGAGGCGCTGCGGCCGCCGGTGCCGATCAAGAAGTCGGTCACGCCCGACTACATCATCTGCCTGGAAGACGGGAAGAAGTACAAGTCGCTGAAGCGGCATCTCGGCTCGGCCTACGGCATGACGCCGGACCAGTACCGGCAGAAATGGGGCCTCCCGCCGGACTATCCGATGGTGGCGCCAAACTATGCTGTCGCCCGTTCGGAGCTCGCCAAGGCTACCGGTCTTGGCCGTATTCCGACCGGCGTGCGGCGCAATTCAAGGCGGCGCGCCGCCTAAATCGAGCGGAGTTTAGTTCGGATCGTATTAAGACTTGCGCGGCCCGTTGATTTCCTCATAGTCCGAGACGGGATGATTGCAGACTGAATTGATCTGATACTACACTATCAAGATCGCGGGACGGGGTGGCCCAGCGATGAATCCGCTGCAGGAGACGTTCGATCTCGTGCTGTCGTTCAGCAGGGCCGTGAGCCTGGCTGACGTCTACACGGTGCTCTTGAAGAACTGTTCGCCGTTCGGCGTGCAGCATGTGCTTGCCGGCATCATTCCCGACCGCATCATCCGGCCCGAGGAGCAGCCCGACTACGTCGTGCTCGGCATCTGGCCGCATGACTGGGCCAACCGCTATTTCCGCAAGCAGTATGTGCGGCGCGACCCGACCATCCTGCACGCCGCCACGCAGACCGAGCCGCTGATCTGGTCGGAGATCGTCTACGGGAACCAGCAGCCCGGCGCGCGGCGCGTCATGGACGAGGCGCGCGACTTCCGCCTGCATGACGGCATCACGATCCCGCTCGACACGATCGACGGGCTGCGCATCGGCGTCTCCTTCTCCGGCGACCCGATCGACAAGTCGCCGGCGAGCGTGGCCAAGATGACCGTGCTCGCTTCCTATGCCGTGCACCGCGCCCTGGAGATCCGCGCCATGCTGCGTTCCGGCGGGGTGCTGCTGTCGGCGCGCGAGCGCGAGTGCCTGCTCTGGGTGGCGGAAGGCAAGACCACCGCCGACATCGGCACCATCCTCGACCTCTCCGACAAGTCGATCGAACACTACCTCGCCTCGGCCCGGCAGAAGCTCAATGCGATCAACACTGCGCAGGCGCTGACGCAGGCCCTACGCCTCGGGCTCCTTTGAGCCTGCTGTCAATATGGGGAATTCCCCAATGCCGGGCCTGCCTGACAGATGACAAGCTTCCTCTCCTGAAAGGGAGGGAGATAAATGCAGATCAAGATCATCGAAGGCCGTCAGCGCGAGACGTGTATCGACGAGATGGAGGAGGCCTACCGGCTTCGCCATCGCATCTTCGTCGAAGAGGCTCGCTGGGAAAAGCTGCGGCGCAGCGACGGGATGGAGCGCGACGAGTTCGACGACGAGAACTCGGTCAACTTCCTGCTCTACGAACACGACCGGCTGATCGGCTACTCGCGCCTGCTGCCGACCACGCGTCCGTATCTGCTCACCCGCGTCTACCCGCATCTGTGCGAGGGGCAGCCGCCGTCCAGCCCGACGATCTTCGAATGGACGCGCTTCGGCGTCGACCGCGCCTATCGCGGCGACGGGCGCGGGCTCGGCCAGGCCGGGGCGATGCTGGTCCACGCCTATGTCGAGTGGGGCCTGCGGAATGGCGTCGAGGCGGTGGTGGTGGAACTGGCGCCGTCGCAGGTCATCAAGTTCATCCAGTGCCACTTCCTCGCCTATCCGCTCGGCATCACGCACATGATCGACGGGCAGGAGACGGTGGCGGTGGTGGCGCATTTCGACGAGCGCACGCAGCGTCGCCTCAAGCTGCTGCTGGCGAGCGACATGCTTACGGCCAAACCTGCCGAACGCGGGCGCCTCGACAAGGCGTCATAGCCGATCGCGACGAGACGCTTCCCGAACACAGTGACTTACATTTCGCGCAGCACTCCCGCGTCCGAAGGAAAACGGGCGCGCCAAGCTGCGTTCAGCATGCCAAGGAGAATTCCGTGCCCGACGACATAGGACCAACATTGGAGCGCACGTCGAGGATCATCGTCGCCTATCTGCAGGCGAACACCATTTCCCTGGAACAGCTCCCCGCGCTTATCGCGGCCGTCGGCAACACGCTGATGGAGCTGTCGCACGACGTCGACCGGTCGGCGACCGACCCGGACGTCGCGGCGCCGCGCGTCTTTGAACTCGGTGGCAACGTCATCGATCTTGAGCAGGCGAGGCTGGCGCTGGCGCGGCAGCCGGTGTGGCACCGGCGGCGACCGGTTGTGCGCCGCCGCACGGGCGGGCGTGATTGAGGGCTACTTGTCAACGCGTTCGCCAGGTTCCACATTGGAGACGTGTTCAACCAACTGGAAGGAGGTGATCCGATGTCGAGTGATTTCGTTTGCCAGAGCGTGAATTCGGCGGATCGCCTTCGCGGAGAGCAGTCTCTCCGTTGAAGCGCGAAACGCGCGGCTTGGAAGCGAGAGCTTCCGACCCGGGTCGCGCACTGGACGAAAGTTCACGGGAAGGCCGTTCGCGAGAGCGGCCTTTTCCGTTTCAGGGTGCGGCGCGACATCGTCAGCCGCACCAGCTGTCCCGCCGGCCGCCATCGTAGCGGCGCACCAGATGCAGGCCGAGCATGGTGTCGGCCACACCGGCGCCATCGGCCGTCGCCACATCCGCCAGGACGCGGCCGTAATATTTCGCGCCGGCGATGTTGGCGATGCGCACGGTCTCGCCCAGCATGACAGCAAGCGCCTCACGCGCCGCACGGGCGGCGTCGCGTTCCTCGTCGCAGCGCGATTTCATCTCCGGCGCGTCGATGCCGCGAATGCGCACGTTCACCGTCACGTGGTGGCCCGGCCACACATGCGCCTCGGCGCGAAACGTGTCGCCGTCAAGGACGGAAACGACGCGCACCTCGACCGGCCCGGCGAGAAGCTCGCCCGACCCGGCGCTGCGCGCCGCCGGTGCGAACGCAACGACCATCGAGAGAAGGAGGAATCGCGGCAGAGGCATGCCGAGGACAATATTCCTATCGTCCTTGGCAGACAAGCCGAAAGCTACTGCAGCACCTGCGCCGACACAGTCCTGTCGACCGACTGGTTGGGCGGCGGCGCAGAGGCTGTTCCCTGCTCCTCGTAGGCCCAGACGCGGAACAGATCGAGGCGGTGCGGACCGAAGGAGTGCAGCAGCGGCACGTCGGTCGCGTCGCGGCCGCGGGCGATGACGATGCGCCCGATGCGGGGATGGTTGTGGCGGGCGTCGAACGTGTACCACTTGCCGTCGAGGAATGCCTCGAACCAGGCGGAAAAATCCATCGGCGCCGGGTCGGCGGGCACGCCGATGTCTCCGAGGTAGCCGTTGACGTAGCGCGCCGGGATGTTCATGCAGCGGCACATCGCGATGGCGAGGTGTGCGAAGTCGCGGCAGACGCCGACACGCTCCTCATGCGCCTGGGCCGCCGTGCGGGTGGAGCGCGCATAGCCGTATCCGAAGGACAGTCGCTCATGCACGTAGTCGACGATCGCCTGCACGCGTGCCCAGCCCGGCGGGATATGCCCGAACAGGCTCCAGGCGAGCCCGGCGAGGTGGTCGGTCTCGCAGTAGCGGCTGCCGAGCAAATAGACGATAGCATCGTCGGGCAGGTTTTCAACGGGCGTCTCGCGCGCCAGGCGATTGACGGTGTCGGGCTCACCGCTGTCTTCGACCACCGCATCGTAGAGGATCGAGAACCGGCCGGCCGGCGCGATGAAGCGGCGGCAGGTGTTGCCGTAGCGGTCTCGATAGGTGCGCTGCGGCACCGAGGGTGAGGTGAGCACGCGGGTCTGGCGCTTGATGTCCGGCTGACGTTCGTCGTGAATATCGAGGACGGAGTTGAGCGGCGTTGGCTGCGCGCACTCGATGGCGATCTCGTAGCCGAGTCGGATGAGCATTTATGCGACCTGCGAGGATGGAGGAACGGTACTCCCTCCAAACGTCCGGCAGGTGTCGCGGTTCCGCTGCCAGGCAAATTAACTGGCTCTCCGCCAGTCGCGCGCCCGTCCTCGCCGAGGTCAGAAATCCGACGCGATGCCCTTCACTTCCCAGTCGCCGTACCGCACCGGTTCGAGACCGCCGCGGCCGCCGCGCTCCGGCGGCATCGCCGCCTCCAGCGCATCGTATTCGGCGCGCCGCGCCTTCGCTTCGGCCAGCGCGCGCTGGGCTGCCGGGCTCAGCGTCCGTGCGGCCGGCATTGTCTCGGGCTTTTCGTCGGGTCTGTTCATCGCCGCCGCATTGAAAGAGGTTGCACCTTTGCCCATCATATAGCCATGAACGGCGCGGGGATCGACCCCGCCTACCAAACGACCCTGGCGACGAGGAGACCATGAACACCATCCGCACCGGCATGCTGCTGGCTTTCATGACGGCGCTCTTCATGGGCGTCGGCTACCTGATCGGCGGTACCGGAGGCATGGTCATCGCCTTCATCATCGCCGCCGCGATGAACCTGTTCGGCTACTGGAACGCCGACAAGATGGTGCTGCGCATGCATCATGCGGGGGAGGTGGACGAACGCAGCGCGCCGGAGTTCTTTGGCTTCGTGCGCGGGCTGGCGGAGCGCGCAAATCTGCCGATGCCGAAGGTGTATCTGATCCAGAACGAGCTGCCGTTTGCCTTTGCCACCGGGCGCAATCCGCAGAACGCCGCCGTGGCGGCGACGACGGGCCTGCTCAGCCGGCTGAGCTACGAGGAAGTCGCCGGCGTCATGGCGCACGAACTGGCGCACATCCAGAACCGCGACACGCTGACCATGACGATCACCGCGACGCTCGCCGGCGCGATCTCGATGCTCGGCAATTTCGCCTTCTTCTTCGGGGGAAATCGCGAGAACAACAATCCGCTCGGCTTCATCGGCGTGCTGGTGGCGATGATCGTCGCGCCGCTCGCCGCGATGATGGTGCAGATGGCGATCAGCCGCACGCGCGAATACGCCGCCGACCGGCGCGGCGCGGAGATCTGCGACAACCCGATGTGGCTGGCCTCGGCGCTGGGCAAGATCGCACTCAACGCCAAGCGCTTCGTCAATGTCGACGCGGAGCGCAACCCGGCCACCGCGCACCTGTTCATCATCAATCCGCTGTCGGGCGAGCGCATGGACAATCTGTTCTCGACGCACCCGGCGACCGAGAACCGCATCGCCGCACTCAGGCAGATGGAGCAGCAATGGACCAGCGGTTCGCGCCCGGCACAGCCGCAGCCGGAGCGCGGTGCCGCGCCGCCTCCCGCCGGGCCGATGCCTGAGGCACGCCGGACGCCAGAAGTCCGCACCGTGCCGACCGAGCGTCCTGCGGAAGGCGCCGGCCCGTGGGGCAAATCCGAGCCCGCCGAGAAGCCGGCCAATCCGTGGGGCCGCAATCCGACCGGGCCACGCGGAGGGCGCTCGTGAGCGGAGGCTCACCGGGCGTGGCACGACGCAGCCGACCGAAGCAGGCTTCGCAGCAGCAGCAACCGGACGTTCCCGGACTGGCCGCCCGGCGCACGGCCGCCAAGCTGCTTGGCGCCGTGGTCGAGGCGCGGACACCGCTCGATGGCCTCACCGACAACGAACACGGTCATCCGCACTATCTGGCGCTCGAGCCGCGTGATCGAGCGCTGGTGCGCGCCATCCTTGCCACCGCCCTGCGTTTCCGGGGCCCGATCGGCCGGCTGATCGCGCGGCGGCTGGAACGGCCGCTGCCGGCCAATGCGCATGCGCTTGAACACCTGCTGCATGTCGGTGCGGCGCAGATCCTGTTCCTCGACGTGCCGGACAGCGCCGCCGTCGACCTTGCCGTCGAGCACGCCAAGAGCGATCCGCGCACGGCGCGTTTTGCAGCGCTGGTCAACGCGGTGCTGCGTGCGCTGACGCGCGTGAAGGAACGCGCGCTGCCGGCCGAACTGGCGAAGAGCGACGATGCGCCCGCCTGGTTTTCGCAGCGGCTGACGGCCGCCTATGGCGAGGCGAAGGCGGCTGCCATCCTCGCCGCGCATCGCCACGAGGCGCCGGTCGACATCAGCGTCAAGGCAGACCCGCAGGCATGGGCGCAGGCGCTCGGTGGTATTGTCCTGCCCACCGGGACCGTCCGCATCGAGAAGTTCCCGGCGCCGGTGACCGAGCTGCCCGGCTTCGCCGATGGCGAATGGTGGGTGCAGGACGCGGCGGCGGCGCTACCGGCGCGCCTGCTCGGCGATGTCGCGGGCAAGACGGTCGTGGATCTCTGCGCCGCGCCCGGCGGCAAGACGGCGCAACTCGCGCTCGCCGGCGCTCGTGTCACCGCGGTGGACAGTTCCGCCAGCCGGCTGAAACGGCTCGCCGCCAATTTCGAACGGCTGCGGCTGACGGCCGACATCGTGCAGTCGGACGCCGGCGCCTTCGAGCCGCGCGAAGGCTTCGACGCCGTGCTGCTCGACGCGCCCTGTTCTTCCACCGGCACGGTGCGCCGGCATCCCGATGTGCCATGGACGAAAACCACGGGGGACGTTGCCAAGCTGGCGGCGCTGCAGGCGCGCCTGCTGGCCGCGGCCGTGAAGCTGGCGCGCCCCGGCGGGCGTATCGTCTTCTCGAACTGCTCCCTCGATCCGGAAGAGGGGGAGGAGCTGGTCGATGCCTTCCTCGCGGCACATCCCGAGGTCGAGGCAGACCCGATCCTGGCCGACGAGCTGCCGGGTATCGAAGGCTTCGTGACAGCAGCGGGCTGGCTGCGGACGACGCCCGCCGACCTCGATCTTGGCCGTCCGGCGATCTCCGGTCTGGACGGCTTTTTTGCCGCGCGCCTGCGCCGCCGTTAATCTCGACGCGAAAAACCCTTTGGCCATAAGGGCTTGATCGTCTAACCTGCTCCGCGTGGGGTATGGGAGTACTGGTTTGGCGAGGGCTGCGCATCGCACGCCCGGCATCTGGGCACTTGTGGCGCGAGAACTCTGGCGCCGCACGCGACGGCGTTTGCGCTCCGGTCCGATCTCGCGCTGGCGTTTTGCCGGCCGTACGCCGGAACGTGTTCTCATCGCCCCGCCGGACCTGCGACTCGCCGATCCGCAGATCGCGCTCGAGATCTATTACGGGCGATTTCCGCTCTCCGGGCATCTGGTCGAAAGCGGCGGGCATTCGCCCTTCCAGCTGGAGATCGCCAATCGCGGCTGGATGAAGTCGCTGCACGGTTTCCGCTGGCTGCGCCACATGCGCGCCGCCGGCACCGAGCTCGCCGCCGCCAATGCGCGCGCGCTTGTCGGCGACTGGATCGCGCTGCATGGCAACCGCGTCTCTGGCGTTTCATGGGAGCCATCGATCGTGGCGCGGCGTGTCATCGCTTGGCTGCAGCATTCGTCGGTCGTGCTGCAGGGCGCCGATTTCCGCTTCTACCGCGCCTTCCTGCGTTCGCTTGCAATGCAGGTGCGCTTCCTGCGTTCGCTCGCCGGAGAGATGCCGCAGGACCGGCACAGGCTGCGCGCCCGCGTGGCGCTGGCGCTCGCCGCACTCGCCCTGCCGTCGACGCCGGCCGCGCTGCGCGCCGCCACGCGCAATCTCGTCGACGAGCTGGAACGGCAGGTTCTGCCCGATGGCGGCCACGTCTCGCGCGACCCGAGCGCGTTGATCGAAATCCTCACCGACCTTCTGCCGCTGCGCCAGACCTATGCCAACCAGGCCGAGGCGCCGCCGGCGGCGCTGATCGGCGCCATCGAGCGGATGCTGCCGGCGCTGCGCTTCTTCCGTCATGGCGACGGCAGCCTGGCGCGTTTCAACGGCATGGGCGCCACCATCCAGGACCGCATCGTCGCGATCCTGCGGCACGACGACAGCGACGGCGCCCCGCTGCTGCAGGCGCCGCATTCCGGCTACCAGCGGCTGTCGATGGGCGGCACCACGGTGATCGCCGATACCGGCATGGCGCCGCCGACCGACGTGTCGGGAGCGGCGCATGCCGGCTGCCTCGCCTTCGAGATGTCGTCTAGCCGCCACCTGTTCGTCGTCAACGCCGGCATCGACACCTATGGCGCCGAGGATTTCCGCCCGCTGTCGCGCGCCACTGCGGCGCATTCGACGGCGACGCTCAACGACACTTCGTCGGCGCGCTTCGACCTCTCCGCGTCGATGAGCGACCTGCTCGGCAGTCCGCTCGTCGCCGGTCCGCGGAACGTGCCGGTGCGGCGCATCGACCGGCAGGGCGTGCACGGCTTCGTCGCCAGCCATGACGGCTATGTCTCGCGGTTCCAGATATTCCACGAGCGCGAAGTATCGCTGTCGCACGAGGGCAACGTGCTCGACGGCGTCGACCGCTTCTACAAGGCGGGCGGCGCGCCGGCGAAGAACAATGGCCGCGACTTCGTTTCGGTGCGCTTCCACCTGCACCCGGACGTGTCCGTCGCGCATGACGGGCAGGAGCGGCTGGTGCTGACGTCGCCGGCCGGCGACACCTTCGTCTTCACCGCCAGCGGCGTCGTTCCCGCGGTCGAGGAATCGATCTTCTTCGCCGACCTCGCAGGCCCGCGTCGCAATCGCCAGATCGCACTGGTCTTCAAGGCCTCCGATTTCCCGGAGGTGCGCTGGCGCTTCACCCGCACGAAGCTCGCCCCCGCCGTCCGCCAGCGCTGAGCCTTTCCACCGCCTTCGGTTCCCAAGCCCGCCTGCCTGTGCTAGCGGCGGCTTTCCCGCTGCTGGAATTGCCCGAAGGAGACTGGCGATGGCCGTTCAGCCGAAAAACATTCCGGCCCCGGATCTCGTGCCGGTGCGGCGTGCCCTCCTTTCCGTCTCCGACAAGACTGGGCTGATCGCGCTTGCCACGGCGCTGTCGCGCGCCGGCGTCGAGCTCATCTCGACCGGCGGTACGGCAAAGGCGATCGCTGCCGCCGGCATCGGCGTGCGCGACGTCTCCGAACTGACCGGCTTCCCGGAAATCATGGACGGCCGCGTGAAGACGCTGCATCCCGGCGTGCATGGCGGCCTGCTCGGCATCCGCGACGATGCCGAGCACGTCGATGCGATGAACACGCACGGCATCGCCTCGATCGACCTCCTGGTGGTCAACCTCTATCCGTTCGAGCAGGTGCGGGCGGCTGGCGGCGACTATGCGGCAGTGGTCGAGAACATCGACATCGGCGGGCCGGCGATGGTGCGCGCCGCCGCCAAGAACCACGCCTATGTCGCGGTGGTCACCGACCCGGACGACTATGCGCCGCTGCTCAACGCGCTGGAGATGAATTTCGGTTCGCTCTCCTTCGACTTCCGCCGGCATCTGGCGGCCAAGGCCTTTGCGCGCACGGCCGCCTACGACGCTGCCATCTCGGGCTGGTTCGCCGAAACGCTGAAGGTCGAGCATCCGGCCTGGCGCGCGTTCGGCGGGCGCCTCGCCAGCGTCATGCGCTACGGCGAGAATCCGCACCAGCAGGCCGGCTTCTACCTGTCGGGCGAGGCGCGGCCGGGCGTCGCCACGGCGCGGCAGCTGCAGGGCAAGCAGCTTTCCTACAACAACATCAACGACACCGACGCCGCCTTCGAACTGATCGGCGAGTTCGATCCGGCCATTCCGGCGGTCGCCATCATCAAGCACGCCAATCCCTGCGGCGTCGCCGTCGGCACGACGATCGCCGACGCCTACTCCAAGGCGCTCGCCTGCGATCCGGTGTCGGCCTTCGGCGGCATCGTGGCGCTCAACCGCACGCTTGACGCGGACGCCGCGCGAGCCGTGGTCGAGATCTTCACCGAGGTGATCATCGCGCCCGACGCGACGCCGGAGGCGGTGGAGATCGTAGCGGCCAAGAAAAACCTGCGCCTGCTCGTCACCGACGGCCTGCCCGACCCGCGCGCGGCGGGCGTCATGGCAAAATCGGTCGCCGGCGGCCTGCTTGTGCAATCGCGCGACAATGCCGTGGTCGAAGACATGGAACTGAAGGTGGTGACGAAACGCGCCCCGACGGACGCTGAGCTCGCCGACCTGAAATTCGCCTTCCGCGTTGCCAAGCACGTCAAGTCGAACGCCATCGTCTACGCGAAGGCGGGCGCCACCGTCGGCGTCGGGGCGGGCCAGATGAGCCGCGTCGATTCCTCCCGCATCGCCGCGCGCAAGGCAGAGGATGCGGCGCAGGCCGCGGGAGCGTCCGCGCCTGCCACGCAAGGCTCGGTGGTGGCGTCGGATGCATTCTTTCCGTTCGCCGACGGGCTGCTCTCGGCCATCGAGGCAGGCGCTACCGCCGTCATCCAGCCGGGCGGCTCGATGCGCGACGAAGAGGTGATCGCAGCCGCCGATGCGCATGGCATCGCCATGGTGTTCACCGGCACGCGCCACTTCCGGCATTGATCTTTTCGCGTATGTGAACTACAGTTCACATACGCTGGAGGTCCGCCAGACTGTCGAATTCAGGCGCTGGTTTGGCGATCTGAGGGATCTGCGGGCGAAGGAGCATATCAACCGGCGTATCATCTGGCTTGAGGCTGGCCTCTTCGGCGATGCGAAATTCTTCGACGGGATCGGCGAACTGCGCATCGATCACGGTCCCGGCTACCGGCTCTATTTCGCGCGTCGCGGGAATGCGCTCGTCCTGCTGCTGTGCGGCGGCGACAAATCCTCGCAAGCGCGGGACATCAGGCGCGCCATTCAGCTGGCGCAGGAGGTATGATCATGGCGATCGAGACCCTGCCTTTCGACACGTCCGAGTTTGTCGGCACGCCGGAGGCGGAAGCGGAATTGCTGACCGACGCGCTGGACAGCGGCGACGCCACCTACATCACGCACGCTCTAGGCGTCATCGCGCGGGCGCGCGGCATGTCGGCGATCGCGCGCGAAGCCGGGGTAACGCGCGAAGCGCTCTACAAGGCGCTGAGCGAGACCGGCGATCCGAAGCTTTCCACCTTGCTCGGTGTGCTGAAGGCGCTGGGGATCAGCCTCAGCGCGAGATCAGATCGCCTGTCTGCGTAAGGCTCAATCCTTCGGGTTGTCGGCCGGGTAGGGCGTGCCGGCGAGGATCGCCATGCCGCCGAGCAGGAACAGGATGATCACCGCCATGCCGAGGGCCGGCGAGGCGCTGATGGCGGTGACCGTCGCGACGAGGAACGGCGCGAGGAAGCTGGTGGCGCGGCCGGCCAGCGCGTAGATGCCGAAATAGCGGCCGGTCTCCGCGACGCTGACGCTGCGCGCCATGTAGGAGCGCGACGACGCCTGCACCGGTCCGAAGGCCATGCCGATCAGCAGGCCGTACAGGATGTAGGCCTTTTCGGCGGCGGTGCCGAACAGCCCGCCGGAGTCAGCCGTCGGCAGCGCGACGAGGCCGAACAGCGTCGCTTCCGGCGTGGTGGAGACGATGCCGATGGTCGCGATGGACAGCAGCACCAGCGAGATCATGACCATGCGCTTGGAGCCGAGGCGAAGGTCGAGCCGGCTGGCCACCAGGCAGCCGATGATCGCGACGACGTTCAGGATGATGCCGTATATGCCGATTTCGGTGATCGACCAGCCGAACATCGCGGCGGCGAAGGTGCCGCCCAGTGCCAGCAGCGCGTTGACGCCGTCCTGGTAGGTCATGCGCGCGATGAGGAAGCGGAAAAGGCCCGACCGCTTGCGCACCTCGCCGAGCGTCGACTTGAGCTCGGAGAGGCCGTCGCGCACCGCCCGTCCGACCGGCTTGCCGCGCCGAGCGTCCGGCGTCCAGAAGAACATCGGCAGGATGAAGATCAGGTACCAGACGGCGGAGATCGGGCCGCTGGCACGTGCGTCCTCGCCCTGCGCCGGGTCGAGGCCGAACAGCGGGTCGGCGCCGATGATCGTCTTGCCGGTTTCCGGCGAGGCGGCGAGGAAGGCGACGATGAAGATCAGCACGATCATGCCGCCAAGGTAGCCGAGGCCCCAGGCAACGTTGGAAAGCCTGCCGATCTCGCTCTTCGGCACCAGCCGGTTCATCATGGAATCGTTGAACACGGTGGAGAATTCCGCCGCCACCGAGGCGAGCGAGAAGAACAGCACGATCACGAACAGGTTCGAGCCCGGTGCCGCCGTCCAGAGCAGGAACAGGCAGACGATCTTCAAGGCCGCGAACACCGCGATCCACGGCTTGCGTGAGCCGGTCTGGTCGGCGATCGAACCGAGGATCGGCGACAGGATGGCGATGACGAAGCCGGCTGCCGCGAGGCCGTAGCCCCAGGCCGCCTGGCCCATCGCGTGCTGCGCCGCCTCATAGGCCTGCAGCGCTTCCGGGCCGGCGGCCTTGGCGGCTGCGTATTCGGCCGGGTCGGTGGCAAGGCGCGAGACGAAATAGGGTCCGAAGATGAAGGTGGTGACGACGGTGAAGAAAGGTTGCGCCGCCCAGTCGAACAGCATCCAGCCCCAGATGCCGCGGCGCGGCGCGCGCACCGGCTCTTCCGCCGTCATGACCGCCATCTGAAACTCCCCCTCATGCCGCGTCGGGCGCCGGTAAGGTCGCCCATGTCAGGCAACCGTCAGGTCACCCAACAGCCCCGCCGCCACCGACAGCCGCGACACGGTGATGTCGCCGCCTTCCGTCAGCGCCTGCAATCTCTCTCGGATGCGCGCCACGCGCTCGCCGCCCGCTTCCAGCCACGCCGCCACCGGGTCGGCAGCCTTGCCGAAGGCGGAGAGGGCGGCAATTGCGATCCCCCGCCTTGCCGCGGCGATCATGTCATGCGCCCGTGAAAGCGCAAGGCCGTCATAATAGTCGGTCGCGCCGATACCGCGCGCCGCTTCCTCGATGCGGCCGATGCGGAACGCCTCGCTGGCGGCGAAGAACGCCCGCGCCGCCGCATCCAGTCCGGCGCCGGCAGCGCGCGCCACATGGGCGATGTCGGGCACCAGTTCGGCGGCGTCGGCATGTGCCAGCCGTCCAGCCAGTTCCTGCGGCGCGCCGAGCGCGACGAGACCAGCCTCGCGCGCCGCCGCCTTTTCATGCAGGAAGCCCGGCATGATCTCGTCGAGCAGAGGCTCGAGTGCGGCGCGCGCCTCGGCAATTGCCGCGATGCGGTCGGCCAGCGGCTCGCTGCCTGCGCTGTTGCGCAGCATCCATGAGGTCACGTTCCAGGTGAGGCGCTGCACCGTCAGGTAGAGACCGAGCTGCGCACGCCCTTCCACGACAGTGTCGAGCGCGTCGATACGGCGATGCAGGGCCGGGAGCGCGAAGCCGTCGCGGACGACGGCATAGGCGCGCAGCACGTCGGCGACGCTGCGCCCGGTGCTCTCCTGCAGACGGTGGACGAAGGTCGGGCCGCCGCGATTGACCACGTCGTTGACGACGACGCGGGTGATGATCTCGCGCCGCAGCCGGTGGGCGCGGATCTCGTCGGCATATTCGGCCGCCATGCGGTCGGGGAAGTAACCGAGCAGGTCGCGCTCGAACAGCGGATCGTCCGGCAGGTCGGTGGCAATGACGTCCGAGAACAGCACGATCTTGGCGTAGGCCAGCAGCACGCCGAGTTCGGCACGGGTCAGGGGCTCCGAGCGGTGCTGGCGCTCGGCCAGCTGCGTTGCCGAGGGCAGAGTCTCGACCGCGCGGTCGAGCAGGCCGCGCTGCTCCAGCGCTGCCATGAAGCGGGCCTGGTGCGGCAGCGAGGCGAGGCCATGCTCGCGCTCCAGCGAAATCGCCAGCGTCTGCTGATAGTTGTTGGCGAGCACCAGCCCCGCCACCTCCTCGGTCATCTCGGCGAGCAGCACATTGCGCGCCGGACGCGTCAGCGAACCCTTCCGCATGGCGGCGGCGAGCGCGATCTTGATGTTGACCTCGACGTCCGAGGAATTGACGCCGCCGGAATTGTCGATGGCGTCGGAGTTGCAGTAG
Organism: Rhizobiaceae bacterium; assembly: GCA_050178915.1. Lineage (GTDB taxonomy): Bacteria > Pseudomonadota > Alphaproteobacteria > Rhizobiales > Rhizobiaceae > JBFXAF01. The sequence continues at coordinate 29,089 of JBFXFO010000004.1, read as the reverse complement.
CCGCCGGCCAGCCCGTACTCGATGCGGGCGCGCTGGGTGACGCCAAGATTGGCGCCTTCGCCGATCGCCCTGGCGCGCACCTCTCGTGCGGTGACGCGGATGGCGTCGTTGGCGCGGTCGCCGACATCGGCGTTGCTCTCGCCGGCCGCTCGCACATAGGTGCCGATGCCGCCGAACCACAGCAGGTCAACGGGCGCTTTAAGAATGGCGGTCATGATCTCGGTCGGCGAGGCGACGGTCTTGTCGAGCCCGATTGCCTTGGCCGCGGCGGCCGACAGCGTCACCTGCTTTTGCGAACGCGGGACGATGCAGCCGCCGGGCGACAGTCTGGACGTGTCATAGTCCTGCCAGGAGGAGCGCGGCAGCGCGAACATGCGCTGGCGCTCGGCGAGCGATAGCGCCGCGTCCGGCTCGGGATCGATGAAGATGTCGCGATGGTCGAAGGCGGCGATCAGGCGGGTCTGTGGCGACAGCAGCATGCCGTTGCCGAACACATCGCCCGACATGTCACCGACGCCGACGGCGGTGAACGGCTCGGTCTGGATGTCCCACGCCTTGCCGTCGCGTCCCATCTCGCGGAAATGCCGCTTCACGGCCTCCCACGCGCCACGCGCCGTGATGCCCATCTTCTTGTGGTCGTAGCCGGCCGAACCGCCCGAGGCGAAGGCGTCGTCGAGCCAGAAGCCGTGCTTCTGGCTGATCGCGTTGGCGGTGTCGGAAAAGGTGGCCGTGCCCTTGTCGGCGGCGACGACGAAGTACGGGTCGTCGGGGTCGTGGCGCTGCACTTTTGCCGGTGGCACCACCGCCTCGCCTTCGAGATTGTCGGTGATCGAGAGCAGGCTGGAGACAAAATTGACATAGGCCGCGGTGCCGGCGGCGAAGACCGCGTCGCGGCTGCCGCCCGCGGGCATGCGTTTCGGGAAGAAGCCGCCCTTGGCGCCGACCGGCACGATGACGGCGTTCTTCACCTGCTGTGCCTTCACCAGGCCCAGCACCTCGGTGCGGTAGTCCTGCGCCCGGTCGGACCAGCGCAGGCCGCCGCGCGCCACCGGGCCGAAGCGCAGATGCACGCCCTCGACCTCGGGTCCGTAGACAAAGATCTCGCGCCACGGTTTTGGCTCGGGCAAGCCGGTGACGGCGCGCGAGTCGAGCTTGATGGCGAGCGATATGGCCGGGTTGTCGAGTGCGCCGGCGAAGTAATTGGTGCGCAGCGACGACTCGATCAGGTTCAGGTAACGGCGGATGATGGTGTCGTCGTCGATGCTGGGGACGGCGTCGAGTTCGTCCTTCAGCTTCGCCTTGAGATGCTTGGCGGTGACGTCGCGCTCGGCGGCGCCATTGTCGAAGCGGCAGACGAACAGCTCGAACAGTGCGCGCGCGATCTCGGGATAGCGGTTGAGCGCGGCGGCGATGAAATCCTGGCTCTGCGGAATGCCGGCCTGCTGCAGGTAGCGGCCATAGGCGCGCAGCACCATGATCTGGTGCGACCACAGGCCGGCCGTCTGGGTCAGCGCGTTGTAGCCGTCATTGTCGCTCTGGCCGCGCCAGACCGAAAGGAATACGTCCTCGAAGAGCGGGCTGCGTTCTTCCAGCGCGATTGGCCGGCCGAAGGCGTTCTCCAGTTCCATGTCGTGGATGAAGATGGTCGGGGCATCGGCGGTTTCGCCGGGCACCTCGAAGGTGCGCTCGCTGATGACGCGGAAGCCGCCATTCTCGAGGATGGGCACGCGCCGCGACAGCGCCACCGCCGAGCCGTGATGATAGATCTTCAGGGCCGCCTGCTCAGGCGGCTGGTCGGCATGGCGGTAGTAGTCGATGGCGATGGGGTTGTCGGCCGACAGGCTGGCGATGCGGCCGGCGTCGATGAGCGCCTCGGCCGGAGTGAACGAGCCGCGATAGCTCTCCGGCAGGCGCGCGGCGATGCGCGGGAGCGCGCTGTCGGCCTCGTCGTCGCCGGCGGCCTCGGACAGCGCGTCCTCCCAGGTCCGCACGATGTCGCGGATGCCGGCTTCGAGCGTTGCCGGATCGACCTCGGGCGTCTTGCCGCCGGAGCGGCCGATGATGAAATGCACGCGCGCCAGGGAGCCTTCCGGGAAGGCCGGGTAGAAAGCAGAGAGGCGACCGTCGAAAGCGGTTTTCAGATATGCGCCGATGTTCTCGCGCACACGGCTGTCGTAGCGGTCGCGCGGCACGAAGACGATGATCGAGACAAAGCGGTCGAACTGGTCGACGCGCACCAGCGCTCGCACGCGCGGCCGCTCGCCCAGCGCGAGGATCGCGGCGGCGTGCTTTTCCAGCGTCGGCACGTCGATCTGGAACAGCTCGTCGCGCGGATAGGATTCCAGCACGTTGGTCAGTGCCTTGCCGGAATGATCCTGCGGGTTGAAGCCGGAGGCGTCGGTCACCGCGTCGGCCTTCGAGCGCAGATACGGGATCTTCATCACCGAACGCGTGTAGGCGGTGGAGGTGAACAGGCCGACGATGCGCAGCTCGCCGGTCAGGCTGCCGCCGGAATCGTAGGTCTTCACGCCGATGTAGTCGAGATAGATGCGCCGGTGTACCGCCGACTTGGCATTGGCCTTGGTGACGATCAGCGGTTCGGGCCCGTGCAGGAAGGCGCGCAGCTCGGGCGTGGTGCTGACCGCTTCGTTGCCGCGCCGCAGCACCAGCACGTTCGGGTCGGAGAGGATGCCGAGTCCGGGCGCCGCGCCGCGCGCCAGTTCGCCGTCCTGCGCGTCGCCCGACCATGCGAACTCGCGCATGCCGAGGAAGGTGAAATTGTCGTCGCGCAGCCATTCGAGAAAGGCGACCGCCTCCTCCACCGCGCGGCGGTTGAGCGGTGCGTTGCGCAGTTCGGCGATCTCGCGTTCCAGCCGGCCGAGCATTGGCTTCCAGTCGCTGACGGCAGCGCGCACCTGGCGCAGCGTGCGCTCGAGGTGCTGCCCAAGCGCCGTCGCGTCGTCGGCCGACAGCCGCGGCACATGCACGTGGATCACGCTGATGCGGTCTGCCAGCGCGTCGCCGCGCCCCGCGGCTGCCTCGCCGAGAATGGCGGAGACGCCGCTTTCATCGTGGCGCGCCAGCAGCACCGGGTGGATCACGAGCAGCGGTTCGCCGGCGGATTCGGTGATCTCGCCCATGATCGAATCGAACAGGAAGGGCATGTTGTCGTTGACGACGGTAACGACCGTCACCGGACGACCGGCGCGTGTGACCTGCCCGTCATTGTCGATGGCGACGAGCGAGCTGCCCTTGACCTGCCGCCGCACGGCACGGGCGAGAAGGGCTGCGGCCTGCCTCAGGTCGGCCGGCTGGTAGGCGGCGAGGTCCTCGCCGGGCGCCCGCGCGAGCAGGTCGTCGAACAGCCTGTCCGGCTGCGAATAGATGCCGTCTGCCATTCCCTGTGACCTCCCCAGGTCAACAAATTTGCCGGCATCGTACATGAGTCGCCCGCGATTGGGCATGCGTTCCTGCAGCGCCCCGAGAGTGCGCAGGCTGACATGAAGCCGGTGTGACGGGCCGGCGGCCCGGCGGGCGCTCTAGCGGGCGGCGATGGCCGCTGCCGCTCCCGCCATCGTCGTGGCGCTGACGCGGTTGGCGACACGCATGGCGCGCGCGCTCTTCAGGAGCCGGCGCGCCTGCGCCGCTGCCAGCACCCAGGCGAGATCGACCAGCACCAGCACGAGCACCATGGTGGCGGTCAACTCGATCCAGCCGAGCAGGGAGACCGAGGCGAGATCGACGATGGTCGGCAGCAGAGCCAGGTAGAACATCATGATCTTCGGGTTGCCGAGCGTCACGGCCATGCCGGCGAGGAACAGCCGCAGGGCTGAATCCGATCGTGGCAGTTCGCCTTCAGCCGGCGGCGTCACCGGGGCGGTCCACATCTTCCAGGCCAGGTACGCGAGATAGGCGACACCCGCCCACTTCACGATCACGAAGGCGAGGTGGAAGGTCTGCGCCACGAAGGCGAGGCCGAACACGGCGAGCGACAGCCAGATCGCTTCGCCCACCCACATCGCGGCGAGGAACGGCAGCACGTCGCGCCAGCCCTTGGAGATGACGCGTGCGACCAGCGCGGCGATGGACGGGCCGGGCGAGCCGGCCGCCACGCACAGCGCGCCGGCAAAAATGAGCAGCGAATTGATGTCCATGGCGGTTCTCCGAGCCGGCATCCTGTCACGGAACAGCCTGTGAGTCGCGCTCACATGCGGATGGCCGTTGATACAGACATGAGAAACAGCTAGCTTAAGCTGGCTTATCTGGAGGCGAATATGAGGTCTGTCGGTGCCTTCGAGGCCAAGAACACGCTCGGCAGCCTGCTCGATCTGGTCGAGAGTGGTGAAGAGGTGACGATCACGCGTCACGGTCGAGCGGTTGCTCGGCTGGTGGCTCCGCGCGACGCGTCCCGAACAGCAGCCGCACTGGACGCCGTGCAGCAGGCCAAAGTCGCGCGCAAAGGCGTAAAGCTCGGCGGCGTGCCCATACGGGACCTGATCGAGGAAGGCCGCCGATGAGCCTCGTGCTGGACGCCTCGGCCGCGCTGGCGTGGCTGTTCGAGGATGAGACGACGGAAGCGGTCGACGGCGTTTTCGATCGTATCGCACGGTCTGGCGCCGTTGTGCCGTCGCTCTGGCTGCTCGAGATCGCCAGCGGACTGCGTGGCGCGCTGGTGCGCAAGCGCGTCACGGAAGCCTACATGCTGGAGTCGTTGGAGCGCTTCCGCGTCCTGCCGATCGAGATCGACCCCGAGACGGGCCTGCACGCCTGGGGCGTGACGCTCGCTTTGGCCAAGCGACACAGCTTGACTGTCTATGACGCCACTTACCTCGAACTGGCGCAGCGCAAGCGACTGCCGCTGGCGACGCTTGACAACAATCTCGGCCGCGCGGCGCCGGCGGCCGACGTCGAGTGCCTGCTGGCTTAGCTGGCAGATGCGTCAAAACGGTTGCGCGTCGGCGGCGACCGTCCTATTGCTCAACCCGCTCTAACGGGGTGCCGGCTGTTCGCCGGCTGAGAGGCCATACGGGATGAAAATCCCGGCCAACCCGCTGAACCTGATCCGGTTAGCACCGGCGGAGGGATTAGATGCGTCGCAAGCGCCTCAACTCCCTTTAACGCGAAGAGAAGGAGGCGCGGCATGCGCAGATTGCTCACACCATTCGTCCTGTTGCTCGGGCTGGCGGCGCCGGCCGCCGCGCAGGACAAACTCACCGTCTACACCTACGAAAGCTTCACTGCCGAGTGGGGGCCGGGGCCGCTGGTCGAGAAGGCGTTCGAGGCCGAATGCAGCTGCGACGTGACGTTCGTCTCGGTCGCTGACGGCGTGGCGCTGCTCAACCGCGTCAAGCTGGAGGGTGCTTCCACCAAGGCCGACATCGTGCTTGGCCTCGACACCAATTTGACGGCGGAAGCGCGCGCCACCGGCCTGTTCGCACCGCACGGCGTGGACATTTCCGCATTGAGTGTGCCGGGCGGCTGGAGCGACGATCTGTTCGTGCCGTTCGACTACGGCTACTTCGCGGTTGTCTATGACACGCAGGCAATCAAGATGCCGCCGGCCAGCCTCAAGGAACTGGTCGAAGGCGATGCTTCCCAGAAGATCGTCATCCAGGACCCGCGCACCTCGACGCCGGGGCTCGGCCTGCTGTTGTGGGTCAAGGCCGTGTATGGGGATGGTGCCGCCGATGCCTGGGCGAAGCTGAAGGGCAGGGTGCTCACCGTCACGCCCGGCTGGAGCGAGGCCTACGGGCTGCTGACCAGTGGTGAGGCGCCGATGGTGTTCTCCTACACAACGTCGCCGGCCTACCACATGATCGCCGAGAACTCGGAGCGCTACCAGGCGGCGGACTTTGCCGAAGGCCACTATCTGCAGGTCGAGGTCGCGGGTGTTACCGCCACCGGTGCAAAGAACCCGCTGGCCGCGAAGTTCATGGCGTTCATGACCAGTCCGGCGTTTCAGGACGTGATCCCGGAAACCAACTGGATGCTGCCCGCGGGCAAGACCGACAAGCCGCTCAACCCGGCGTTCGGCAAGCTCGTGCAGCCGGCAAAGACCTTGCTGATTCCGGCCGAGGAAGTGGCCACGAACCGCAAGGCGTGGATCGACGAATGGCTGGCGGCGATGAGCCGATGAGGGTGGCGCCGCCCCTCATACGCCTGCTGGCACATTCTCCCCGCTCTTGCGGGGAGAAGGGAGAAGCGGCCCCGCTTCCGAATCCCCTCTCCCCGTCCTTCACGGGGAGAGGGTAAGGGTGAGGGGCGGCGCCACCATGGGCAAGGCGGACTACCGTATGCTCGCCGGCGGCATCGCACTCGCCGCGATCGCGGCGCTGATCTTCGGCGCATTCGCAGGGCTCCTCGCCGAAGGCGCGGGAGACCTGCCCGGAGCCCTGGCGTCGGTCGACGTCTACCTCGTCCGGGTCGCGCTTTTCACGCTGACGCAGGCCGTGCTGTCGACCGCTCTGTCGGTGCTGCCGGCGATCCTCGTGGCGCGCGCGCTGGCGCGCCATCGTTCGTTCCCCGGACGCGGCCTCCTGCTGGCGCTGTTCGCCGTGCCCCTCGGCCTGCCGGCCATCGTCGCGGCGATGGGTGTGCTGGCACTGCTCGGTCGCTCGGGATATTTCGCCGGCTATCTGTCGTGGCTGGGCGGCGAGCCGTGGCCGGGGATCTACGGCCTTTCCGGCATCCTCGTCGCGCATGTATTCTTCAACCTGCCGCTCGCCACGCGGCTGTTTCTCGGCACGCTCGAGAGTGTTCCGGGCGACAACTGGCGGCTGGCGAGCCAGCTGGGCATGCGCGGCACCGCGCTCTTCCGCTTCGTCGAATGGCCGGCGCTGCGGGCAGCTCTTCCTGGGGTCGCCGGGCTTGTCTTCATGCTCTGTGTCACCTCCTTCACCGTGGTGCTCATGCTCGGCGGCGGACCGGGCGCGACCACGCTCGAAGTGGCGATCTACCAGGCGTTGCGCTTCGACTTCGACCCGGCGCGCGCCACCGTGCTGACACTCGCCCAGATCGCGCTGACCGTCCTTGCCGCGGCAGCCATCGCGAGGATCAGCGGCGCGCCCGCCGGCGACGCCGCGCTGCCCGTCGCAAGCCGCCGGCCGGCCGACGCAGGTGCTGCCGAGCGCGCGCTGAACACGCTCGCCATCCTGTTGGCTGCGCTGCTGGTCGGCGCGCCAATCGTGGCCATCATCGTCGCCGGGATGGAGGCCGATCTCGCTCGCCTCGCCGGCGAGGCCAGCGTCCTGCGCGCTGCCGGCACCAGCGCGGTGCTGTCGCTGCTTAGCGCACTTCTCGCCGTCGCGCTCGCGCTGGCGATTGTCATGGCCCGGCGTGCGCTCGAACTGCGCCGGCGCGGCGGCCGCATGTCCGTGCTGGAGCGCTCGAGCGACGGCGGCGCCAGCCTCGTGCTGGTGGTGCCGCCGATTGTCCTCGGTGCCGGCTGGTTCCTGCTGTTGCGCCATATCGGAGACCCCGCCGCCTTCGCGCCGGCCATGGTGGTCAGTGTCAATGCCGTGATGGCGATGCCGTTCGCGCTGCGCGCCATCCGTCCGGCGCACGATGCCGCCAGCGCCCGGCATGAACGCCTGTGTGCGCAACTCGGCATTTCCGGCTGGAACCGCCTGCGGCTGGTCGACTGGCCGGTGCTGCGCCGGCCGCTGCTGGTCGGCTTCGCCTTCGCCATGGCGCTGTCGCTCGGCGACCTCGGCGTCATCGCGCTGTTCGGCTCCGACACGATGCAGACGCTGCCCTATCTCTTGATGGGCCGCATGGGCAGCTATCGCACGGCCGACGCCGCCGGCATCGCGCTGATGCTGGCCGTGATCTGCCTTGTGTTGATGGCGATTGCGGACCGGCTGGGGAGGGAGGGGACATGAACGGCGCGGCGGTCACGCTCGAACGCTGCGCCTTCAGCTACGGCGAAACGCGGATGCTGTTCGATGTCGGCGTCGCCGCTGGCGAGATCGCCGCACTGCTGGGTCCAAGCGGGTCCGGCAAGTCGACCCTGCTCAATCTCGTGGCAGGCTTCGAGCAGCCGGATTCCGGGCGGATCCTGATCGGCAGTGACGATTGCACCCGGCTGCCGCCCTCGCGGCGGCCGGTCTCGATGGTGTTTCAGGAAAACAACCTGTTCGCCCATCTCTCCGTCGAATCAAATGTCGGGCTCGGCCTCTCGCCGTCGCTCCGCCTGCAGCCGGCCGACCGCGCCGCCATCACAGCCGCGCTCGCCCGCACCGGCCTTGCAGGCAAGGAGAAGCGCCTGCCGCGCGAACTCTCCGGTGGTGAGCGCCAGCGCGTGGCGCTGGCGCGGGCGCTGGTGCGTGACCGCCCGGTGCTGCTGCTCGACGAGCCGTTCGCAGCACTCGGGCCGGCGCTGCGGGACGAGATGCTGGAATTGCTCGCGGACGTGCAGGCCGAGCGCGGGATGACGGTGCTGCTGGTCACCCACCAGCCCGAAGACGCCTGGCGCATCGCCGACCGGGTCATTTTCCTCGAAGACGGAAAGGTCTCGGAAAACGGCAGCACGCAAGAATTCTTCGAAGGGGGTGGTTCGGACGCGTTCCGGCGCTATACTGGCGACACGAGGCTGGACCGATCAGGTAGAATTGCCCGCAAGCGGACATAATTTGTAGGCACTGTCCGCCGAACGGCGGGTATTGCGGTTCATCGAATATTGGCGATCCGGGATAAACTGTCCTCCCAGGCGCACTTTTGCGGCTGGCGAACGGACGAAGAAGGCATGATTCTGACTGCGGGCTCCATCACCGAGGCCAGGCCGCGAGCAAGGCTCATGGCGTTGCGCTTCGCGTTCGCCGCGTCGTTGTCGGCGCTGGTTTCCGGCTGCCTGTCGGGCAACGACATCAGCGAGAACGCCTTCCAGCCGTCGAACAACCCGGTCACGGTCGATTCGGTCAGCCGCAACGACCGCCTTGCGGAACTGGCGCGCGGGCAGCATCCGCGCATCCTCGCGACCTATGGCGGGGAGTATTCCGATCCGAAGCTGGAGCGCATGGTCGCCAAGGTGGTCGGCAATCTGACTGTCGGCTCCGACAATCCGAACCAGACCTACCGCATCACCATCCTCAACTCGCCCAACGTCAACGCCTTCGCGCTGCCGGGCGGCTATCTCTATGTCACGCGCGGCCTGCTCGCGCTCGCCAATGATTCGGCCGAACTGGCTGCGGTGATCGCGCACGAAATGGCGCACGTCACCGCCAATCACGGGTTGGCGCGGCAGCAGAAGGAAGCCGAGGAGGTGCTCGCCACCCGCGTCGTGTCCGACGTGCTCGGCGACAACGCCAATGCGCGCGCCGCGCTCATCCGCGGCAAGCTGCGGCTGGCGCAGTTCTCGCGCAACCAGGAGCTGGAGGCCGACGCGATCGGCATCAAGCACAGCGCGCGCGCCGGCTTCGACGCCTTCGCGGCCGGCCGCTTCCTGCAGTCGATGGCGTCGTACAGCGACTTCCGCACCGTGACCGGCGCGCAGGATGCCAGCCTCGACTTCCTTGCCAGCCACCCGAACGCGCCGCAGCGCATCGAGCTGGCGCAGCGGCTGGCCCGCATGCAGGGCGTGCCTGGCACCGGCACCCGCGACCGCGATTCCTTCCTCGCCGGCATAGACGGCCTGATCTTCGGCGACACGCCGGAAGAGGGTTATGTGCGTGGCAACACCTTCCTGCATCCGCGCCTCGGCGTCGCCTTCTCGGTGCCGCCCGGTTTCGTCATCGACAACACCGCGGCAGCGGTGACGGCGAGCGGCCCCGGCGACATGGCGGTGCGCTTCGACGGCGTTGCGCTCAACCGCAACGTGGCGCTGACCGACTACATCCGCAGCGGCTGGGTGGCCGGGCTCGACGAATCGAGCGTCCGCGCCGAGACGATCAGCGGCAATCCGGCGGCGCTGGCACGTGCCCGCGCCGATGGCTGGCAGTTCGAGATCGCGGTCATCCGCGCCGGCGATCAGGTCTATCGCCTGCTTGCCGCGGCGCCGGCGGCCAGCACCGGACTCGACGCAATCGCCGGTTCGGTCTCGGGCAGCTTCAAGGTGCTGTCGGCGGGCGAAAAGGCGGCGCTGAAGCCGCTGCGCATCCGCGTCGTGACGGTGAAGCCGGGCGAAACCGCCGGATCGCTGGCCGCGACCATGGCCGGCGTCGACCGCAAGCTCGACCTGTTCCGCCTGATCAATGCGCTGCCTCCGGGGGCCAGCGTTTCGGCCGGCGACAAGGTCAAGCTCATCACCGACAGCTGATCCGCGTCAGCGCCCGGCCGTCTTCACCACATCAGTTCCGGTCGTTCAGTCGGTTCAGGCGAAGTCCGCGGCCATGGCCGGGTTGGTGCGCACCAGCGCCGCCTTCAGCTTCTCCAGCGCGCGCGACTCGATCTGGCGCACGCGCTCCTTCGAGATGCCCAGCCGTCCGCCGAGCGATTCCAGCGTCTCGCCTTCGTCGGTCAGGCGGCGCGCCTGGATGATGCTCAGTTCGCGCTCGCTCAGAACCTGCAGGGCGCCGCCGAGCCAGGTCGAGCGCCGTTCGACGTCGATCGATTCCTCCACGACTTCGTCAGGCAGCGGCGCCTCGGCCGGCAGGAAATCCATGCGGTCCGCGTTGGCGTCGTCCGCCACCGGCGCGTTGAGCGAGGTGTCGGGTGCCGACAGGCGCGAATCCATCAGCGCGACGTCACGCTCCGACACGCCCAGCGCCTGCGATATCTCGCGATAGAGGACATGGCTGGCGAGCGGCTCGGAGCGCTGGCCAAGGCGGCTGCGCAGCCGCCGAAGGTTGAAGAAGAGCGCCTTCTGAGCCGACGAGGTGCCGCCGCGCACGATCGACCAGTTGCGCAGCACATAGTCCTGCATCGAGGCGCGGATCCACCATGACGCGTAGGTCGAAAAGCGTACTTCACGGTCGGGTTCAAATCTTGCCGCCGCTTCGAGCAGCCCTACATGGCCTTCCTGCACAAGGTCGCTCGCCGGCAAACCAAAGTGCCTGAAACGCGAAGCCATCGCGATCACCAGGCGCATATGGGCAGTGGCGATGCGATTGAGTGCATGCTGGTCGCCCGCCCTTTTCCACTGGATGGCGAGCTGCTGTTCTTCGCCGCGTTCCAGATACGGAGCCGCCATGGCGGTCCGGATCAGCATGCGTCCTGCACTTTCGGTCATTACGCCAGGCTCCGTTCTTGCTCTTGGCCCGCTGGCGGCGGTTGCACCCCGGCGGAGTGCTCCGCCACGCACGAAACGCCTTCCGACTGAAAAAGTTCCTCCGACCATGGGGCTGCGCGACAAACCGGTTGACGCGGGTACGCAAACGTGTGCGAATCCTTGAACTTGTATGGGAACGGATGACGGTGCTTAGCGCCATCGCCAGCGTGCGGATAAGGGAAGCGTGGTCGCGCTCGGTCTGGGCCGTCCGCGCCATTGCTTGGGCGTTCGCCATCATCGCGATGGCGAGCACCGCCCCGATCACCGGGCAATCCACGGCTTCTCCGCTCCCGGCCAGTCTCGCTCTCAATTTCGACGGTGCCGGGCTCGGGCTGTCGGATTCGCCTGCCGTCGAGACCGACAAGAGCCTCCGCGCCATCTCGAAGCTGCCGACCCTGTGGCAGGCGAATGGCGAATCAGCCGACGAGTCCCTCGTCTCGCCAGCCGGGTTCCCGTATTTCGGGGCACTGCTTCGAAGCGTCGAAGCGGCCGTCGCGCCGGAAGGCGTCGTCGGGCGAGCCTTCGCGGCCTTCAGGCAGCGCGCGCCGCCTTCCGCCTGATGCGGCTGCCCGCGACAGCGCGGGTTTTCTCCATCTCCATACTCCGGCCAGAAGGCCACCGACCGAAGGCAACGCGGCAGCGACCGGAGGCCGGCACAGCAAAGGGAAGATCATCATGTCCAAGACACATCCGCTCGGTTTCCGCGTCGAACGCCATCTCAAGGAAGCCCTCATCCGCGCCGCCAAGGAGGACCGCCGTTCGGTTTCCTCGCTGGTCGAGATCGTTCTGGAGAAGTGGCTCGACGACCACGGCTACCTGAAGGAGTTCCCGAAGGAAGTTCATCGCGACGCCGCCTGAGCAACGGGCGCCATCTGTCATGTCGCTCTACGACTAACGTCATAGAACCAAAGCATCGGTAGGTTTCGACCCGACCGCATACTACGACTGTCCTGCCAAAAACCGGCCGGGCGCTTCCCTGGAGGTGGGATGCGCCCGGTCGAGGCTTACCGGGAGGACAACAAAATGGCAGTGGCAAGTGTTGCCGGCGCTGAACCGCGCGGCATGACCCGCGAGGAGAAGAAGGTCATCTTCGCCTCCTCGCTCGGTACCGTCTTCGAATGGTACGATTTCTATCTCTACGGTTCGCTGGCCGCGATCATCGGATCGAATTTCTTCTCGCTCGCCGGTCCTGACGGCAATCCGCTGTTCGACGAGTCGACCCGCAACATCTTTGCGCTGCTCGCCTTCGCTGCCGGCTTCCTTGTGCGCCCGTTCGGCGCGCTGGTCTTCGGTCGCCTCGGCGACCTCGTCGGCCGCAAATACACCTTCCTCGTCACCATCCTCATCATGGGCCTGTCGACGTTCCTCGTTGGCGTGCTGCCCAGTTCCGCCTCGTGGGGCATTGCGGCGCCGATCATCCTGATCATCCTGCGCATGCTGCAGGGCCTGGCGCTCGGCGGCGAGTATGGCGGTGCGGCGACCTATGTCGCCGAGCACGCGCCCGACAATCGGCGCGGCTTCTACACCTCGTGGATCCAGACGACGGCCACGCTCGGGCTGTTCCTGTCGCTCGTCGTCATCCTGATCGTGCAGAACTCGATGTCCGAGCCCGATTTCAAGGCCTGGGGCTGGCGCATTCCGTTCCTGCTTTCGTTCATCCTGCTCGGCATCTCGGTCTGGATCCGGCTGACCCTGAACGAGTCGCCCGCCTTCCAGCGCATGAAGGAGGAGGGCAGGGGCTCCAAGGCGCCGTTGCGCGAAGCCTTCGGACAGTGGAAGAATGCCCGCATCGCGCTGCTCGCGCTGCTCGGCCTCACCGCCGGTCAGGCCGTCGTCTGGTACTCCGGCCAGTTCTACGCGCTGTTCTTCCTGCAGAACGTGCTCAAGGTCGACGCCCAGTCGGTCAACATCATGATCGCCATCGCGCTGGCCATCGGCACGCCGTTCTTCCTGGTGTTCGGCTGGCTGTCCGACAAGATCGGCCGCAAGCCGATCATCATGGCCGGCCTGCTGCTCGCCATCGTCACCTATTTCCCGCTGTTCGGCTGGCTGACCTCGGCCGCCAATCCTGCCCTGGCGACGGCGCAGGAGCAGACGCGCGCGACGGTGACGGCGGCTCCGGGAGACTGCAACTTCCAGTTCAACCCGGTCGGCACGCGCAAGTTCACCACCTCGTGCGACATCGCCACCGACTTCCTCACCAAGCAGTCGGTGCCGTACGAAGTCGTGCAGACCGGCGAAGCCGGCGCGGCGGCAACGGTGAAGATCGGCAACGAGACGGTGAACTCCTACAACGCCGTCGCCGTTGGCGATGCCGCCGTGGCCGAGAAGGCCGCCAGCGGCACGCCGGCAGAGCAGGCCAAGGCCCGCGCCGACGCGGTCGCCGCGGCCAACCGCGCCTTCGTGAAGTCGACCTTCATCGCCCTGCATGATGGCGGCTACCCGCTGGTGCGCGACCCGACGAAGGTCGCCGACCAGAAGCTCGACGCCTTCGTTGCCGCCAATCCGGAACTGACGCTCGACGCCGCCGCCATCCGCGCCGGCGAGAAGGCGACGATGCCGGTCGAGCAGGCGGTGAAGGACAAGCTGGTGACGGCCGCCGAGGCCGGCGCCGCGACGGAGATCACCTACTACGAGATCCCCAACAGCGGCGCCTTCAAGATGGTCGCCGACCCGGCGGGCATCAACTGGGTGCTGATCGTCCTGATCCTGTTCATCCTCGTGCTCTACGTCACGATGGTGTACGGCCCGATCGCGGCGATCCTGGTCGAGATGTTCCCGACCCGCATCCGCTACACCGGCATGTCGCTGCCCTATCACATCGGCAATGGCTGGTTCGGCGGCCTGCTCCCGGCGACGGTGTTCGCCATGAGCGCGGCGGCCGGCGACATCTACTACGGCCTCTGGTACCCGATCGTGATCGCGGCGATGTCGCTGGTCATCGGTTCGCTGTTCGTGCGCGATACGCTCGGCACGAATCTGCACGCCAAGGAGTAGTCGCGGCAGCAAATGCCACGACACCGGCAGCGGATCGGCGGGCCTCGTGCCCGCCGATCTGCTTTTGGCCCAACCGTTTGGCCTTGCCAGCGCCCGCCGTCAGGCGTCCCTCTCAGCTCAGCGGCGACACGCGCCGCCGGAGATTCGCGGCATGACCCCCTGGCTGTTCCCCATTCTGCTGGCGCTGACCGCCGGCGTCAGCGTGGTGATCCAGCAATCGGTCAATGCCGGCCTCAAGCTGGAGCTCGGTTCCGCCGCCTGGGCCGGCTTCGCGAGCTACCTGCTCGGAACCGTGCTGATGGCTTTGCTTGCCGTGGTGCTGCGCGATCCCATCCCGGCCGGCGGGGTTATGGCGCGCATCCCTTGGTGGATGTGGACGGGCGGACTGTTCGGATCGATCTTCATCGGCCTGTCGATCTATCTGGTTCCGCAGCTCGGCGCAGCGACCTTCATTGCGCTGCTGATCACCGGGCAGATGCTGGCCTCGGTCACGCTCGACCATTTCGGCGTGCTCGGCCTGCAGCAGCGGCCGATCGACCTGAGCCGCGTAGCCGGCGTCGCGATGCTCATCGGCGGCGTGCTGCTGATCCGCCGCTAGGCTTCCGCGGCGGCTTCAGCGGCCCGGTTCTTCAAGAACTGCTGTTCGCGAAGATTTGCAGTCATGCCGGCCGCACGCTCGAACTCGTCGCGCGCCTCGGCATGGCGGCCAAGCCTGGCCAACAGGTCGGCGCGCACACTGTTGAGCAGATGATAGCCGCGCAGCGCCGGCTCCCGCATCAGCGGATCCACCATGGCCAGCCCGGTCGCCGGGCCATGCGCCATGCCATGCGCAACGGCGCGGTTGAGTTCCACGATCGGCGACGGCGTGACGCCGGCGAGCAGGTCGTAGAGCGCGGCAATGCGCGTCCAGTCGGTGGCCTGTGCGGTGCCGGCGCGGGCGTGGCAGGCGGCGATCTCCGCCTGCAGGCGATACGGCCCCGCCGGCTGTTCGAGCCGGGCGGCCCGCGCCAGCGCCGCCATGCCACGTGCGATGAGGATGCGGTCCCAGCGTGCGCGGTTCTGATCGAGCAGCAGGACGGGCGTACCGTCCGGCGCGGTGCGTGCGCGCAGCCGCGAGGCCTGGATTTCCATCAGGGCGACCAGCCCGTGCACCTCGGCCTCGGCCGGCGCCAGTTCGGCGATGATGCGGCCGAGCCGCAGCGCTTCCTCGCACAGCGCCGGGCGGATCCAGTCCTCGCCGGACGTCGCCGAATAGCCCTCGTTGAAGATCAGGTAGACGACTTCCAGCACGGACGGCAGGCGCTGTGCCAGTTCGGGTCCACGCGGCACCTCGAATGGCAGATTGGCGTCGGCCAGGGTCTTCTTGGCGCGCACGATGCGCTGCGCCAGCGTTGCCTCCGGCACGAGGAAGGCGCGCGCGATCTCCTCCGTGCTCAAGCCGCCGAGCAGGCGCAGGGTCAGCGCCACGCGCGCGTCGGGCGACAGCACGGGGTGGCAGGCGACGAAGACGAGGCTGAGCAACTCGTCGCCGACGGAATCGTCGAGCGCTTCGTCGGGGTCGGCGGTGCCGAAATCCTGTTCGAGCTGCATGTCGTAGCCGACGGCTTCGAGCTTCTCGCGGCCAAGCTTGCGGCGGCGCAGCCGGTCGATGGCGCGGTTCTTCGCCGTCGCCATCAGCCAGGCGCCGGGCCGCTCCGGCACCCCGGATTGTGGCCAGCGCTCGAGCGCGCTGACCAGCGCATCCTGCGCCAGCTCTTCCGCCAGGCCGACATCGCGCGTGATGTGCGAGAGGCCGGCGACGAGCTTCGCCCGCTCGATCTTCCAGACCGCCTCGATGGCGCGATGTGTGTCGGAGGCTTCCACAGCCTCCGCTTAGTTCACAAACGCGTCTCGCGGCAATCGCGAACCGGTCAGCGGCGCTGTGCCTGCATCGTTTCGAAGTTGCTCGCCACGGCCTGCACGTCTTCGGGGAAGTCGCTCAGCTCCTGGATCTGGCGCACCTCGACGATCTCGTTCTCGCCGCCGGGGCACTTCGTCGCCCACTCGATCGCCGCCGCGCGCGACGGCACGTCGATGATCCAGTAGCCGCCGAGCACTTCCTTCGCCTCGCTGAACGGCCCGTCGGTCACGCGCGGCTTGCCGCCGGCGAAGGAAACGCGGGCGCCCATGGACGGCGGGTGCAGGCCGTCGCAGGAGATCAGGATGCCGGCGTCCTGCATGGACTGGTTGTATTTCATCATGTTGGCGACGGCATCGACGTCATCGGGAATGGTGCCGGGCGCGGCGGTCTCGTAGCCCTTCGGGATCATCAGCAGCATGAAACGCATTTTATTCTCCTCGATCGTTCTTCTGTCGTGTCTGGTGCAATCGTCGTCGGCTAGCGGGTCTGGTTGCGCAGCCGCTCTTCCTGCTCGCGCAGCTCCGGCGTCAGCGCGTCGCCGAAATCCTCGGCCTCGGCGACCGGGCGGATCTCGATGGTGGACGGGCCGCTCATCGGGTTGGGGCAACGCTTCACCCACTCCACGGCCTCGTCCATCGACTTCACCTGGAAGATCCAGAAGCCCGCGATCAGCTCCTTCGTCTCGGAAAAGGGACCGTCGATGACGCTGCGCTTCGCGCCCTCGAACTGCACGCGCTTGCCGCGTGCGCTGGGCAGCAGGCCTTCGCCGGCAAGCAGGATGCCGGCCTTCACCAGCTCCTCATTGTATTTGCCCATGGCGGTCAGCAGTTCGGTCGACGGCATCTGCCCGGCCTCCGATTCCGCGTTGGCTTTGACGATCACCATCACCCGCATAGTCTCGCTCCTTCAAACCGGCGGTTGATCCCGCCCTTCGACCACACGACGAACGGCAATGGGCGCGATCGACATCCGCAGCAAATTTTTTCGATCGATTGTCTGCACGTGGAAGAAATGTGAAGCCGCATGGAACCATGCGGCAATCGGCGCGTTTCGGGCGCTGCGGCAACGTCGGGCCTCCTGGGGGGATGTTTGCACAAGTCAGAAGTTGCGCCGCATCCGTTTCTGACCGGAGGCGGTGAGGCGGCCGAGATCATTGCCGCCTTCGACTGGGCCACGACTTCGGTCGGGCCCATCGAACAATGGCCCGCCAGCATGAAGGCCAATCTTGCCCTTGTCCTGCGCTCGCCCGTGCCGATCGTCACGCTGTGGGGCGAAGACGGCATCATGATCTACAATGACGGCTACGCCGAATTTGCCGGCGGCCGCCATCCGACCCTGTTCGGCTCGAAGGTGCGCGAAGGGTGGCCGGAGGTCGCCGACTTCAACGACAACATCGTCAGGACCGTCTACGGCAAGGGCGAGACCATCGCCTACCGCGAGATGGTGCTGGTGCTGTCGCGCCACGGCAAGCCCGAGGAAGTCTGGCTCGACCTCGACTACTCTCCGATGCTCGGCGACGACGGCAGGCCCGCCGGCGTGATCGCCATCGTCATCGAGACGACGCCGAAGGTGATGGCCGAGCGCGAACGCGATGCCGAGCGGGACAGCCTGAAGCGGATGTTCCAGCAGGCGCCTGGCTTCATCGCGCTGGTCGGCGGGCCGCAACACAAGTTCATCATGGCCAATGCGGCCTACCATGCGCTGATCGGGCGGAATGACGTGATCGGCAAGCCGGTGGCGGAGGTGCTGCCGGAGGTCGTCGAGCAGGGCTTCGTGCGCCTGCTCGATACGGTCTACCGCCACGGCCAGCCCTATGTCGGGCGCGGTGCCAAGGTCGAGCTGAGGCCCGATCAGTCCAGCCCGGTCGAAGACCACTACGTCGATTTCATCTATCAGCCGGTGGTGGCGGAGTCGGGCGCGGTCACCGGCGTGTTCATCCAGGGCCACGACGTCACCGAGCAGAAGCGTACGGAGCTTGCGCTGCGCGAAAGCGAGGAGCGCTTCCGGCTGGTGGCCGAAAATGCGCCGGTGATGCTGTGGATGGCCGACGAACAGGGACGCAGCCTCTACCTCAACCGCGCGCTGCGGCAGTTCTGGGGGGTCGCGCCCGAGGAAGTGGACGGCTTCGACTGGTGGAAGGTCGTGCACCCGGAAGACCGCGCGCTGTCCGCATCCTATGCGGCGGTTGCCGCCGACCAGAAGCCGTTCTCGCTGGAAACGCGCATGATCCGCGCCGACGGCGCGCAGCGCTACGTCACCACGGACGCGCATCCGCGTTTCGGGCCGCGCGGCGAATATCTCGGCATGATCGGCGTCAATGTCGATGTCACCGAAGCGCGCGAGATCGAAGCTGCCATCCGGGCGGAATCGCGCAAGCTGCAGATACTCAACCGCTCCGCCACGTCGGTGGCGGCGGAACTCGATGTCGACAAGATCGTGCAGATCGTCACCGACGCCTGTACCGAACTGGTGGGCGCGCACTTCGGCTCCTTCTTCTACAACGTCGTCGATGCGAGCGGCGAAAGCTACATGCTCTTCGCCATGTCGGGCGTCTCCCGCGATGCCTTCGACAAGTTCCCCATGCCGCGTGCCGCCCAGATGCTGCTGCCCACCTTCAAGGGCGAGGGCGTGGTGCGCTCGGACGACATCCAGTCCGACCCGCGCTACGGCAAGGACGCGCCGCATTTCGGCATGCCGGCCGGGCATCTGCCGGTGCGCTCCTACCTCGCCGTGCCGGTCGTCTCGCGCTCCGGCGAAGTGATCGGCGGGCTCTTCTTCGGGCATGCCGAGCCCGGTCGGTTTGCGGCCGAGCACGAGGATCTGCTGATGGGTATTGCCGGCCAGGCGGCGACGGCCATCGACAACGCCCGCCTGTTCCAGGCGGCGGAGCGCGAGGTCGCCGAGCGGCGCCGCGCGGAGGCCGCGCTGACGCAGCTCAACACGACGCTGGAGCAGCGCGTGATGGAAGAGGTCGCGGAGCGGTCCCGCGCCGAGGAGCAGTTGCGGCAGGTGCAGAAGATGGAGGCCGTCGGCCAGCTCACCGGCGGCATCGCGCACGACTTCAACAACATGCTGGCCGTCATCATCGGCGGGCTGAACCTGCTGCAGCGCAAGCTCGCCAAGGGTGAGACCGACGTGCAGCGCTTCATCGACGGCGCCATCGAGGGGGCACAGCGCGCCGCCTCGCTGACGCAGCGCCTGCTCGCTTTCTCGCGCCAGCAGCCGCTCGCCCCCGAGCCGCTCAATCCCAACCGGTTGGTGGCCGGCATGAGCGAGCTGATGACGCGCACGCTGGGCGAGCCGATCGTGGTGCAGACAGTCCTCGCCGCCGGGCTCTGGCAGGTTAAGGCCGATCCGGGCCAGCTCGAGAATGCCATCCTCAACCTGTCGGTCAACGCGCGCGACGCCATGCCGAATGGCGGCAAGCTGACCATCGAGACGTCCAACGCCTTCGTCGATGACGTGTTCGCACGCGAATATTCGATCACGCCGGGGCAGTATGTGCTGATCGCTGTCGCCGACACCGGCCAGGGCATGTCGGCCGACGTGATCGCCAAGGCGTTCGACCCGTTCTTCACCACCAAGGGCGTCGGCAAGGGTACCGGTCTGGGCCTCAGCCAGGTCTACGGCTTCGTGCGCCAGTCGGGCGGCCACGTGAAGATCTATTCCGAAATCGGTGTCGGCACGACCATCAAGATCTACCTGCCGCGCTACTATGGCCACGTGCCGGAGATGGAGCCGCGCTCGACCGACCCGGCCACCTATCGCGGCCTGCCGACGGAAGTCGTGCTGGTGGTCGAGGACGAGGACCGTGTGCGCGCTCTCTCCGTCGAGGGGCTGAAGGATCTCGGTTACACGGTGCTTGAGGCGTCGCGGCCCAGCGAGGCGCTGCGCATCATCGACGAGGGCCACGCCATCTCGCTGCTGTTCACCGATGTGGTGATGCCGGAGATGTCGGGGCGCGAACTGTCCGACCTGCTGCGACAGAAGCGGCCCGGTCTGAGAGTGCTCTACACCACCGGCTACACCCGCAATGCCATCGTCCACAACGGCATCCTCGACCCCGGCACCAGCCTGCTCACCAAGCCGTTCTCGATCGACGAACTGGCGTCGAAGGTGCGCAAGATCCTGGACACGTGAGCGGCGGGTTTACGATCTTTCGTCCGCCGCCCTGCATGGCCCGCCATTGACATCGCCGCCGGGCTTCGCCACGTGAAGGCCGGATTTTCTCGGTAGGTTCCGTGGGCAATCGAGGCCGGTGATGTCCGGATATTTCTCCTCTCCCTTTCCGCGCCGCAAATCGGTCGGCGTGAATGTCGGCGGCGTCATGGTCGGCGGCGGCGCGCCCGTCGTGGTGCAGTCGATGACCAACACCGACACGGCCGACATCGACGGCACGGTCGCGCAGGTCGCCGCGTTGCACAGAGCCGGCTCGGAGATCGTGCGCATCACCGTCGACCGCGACGAGAGCGCCGCCGCCGTCCCGAAGATCCGGGAACGCCTCGAACGGCTGGGGCTGAACGTGCCGCTGGTCGGCGATTTTCATTACATCGGCCACAAGCTGCTGGCCGACCATCCGGCGTGCGCCGAGGCGCTGGCGAAGTATCGCATCAATCCCGGCAATGTCGGCTTCAAGGACAAGAAGGACAGGCAGTTCGCCGACATCGTCGAGATGGCGATCCGCTACGGCAAGCCGGTGCGCATCGGCGTCAACTGGGGTTCGCTCGACCAGGAACTGCTGACCAGCCTGATGGACCGGAATCAGGCGGAGGGATCGCCGCTGACCGCCGTGCAGGTCATGCATGAGGCGATCGTGCAGTCGGCGCTCCTGTCCGCCGAGATGGCCGAGCAGATCGGCCTGCCGCGCCATCGCATCATCCTGTCGGCGAAGGTCAGCGGCGTGCAGGATCTCATCGCCGCCTACACCATGCTGGCCGCCCGCTCCGACCACGCGCTGCATCTCGGCCTCACCGAGGCCGGCATGGGCTCGAAGGGCATCGTCGCCTCGTCGGCCGCGATGGGCATCCTGCTGCAGCAGGGCATCGGCGACACCATCCGCATCTCGCTGACGCCCGAGCCGGGCGGTGATCGCACCCGCGAGGTGCAGGTCAGCCAGGAGCTGCTGCAGACGATGGGTTTTCGCCAGTTCGTGCCGATTGTTGCGGCCTGTCCCGGTTGCGGGCGCACCACGTCGACGGTGTTCCAGGAACTGGCGCAGAACATCCAGAACGACATCCGCAAGAACATGCCGGTCTGGCGCGAAAAGTATCCGGGCGTCGAGGAGCTGAAGGTGGCGGTCATGGGCTGCATCGTCAACGGCCCCGGCGAATCCAAGCATGCCGACATCGGCATCTCGCTGCCGGGGACGGGCGAGTCGCCGGCGGCGCCGGTCTTCATCGACGGCAAGAAGGCGCTGACGCTGCGCGGCCCGTCCATCGCCGCCGATTTCGAGAAGATGGTCGGCGAATACATCGAGCGCCGGTTCGGCGGTGGCCGCGCGGCGGCGGAGTAGACTGCGCGCGCTTGCGCTCGGGCTTGCCGTGCTCTGCTGCGCTGTCCCCGCGCTGGCCGATCCGCCGCACAGCACCCCGCGCCCGGTCACGGTCGGGCGCATCTGTCACCTGATCGAGACGCATGCGCGCGAGAACGACCTGCCGGCTGCCTTCTTCGCACGGCTGATCTGGAAGGAAAGCCGCTTCGTCACCGACGCCGTCAGCCCCGCCGGCGCGGAAGGCATTGCGCAGTTCATGCCGGGGACCGCGAAGATGCGCGGGCTGGCCGACCCGTTCGATGTCGAGCAGGCGCTGCCGGCGTCGGCGAAATACCTCTCCGAACTGAGACTCGGCTACGGCAATCTCGGCCTTGCCGCGGCAGCCTACAATGCGGGCGAGGGGCGTGTCGGGCGCTGGCTCTCCTCGGGCGGCTTCTTGCCGCTGGAAACGGAGAACTACGTGCTGGACATCATGGGCGAGCCAGCCGACAAATTCGCGGAGGCCTCTTACGCTGGCACCGTCTATCCGCTCGACCAGCGTGCTTCCTTCGCCGACGCCTGCCGCCGCATGCGCACCATCGAGGCGACGGTGATCGCGATGGCGACCATCCACACCAAGCCATGGGGCGTGCAGGTGGCCGGCAATTTCCGCCGCACGGCGGCGATCCGGCAGTGGCAGAAGGTGCAGGCGCGTTACCCGGAACTGCTCGGCGGGCATGAGCCGGTGGTGAGCCGCGTGCGTGCGCGCTTCGCCCGCGCCGGCATCTACGCCGTGCGCATCGGAGCCGAAGACCGCGCCGAGGCGGATGGCATCTGCCGCAAGCTGCGCTCGTCGGGCGGCGCCTGCGTGGTGCTGCGCAATCGTTGAGGGCAAGGAGTGCGCCGGCGGCTGCGGCTCGGGTTACGGCATCGGGCAAAAAAAAGAGCCGCGGAAAGGCGGCTCTCAGGAGTTTAACAGGGAGGCGTCAAACAGAGTGGCTCCAACCACCCGGTAAGAATCCAGATCACTGGATGCCCACAGTAAACGCCCGTAAAGCTTAACGAACGGTTAACGCTGCGTCATTTCCGGGCAGCTGCCCTTTCTCAGGGCCGCCGCCAGATCGCCGGCAGCGCGATCGCCGCGAACAGCAGCATCCCGACGAAGAACGCCGTCGAGCCCGCCGCCACGACCGGTTCGGCGCCGACATTGCCCTTCAGCAGCAGGAACAGCGCGACGAAGAAGACGATGCCGCTGATGGCGGTCAGCCAGAAGTGGATGTTCGCCAGCATGCCGCGCGCCTGCGGCACCAGATGGTAGAAGTATCCGAAGATCGCCGACATCAGCCAGCCGGCCACCATGATGTGTGCATGCGCCGGCGCGGCGGTGTGATCCTCGCTCATTCCCATGTGCAGACCGAGCGCCATCCCGCAGATCGCGTAGATGATGGCGAGCGTGAAGAAATTGCGTGCTATCCCCTGCATGGACCCCTCCTTTGCCTTGCCCGCGCCGGGCCTGACGCCGGCGGGGCTGGGTACCGGCGCAAGTGAACCGGCACGGGCAGTCTAGCACCGCGCGGTTTTGCCCGACATCTGCGCCGCCGCTGGCTCACCGAATTTTGGCGCATGTAACAGCTTCGCCCTGCGGTTGTGTCGGCGCGGCACCGGCCTGTTACGCGACGGGGCTATCCCAGCTTTGACGCGGCCCCGGCGCCTCACTGCCCACCCCCCTCTCCAGCGCCGGCGGCCGCGTCATTCATCAGCGCTTGCGCTGCAGGGAGAAGCGTTTTGGACTGGTATTCGATCGTAAAGTTTCTTCACATCACCGCCGCCATCGTCTGGCTCGGCGGTGGCTTCATGCTGATCATCATGGGCATTCGTGCACAGCGCAGCGGCGACCCGCAGCAGCTGATGTATCACCTGCGCAACACCGCCGCGCTCGGCGTCGTCCTGTTCATGCCTGCCTCGATGCTGACGCTGGTGTTCGGTCTCGTCCTGTCGTGGCTGTGGACCGGCTTCTCGGATCTCTGGATCATCATCGGCCTCGTCGGCGCCGGGATGACGTTCCTCACCGGTGCGCTGTTCATCAAGCCGGTCGGCGATCGCATCGCCGCCATGATGGAAAAGGACGGCGTCACGCCGGCCGTGCAGATGGAAGGCGCGAAGCTGCTGCGCATCGCCAAGTTCGACTACACGGTGATGATCGTCGTCATTGCAGACATGGTGCTGAAGCCGGGCGAATCCGACCCCGCCATCCTCGCGGCGATGGCCGCCGTCACCGTGGTCGGTGCGCTGGCCTTCCTCGTGCCGTGGCGTCCCGCTCCGCCTGTCGCCGCCTGACCGCGATTCTGAATGACCTGTCTCAGGTCCTTGCTGGGAGGCCCGTCCGGTTCGCCGGGCGGGCCTTTCCCGTTTTCAGCCGACCAGGAGAGCCACCTCGTCCCACACGAGCTTGATCGCGATCACGCCGACCGTGGCATAGGAGATGAAATAGAACAGGTCCGGCTTCAGCCGCCGCACCACCCAGGCGCCGGCCAGCGTGGCCAGTGGCGCCAGCGGCATCAGCACGAAGGATGCCGTCAGGTTGGTCGCATCGAACTGGCCGAGCATGAAGTAGGGGATCAGCTTCAGCGCGTTCACGATCGCGAAGAAGATCACGCTGGTGCCGGTGAACACCTTCGGATCGAGCTTCAGCGGCAGGGCGTAGACCTGGAAGGGCGGGCCGCCGACATGCGCGACGAAGCTCGTGTAGCCGCTGACCGTGCTCCACCATCCGGCCGCGGCGATGTTCGGCTCCGTCTTGCGCAGCTCGCCATGGCGGAAACGGTTCCACAGCGCCCGCGCCACGAAGATCACGCCTACGGCGCCGACGATCAGGCGCACCGCTCCGGCGGTCGTGTAGGCCGCCGTCAGCCACCCCAGCGCCAGCCCGAAGATCGCACCGGGCAGCATCGACCAGAGCAGGCTGCGGTCGTAATTGCCGCGCCATGTCCACAGCGACACCAGATCCATCAGCACGAGGATCGGCAGCAGGATGGCGGCGGCCTGCACCGGCGAGACTGCCAGCGCCATCAGCGGCACCCCGACGAAGCCCATGGCGCCGCCGAGCCCACCCTTCGACAGCCCGACAAGGATGACCGCCGGAATGGCGGCGGCGAGGAACCAGGGATCGCTGATGATGTCCATGCGGAAGGCCGGCGGGAAGTCGCCAGCGGCCTCTACTCCGAAAGGCGGGCGTTTGCCATAGCCGGCGGCAGAGCTTGCGCGGCTCCCGCACCCCGCCTATGCCGCAATGCAAACATGATCTGCGGGCACAAGCCCGAGCCATCCGGACCCGAGTGCATGAACCCTTCTCCCACGCCCCGCCGCTGCCGCATCGTGCTGATCACGCCGCCCGGTGTGTCCGCCGACATCCTGCGTGAGCGGCTGGACGCGGCGCTCGAGGGCGGCGACGTCGCGTCGCTGATCGTGCCGCAATACGACCTCTCCGACGAAGCCTTCCAGCTGTTGGCCGAGTCGCTCGTGCCGCCGGCTCAGGCGGCCGGCGCAGCGGTCATGCTGGCCGGTGACAGCCGGGTCGCGGGCCGCGTCGGCGCCGACGGCCTGCATGTCGAAGGCAATCTGCAGGCCATCGGCGAGGCGATCGAGAAGCATCAGGGCCACATGATGATCGGCGTCGGCGACGTGAAGGACCGCGACGGCGCGCTGGCGCTGGGCGAGCTGCGTCCCGACTACATCTTCTTCGGCCGCTTCGGCTACGACAACAAGCCGGAGCCGCATCAGCGCAATCTCGGGCTCGGAGAATGGTGGGCCGAAATGATCGAGATTCCCTGCATCGTGCTCGCCGGTTCCGACCTTGCCTCGGTCGATGCGGTTGCGGCGACCGGCGCGGAGTTCGTGGCGCTCGGCAACGCCGTCTTCGGCGAAGGCGTCGATGCGCGCGAGGCCGTGCGCCTTGCCAACCAGCGGCTCGACGCCAGCGCCCCGGCGGCGAACTGACATGCGCGGCCCGTTGCTTGCCTTCCTGGCCTTGTGCGGTGCCGTCCTGGGCGGCCATGCACATGCCGCCACCGGGACCGGGGACCGCGCCGCGCCGTCGGCCGAGAGCGTCAATCCCGGCCGCTTTGGCCAGGAGGCCGACGCGGCCTACGGCGCTTACCAGCGCGGCCTCTACCGCACCGCCTACAATCTGGCCCTGCCGCGCGCCGAGGCCGGCGAACCGGCGGCGCAGACGCTGGTTGCTGAAATCCTGGCACGCGGCCTCGGTGTGCCGCGCGACGAAAAGGGTGCGGCACGCTGGTACCAGGCCGCCTCCGAGCAGGGCGTACCGGAAGCGCAGTTCCAGTATGCGCTGCTGCTGCTCGACGGACGCCTCGTGCCGCGTGACGACAAGGGCGCCTACGCGCTGATGGAAGCCGCCGCCGAGGCCGGCAATCTGCTGGCGCAGTTCAATCTCGCGCAGATCATCATGAAGCGTGCCGCCACCGAGGACGCGCTTGGCAAGGCAGCCGGCTACTATCAGCGGGCCGCCGAAGCCGGGCTGCCTGATGCGCAGTACGCTCTTTCGCAGCTCTACGCCGAAGGTTTTGCCGGCAAGCCGAAGGACGAGGCGGAAGCGCGCAAATGGCTGGACAAGGCCGCGCGCCAGGGTTTTGACACCGCGCAGCTCGATCTCGGGTCATGGCTCGTCGAGGGCCGCGGCGGGGCGAAGGACGAGAGCGGCGGCTTCCACTGGCTGAAGGTTGCTGCCGAGCGCGGCAATGCCGCCGCGCAGAACCGCGTCGCCAAGCTCTACATGTATGGCGTCGGCACGCCGCCCGACAATCTGTTCGCGGCGGCGTGGTACATCCTCGCCCGGCGCAGCGGCCTCAGCGATCCAGAGATGGAGGATTTCATGGCCGGCCTGACCGACGAGGAAACGAAGACCGCGCTGCAGCGCGCCAACCGCCTGCGCTGACTTCCGCATCTCGTCTGCCGCGCACTGGTTAAACCCGGCCGACATCGCTATATTCGATTCCGGCGTTCTGGGCTTCCCGACAGGAGAGACATTTCCCCGGGGCCTTATCGATCTCGAAGGGAGCTGTCCCTGGCCGGACCCGTGGGTTCGGACATATGGCGCCCACCTACTTTGTAGGTTCCCGGGATCGACTTCTTCATCGGTTGTCTGGATCGCCACTTCCTCCCTTTCCGAATAGCGAAGCCGCTGGTCGCATCCGTGCGTGCGCCCCGGCTCGCGCGCGGCTATCGTCGCCGGCATGACCACCGACACCCGTGCCCTCAAGAAGGAACTGCGCCGGCAGGCGCTCGAACGGCGCGATGCGCTCGATGCCGGCTGGCGCGAGGCGCAGTCGGCGGCGATGGCCGAAACGTTTGCCGGCATCGAACTGCCCGACGAGCCGGTCGTCTCCGGCTTCTGGCCGATGCGCTCGGAGGTCGATATCCGCCCGCTGATGTTCGCGCTCGCCGAACGCGGCGCGCGGCTCTGCCTGCCCGCCATCCTCGACAAGACCACCATCGTCTTCCGCGAATTCTTGCGTGAGGCCGAACTCGTCGACATGGGCTTCGGCACGTCCGGGCCCGGGCCGGAGGCTGCGGTGCTGCAGCCCAATCTCATGCTGATGCCGCTCGCCGCCTTCGATGGCCGCGGCCATCGCATCGGTTATGGGGCCGGCTACTATGACCGCGCGGTCGCCCGGCTGCGCGCCGCCGGCCATGCGCCGCGCCTCGTCGGCATCGCCTTCGACTGCCAGGAAGTCGAGCGCGTTCCCGACGAGCCGCACGACGTCATCCTGCCGGAACTCCTGACGGAATCCGGCTTGCGCCGCTTCGCTTAGGGTGTAAACGGGGCGCATGAGGCTTCTTTTCCTCGGCGACATGGTGGGCAAGAGCGGCCGCACGGCGGTGTGGGAGAAACTCCCCGGGCTCGTTTCCGACCTCAGGCTGGATTTTGTCATCGTCAACGGCGAGAACGCCGCCGGCGGCTTCGGCATCACCGAAGATATCTTCCGCGCGACCATCGACGCCGGCGCCGACGTCGTCACCACCGGCAATCACGTCTGGGACCAGCGCGAGGCGCTGGCGTTCGCGCCGCGCGAGGAGCGGTTCCTGCGCCCGGTGAACTATCCGCGGGGCACGCCCGGCCGCGGCTCCGGCCTGTTCATCGCCCGCAACGGCGCCCGCGTGATGGTGGCCAACATCATGGGCCGCGTCTTCATGCATCCGGAACTCGACGACCCCTTCAGCGCGGTCGAGCGCGAACTCTCAGCCTGTCCGCTCGGCGAACAGGCTGACGCCGTCGTCATCGACTTCCATGCCGAGGCGACCAGCGAGAAGATGTGTTTCGGCCATTTCGTTGACGGGCGTGCCAGCCTCGTCGTCGGCACCCATACGCACCAGCCGACCGCCGATCACCAGATTCTCAACGGCGGTACCGCCTACATGACAGACGCCGGCATGTGCGGCGACTACGATTCCTCGCTCGGCATGGACAAGGAAGAGCCGCTCAACCGCTTCCTCTCGAAGGTCCCGAAGGGTCGTTTCGAGGCCGCGTCAGGCCCTGCGACATTGTGTGGCGTGGGCGTGCTGCTCTCCGACCGGACCGGGCTCGCCGAAAGGATCGCGCCCCTGCGTATCGGGCCGCGGCTCGAGGAAACGATACCCTCCTTTTTCCTCTAACATTGACTGACGACAGGCCGCGACCTACCTCTGGCGGCAGTCCCTCCAGCCGGCCGGTCCCCAGACGATGTTCGAATTTCTCGCCCCGCATTTCGTATGGCTGAACGATCCGGCCGCGTGGATTGCACTCCTGACGCTGATCGTGCTCGAGGTGGTGCTGGGCATCGACAACCTCATCTTCATCTCGATCCTGACCAACAAGCTGCCCGAACATCAGCGCGCCAGCGCCCGGCGACTTGGCATCGGCGCGGCGCTGATCATGCGGCTGGCGCTGCTGGCGACCGTCTCGTTCATCGTCGGCCTGACCGCACCCGTCTTCAGCGTCCTCGACCATCCGTTCTCATGGCGCGACATCATCCTGATCGCCGGCGGCCTGTTCCTGGTGTGGAAGGCGACCAAGGAAATCCACCATTCCGTCGATCCGGACGACAGCAGGGACAACATGGTCGGCAGGGCCGTGCAGATGACGCTGGGTGGCGCCATCGTGCAGATCCTCGTGCTCGACCTCGTCTTCTCGGTCGATTCGATCATCACGGCGGTCGGCATGGTCGACGAGATCGCCATCATGTACATCGCCGTGATCGTCACGGTCGGCGTCATGCTGATGGCTGCCGGGCCGCTCGCCAGCTTCATCGAGAAGAACCCGACCATCGTCATGCTCGCGCTGGGCTTCCTGCTGATGATCGGCACGACGCTGATCGCGGAAGGCTTCGGTTTCCACGTGCCGAAGGGATATGTCTACGCCGCGATGGGCTTCTCGGTGTTCGTCGTGTTCCTCAACATCCTGTCGCGACGGCGCCGCAAGGCGATGTCGGACGCCGGCTCGCTCTGTCGCGCCTGCTGCGGC
>JBFXFO010000003.1:19002-61107 GCA_050178915.1 Rhizobiaceae bacterium | reverse complement strand
GAACGCCGTGGTCCGCTACACCACCAAGGGCGAGGTCGCATCCCCGCTCGGCAACGACCATCCCTTCGTCCGCCCCTACGGCCAGTTCCCCTGCAAGGACGGCTTCGTGTTCTTCGGCGGCTACACCGACAAGTTCTGGCGCATCACCTGCGAGATGTTCGGCGAGCCGGAACTCGCCGACGATCCCGAGATCGATACCATGGAGAAGCGTTTCGACGCCGACGTGGCCGAGAAGCGGGTGAAGCCGATCCTCGAACGCTGGTTCGGCGCCTACACCAAGGCCGAGCTCGAGGAGATGGCCGGCGACAGCATCCCGCTCAGCGCCATCAAGACCATTGCCGAGGTGGTGGAAGACCCGCACATCGCCGCCCGCGACATGATCGTCAACGTGCCGGTTGCGGGCAAGCTGGTGCGCATGTTCGGCCTCCCCGTGAAACTGTCGAACACGCCCGGGAACGCCTGCGAAAAGGCGCCGAAGCCGGGCGAGCACAACGCCTTCGTCTATTCACGCCTCGCCGGCCTGACGCCGGCCGAGGTGGAGAAGCTCACCTCCAGCGGGGCGATCTGACGATGGCGATCGTGCTTTCGCGGGAAGGCCATGTGGCCACCATCACCATCAGCCGGCCCGACAAGCTGAACGCGCTTTCGCTGCAGATGTACGAGGATCTCGGCCGCGCCTTTGCCGAGGTGCGCGACGACGACGGCGTGCGCGCCGTGGTGCTCACCGGGGCCGGCGACAAGGCCTTCTGCGTCGGCGCCGACCTGACGGAGTCGATCCCGGCGCTGGCAAGCGATCGCATGGACATCAGCGCATGGGATCCGGCGCATCTGAAGAACATGCAGTTCTACAAGCCGATCGTCTGCGCCGTGCGTGGCCTGTGCATGGGCGGCGGCTTCGAGATCATGCTTGCCACCGACATCCGCATCGCCGCCGAGGATTCAGTCTTCCAGTTCCCCGAAGCCAAGCATGGCTTC
Source organism: Rhizobiaceae bacterium (assembly GCA_050178915.1). Lineage (GTDB taxonomy): Bacteria > Pseudomonadota > Alphaproteobacteria > Rhizobiales > Rhizobiaceae > JBFXAF01. The sequence continues at coordinate 60,132 of JBFXFO010000003.1, read as the reverse complement.
GTCCCGGCGGGCGGCACGCTGGTGCGGCTGGTGCGTCAGATCGGCTACGCCCACACGATGGAGATCCTGCTCTCGGCGCGCCGTTTCTCGGCCGCCGAACTGCAGGCGCGCGGAGTGATCAATCAGGTCGTGCCGGCGGACGACGTTGCGCGCGTTGCCGCCGAGACGGCAGCGCAGATCGCCGCACTCAGCCCGACCGCCGTGCAGACGATGAAGGAGGCGGTGCTGACGCTGCAGGACCTGCCCTGGGCCGAGGCGTTCGCCAGGGAAGCAGAACTCGGCCAGCGAACCTTTACCAGCGACGACGCGAAGAAAGGGCTCGCCGCCTTTGCGGCGCGGGCCGCAAGGCCGGCGGAGGGTCCCCGATGAACACAACGGCTGGCGCAGCGAAGACCTCCGGCAACCGGCTTGCCCGCAAGGCGCTGACGCAGGAAGCCATCGTGCTGATGACGTCGGTCGTCCTGTTCGTCGTCTTCTCGATCATGCTCGAGAACTTCCTCTCTTCCGGCAACATGATCACGCTGATCCGCAACGTCGCGGTGCTCGGAACGCTCAGTCTCGGCATGGCGATCGTCGTCATCGGCCGAGGCGTCGATCTCTCGCTCGTCGCCGTCATGGCGGTCTCGCTCACCGTCTCGATCGTGCTGGCGTCGCGCGGCTACGGCTTCGTGTCCGCGCTGTTCATCGGTCTCGCCTTTGTGCTGGTCATCGCCATCGTCATGGGCTTCCTCATCGCCTACGTCGAAATCCCGGCGATCTTCGCGACACTCGCCATCGGCGCCATCGTCTATGGTCTCGGGCGCGGCGTCATCGCCACGCTCGACGTCAACAACGTGCCCGACGGGCTGGACTGGTTTCTCTTCCTCGGGCGCGGCAGCCTGCTCGGCATCCCGGTGCCGATCTGGATCTTCGGCATCACCGCCGCGCTGACCTACCTCTTCCTGCGCAAGACCGGGCTGGGCCGCTTCATCTATGCGATCGGCGACAACATCTCGACCGCGCGCATTTCCGGCATCCCGGTCCGGCCGATGGTGATCGCGCAATACGCGCTCTCAGGCTTCATGGCCTTCCTGGCCGGCGCAGTCACGGCCGCCTCCGTCGCCAGCATGAACATGCGCGTCGTCAATTCGACCATGATCTACGACGTGCTGCTGGTCGTCATCCTCGGCGGCATCGGCCTGTCAGGCGGCCGCGGCGGCGTGCGCAACGTGCTGGTCGGCACGGTGCTGATCGGCCTGCTGCTGAACGGCATGACCATCATGGACATCCCCTACACGGTGCAGAACCTCATCAAGAGCACCGTCCTGCTTGGCGCGCTTGTCGTCGACGCGCTGCTCAATCCACGGGACGAGCAGACGTCCCAGCAAGGCGACATCTGAACATCGCAGTCATCAACGGGAGGAACCGACATGACAATAAGGAAGCTTCTCATCGCGGCAGCCGCGCTCGGCACGCTCGCCCTCGGGCAGGCCTACGCCGAGGAAGGCCTCGTCGACGAGATCCGCCAGCCGACGCTCGATGCGCTCAAGGGCAAGAAGGTCGTCTTCGTGCCGATGTCCATGAGCTTCGACCTGCCGGAAGGCTGGGCGGCGGTCATGAAGAAGGAGGCCGACCGCCTCGGCTACACGCTCGACATCCGCGACGCCAACTGGAGCACCGACACCGGCACGCGCGCCATCACGCAGGTCATCACCGAGAAACCGGACATCCTCGTCGTGCAGAACTTCGACGTCGCCTCCTACGGCCGCCTGCTCAAGCGCGCCGTCGATGAAGGCATCAAGGTCGTGCAGGTCAACATGAAGTCGAGCTACCAGACAGACGCCTTTGTCGGGGCCGACTGGTACGGCATCGGCCAGTATGCCGCCCAGCGCATGGTCGAGAAGTGCGGCAAGTCCACCGGCAAGAGCGGCAAGATCGCGCTGATCCAGGGGCCGGCGACCGCCGCCGCGAGCGTCTACCAGCTCAACGCCATCTCGGAGACGCTCAAGGACAGCACGGAGGTGGAGATCGTCTCCAGCCAGACCGGCGACTGGGACCAGTCGAAGGCGCGCGGCATCGCGCAGACGGTGATCCAACAGAACCCCGACCTCTGCGGCATCATCGGCTTCTGGGACGTGATGGACGCCGGCACCGGCGCGGCGATCGCCGAGTCCGGCAAGGACGTCTACCTGATCACCTCGGGCGGCGGCAACAAGACCGCCTGCCAGGGCGTCGACAACGGCACCTTCGACGAGGTGATCTCGTATGACGTCCCCGGCCAGGGCCGCGACCTGAACAACACCATCAAGGTCCTGCTGCAGTCGCCGCTCGCCGCCGGCGAGCAGAAGTTCGCGCTCTACACGCCGAACAAGATCATCAGCAAGGAAACCATGGCGACCGACAGCTGCTGGGACCTCGACCTCCTGAAGAAGTAGCAGCGACGCATGCAACGCCCGGGGCCGCCGCCTGCGGCGGCCTCTCCTGCCACTCGCGCGGAGCGAGCCCTTGGAAACGCTGGAACGACTCTACTTCCGATATTTTCCGGAGAAGGCATTTGGTGAAATCCTCACCAAACGCTGGAGCGACAACATCGTGCCGGTGCTCGCCACGCTGGTCGTGGTCGGCTACTTCATCTGGTACGACCTCAACTTCTTCACGCTGGCAAGCCTCACCGAGACGTCGCGCCAGCTCTCCGAGTTCGTCCTCGTCGTCGTCGCCATGGGCATCGTGCTCGTGGCCGGCGGTCTCGACCTGTCGGTCGGCAGCGTGTTCGCGCTCGCCAACATCGTCGCGCTCATCTGCATGAACCTGCTGGAGTGGTCGGTTGGCGCCAGCGTCGGCACCGCGCTGCTCGTCGGCGCCCTGTGCGGCGCCATCAACGGCTTCCTCATCGGCTATCTGCGCATCCGCGCCTTCCTGACGACGCTGGTGACGCTGATCATCATCCGCTCGATCGTCGACATCATCATCCTCGCCTACGCTGTGCAGATCTCGGCCGGCTTCCCGGACTCCGAGCTCTGGTACTTCATCGGCGAAGGCACGCTCCTTGGCGTGCCCTTCTCCTTCGTCGTCGCGCTCGTGGTGGTCATCGCCTGGCACGTCGTCCTGACGCGCGCCCGCTTCGGCTGGCACATCACCGCCGTCGGCGGCAGCCGCCGCTCCGCCTTCAACGCCGGCCTGAAGGTCAAACGCACCATCTTCCTGACCTATGTCTGCTCCAGCCTGCTCGCCTCCATCGCAGGCGTGTTCTTCGCGGCGCGCCTCTCCAGCGCCGGCTCCGATACGGGCATGGGGCTCGAGATCGCGGCGCTCACCGCCGCCGTGCTGGGCGGCAACAGCCTCGGCGGCGGCCGCGGCTCGGTGGTGAAGTCGGTTCTCGGCGCCATCGTCATCCTGATCCTCACCGATGGCATGGTGCGCATCGGTGTCAGCGGCGGCATCAGTTCCACCATCCTCGGCATCGTACTGCTGGCGGTCGTGGCGCTCGACGTGCGCTGGCTGAAGAACCGCCACAAGATCCTCAACAAGGTCTACGTCTCACCGGCCTACTTCAAGCTGCCGCCGGCGCCCGAAACCGACGCCGGCACCGACAGCCCTTACGCCCTCAATGATCGGCTGAAGGGCGTGAGCCTCATCGGCAAGGGCGAGATCGAAGGGCCGGAAGACGTCATCTTCGACCGCGACGACAACCTCTACTGTCCCAACCGGCATGGCGACATCGTGCGTTTCCTCGCGCCCGACCACACACGCTGGGAGATCTTCGCCCACATTGGCGGCCATCCGCTCGGCATGGCCTTCGACCGCGACGACAATCTGAACGTCTGCGTCGGCGGCATGGGCCTCTATCGGGTGACGCCCGACCGCAAGGTCGAGAAACTCACCGACGAAACCAACCGGACGGTGCTGTCGATCATCGACGATTCCCGCCTCAAGCTCGCAGACGATCTCGACATTGCGCCCGACGGCCGCATCTTCTTCTCCGAAGCGACCATTCGCTACGACATGCACGAATGGCCGTATGATGCGCTGGAAAGCCGGGGCAACGGGCGGCTCATCTGCTTCAACCCGAAAGACGGCACGACGCGCACCATCCTGCGCAACCTGCAATTCCCGAACGGCGTCTGCATGAGCGGTGACGGCCAGTCATTCCTGTTCGCCGAGACCTGGGGATGCCGCATCAACCGCTACTGGTTCGACGGCCCGAAGAAGGGCACGTGCGAAGTCGTCGTCGCCGACCTGCCGGGCTATCCCGACAACATCAACCGCGCCTCCGACGGCAATTTCTGGGTGGCGCTGGTCGGCATGCGCTCCCCTGCCCTCGACCTCGCGCTGCGCATGCCATCGATGCGCAAGCGCATGGCCAAGCGTGTCGCGCGCGATGAATGGCTGTTCCCCAACATCAACAGCGGCTGCGTGCTGAAATTCGGGGGCGACGGCAGGGTGCTCGAGGCGTTGTGGGATCTCGGCGGCACCAACCACCCGATGGTCACCTCGATGCGCGAACACAAGGGCCACCTCTACCTCGGCGGCCTCTACAATGACCGCATCGGCCGCCTGCCGCTGCCCGGCGCCGACCCGGCATGGACCTCGCAGCAAGCCTACTGGGGAGCCAAGGCATGAGCGTGCTCTCCGTCCTGCGCAAAGGCATGGACCGGCTCGTTGGCGGGCGCGGCGATCAGTCCATCACCGTCCCGGTGATGGATGGCGCGCTCAAGCCGAACGACAGGCTGGAGCGCGCGGCATCGGTGGCGCTGATCGATGACGCCGACAATCTCGTCGCTGCCGCCGGCCATCGCTTCTGCACCAGTGGCAATCAGCTACTCTCGCTTGACGCCGATAGCTCCTCTACCGCTGTCCTCCAGACGGAAACGCCGATCTCATGCCTCGCCGCCTCCAGATCGGGCGCGCTGGCGATCGGCCTCGACGGCGGCGGCATCCGCATCAGAGGCGGCAGGCATGACGGAGCGGTCTTCGGCGAGATCAGTTGTCCGACCGACGCCGTCTTCCTCGACGAGGACCGGCTCGCCGTCGCCAACGGCTCGGCCTGCTTCAAGGCGTCGGAATGGCGGCACGACCTGCTGCACCGCGGCAGCACCGGCAGCGTCGTCATCATCGATCTGACGAAGCGCTCTACCCAGACGATTGCCGATCGCCTCGCATGGCCATCCGGGCTCTGCCTTGATCGCGCAGCGAAGGACGCGCTCCTCGTCTCCGAAGCGTGGCGGCACCGGATCGTGCGCCTCGACATGGCCGGCAGCGTGACGGAAGTCCTGGGCAATCTGCCCGCCTATCCTGGCCGGCTCGCTCCCTGTTCCGGTGAAGGCTACTGGCTCGCCTGTTTCAGCGTGCGCAGCCAGCTGCAGGAGTTCGTCCTGCGCGAGGAGCGCTATCGCCGTCACATGATCGCCGAGGTGCCGCCGGACTTCTGGATCGCTCCCTCGCTGTCGAGCGGCAAGAGTTTCAAGGAGCCGCTGCAGGCCGGCGGCGTCATCCGCCTCGGCGTCCACAAGCCCTGGGCGCCGACACGCTCCTACGGCCTCGTCATCCGCCTCGACGCCCAGTGCCAGCCAGCGTGGAGCCTGCACAGCCGCGCCTCCGGCGTCCGCCATGGCGTGACCTCGCTCGCCGAGGCAGACGGCCGCCTGCTGGTCGCCTCGAAAGGCCGCGGCGAAATCCTTGGCATCGAGCATCTCGACCTTGCCGAGCCCGACGACGTGCTGGCCGACGGAGACGCGGCATGACCCCGATCGTGGAACTGCGCAAGGCGACCAAGGACTTTCGCGGCATCGCCGCCTTCGCAGATGTCGATTTCACGCTGCGCCAGGGCGAGATCCACGCGGTGCTGGGCGAGAACGGCGCCGGCAAGTCGACGCTGACCAAGGTCATCGCCGGCGTCTATCCGCTCAGCGCCGGCGAGTTGCTGATCGACGGCCAGCCGGCGCAGCTCGCGACACCTGCCGAAGCCCTGAACAGGGGCATTGCCATGGTGTACCAGGAAAATAGCCTGGTCCCTTCGATGTCGGTGGCGCAGAACATCTATCTCGGCAACGAGAAGCTGCTGAATCGCCTGCGCGGCATCTACATCGCCGCACAGCAGTTCCTCCAGTCGCTGAACTTCCACGTCGATCCTTCGGCCATCGTCGCCTCGCTCGGCGCCGCGCAGAAGCAGATGGTCGAGATCGCGCGCGCCGTGCATCACAAGGCGCGGGTCATCATCTTCGACGAGCCTACCGCCACGCTGACGCCGGAAGAGAAGAGCTATTTCTTCAAGCTGATCCGCAAGCTGAAAGCGGAAGGCGTTTCCATCATCTTCATCAGCCATGCGCTGGAAGAAGCGCTGCAGATCGCCGACCACATCACCATCCTGCGCGACGGCCGGCTGGTCGCGTCGGACGCAGCCAGCGCCTTCGACCGGCAGAAGATCGTGCAGGCCATGGTTGGCCGCAGCCTGACCGACGAAATCTACGGCGACGCAGCGCGCGGCGGTGCGCCGCGCAAACGCGGCCGCAAGGTGCTGTCGGTCGAGAACCTGTCGATGGGCTCGATGGTGCGCAACACCTCCTTCTCCATCTACGCCGGACAGGTCACCGGCATGTTCGGGCTGGTCGGCTCCGGCCGCACCGAGACGATGAAGGTCGTCTCCGGCGTGCTGAAGCGCGACTTCTTCCATGGCGGCGAAGTGAAGCTTGACGACGAACCGGTGCGCTACCGCGTGCCAGCGCCGGCGGTGCGCGACGGCGTCGTCTACGTGACCGAGGAGCGCAAGGCCGAAGGCTTCTTCGAGACGATGTCGATCGCCGAGAACATCTACATGGGCAGGATCGGCGGCCAGCCCTATGGCGGCTTCCAGATCGTGTCGATGACGGAGGCGCGCGGTCTCGCCGAGGAATGGCGCAGGAACCTCAACATCCGCGCCATCGACCCCAACGCCAAGGTGATCGAGCTTTCCGGCGGCAACCAGCAGAAGGTCGTCATCGCCAAGGCGCTGGTGCAACGCCCACGCCTCGTGATCTTCGACGAGCCAACGCGCGGTGTCGATGTCGGCGCCATCGTCGAGATCCATTCCTTCATCAACCAGCTGGCCGATTCCGGTCTCGCCGTCGTGGTTATCTCGTCCTACCTGCCGGAGATCCTCACACTCTCCGATCGCATTCTCGTTGCCCGCCAGGGCAAGATCGTCGAGGAGATGGACCGCCGCACGGCGAACGAGCAGACGATCATGTACGCTGCCGTCCACTGACCGGTTTGGACGTCGGGGCTTGGACCGCGTGCCCGGCGCCTAAGCGCCTACCTGCCGGTCGCTCACGGTGCTAGATGTCTGCGCCATGCACACTGGCGTCCCCCTGATCGAAATCTGTGTCGAAGGCATCGAGGGGCTGATTGCGGCGCAGTCGGCAGGCGCCGACCGCGTCGAGCTTTGCGCCAGCCTGCTCGAAGGCGGCCTGACGCCAAGCGTTGGCACGGTCCGCGCCGCGCTCGCCATGGCGACCGTTCCGTTCCACGTCATGGTGCGGCCGCGTGGCGGCGATTTCCTCTATTCGCCGGCCGAATACGCTTCCATGCTCGCCGATGTGGACGCGCTGCGAGAGCTGGGCGTCGCCGGGGTCGTTTTCGGATGCCTCACCGCGGACGGCGCAATGGACGAGGAGCGCATGCACGAGCTGACGCAGCGCGCCGGCCCGCTCGCCGTCACCTGCCATCGCGCCTTCGACATGACCCGCAACCCAGTCGAGGCGCTGGAAGCGCTCGTCCGCTGCAAGGTCGGCCGTGTGCTCACCAGCGGCCAGCGCGACACTGCGGAGCAAGGCGCCGACCTGCTCGCCGCGCTCGTTCGTCAGGCTGGCGAACGCATCGTCATTCTCGGATGCGGCGGGCTCGACGCCGCCAACATCGCCGGCATCCGCGACCGCACCGGGCTGCGCGAGATGCATTTCGCCGCGTTGAAAGACCTGCCCAGCGGCATGCGCTTCCGCAACCCGGACGTCGGCATGGGCGGCACGGAACTCGACCGCGAATACCGCATCACCGTCACCGACCCAGCAGCGGTCAGTGCCACGATCGCGGCGGCGAAGACATGAACGCCGTGCTTAAGCTCCTGCTGGCACTGGCGCTGCTTCTCGCCAGCCAGGCGCGAGCCGCCGATGCTCCCGACAAGCTCTACACCGCCGTCGCCATCGTCACCGGCACAGCCGAGGAAAACCGTCCGCTTGGTTTCAGGCTCGCGCTCGAAGACGTCATCGTGCGCGTCTCGGGCGACTACTCCCTCATCACCTCCGGCGCCGCCGACGAGGTGCTCGCCAGCGCCGGTGACTACGCCGCTTCATTCACCTATCGCGACCGGCTGGAAGGCATTCCGATCCACGACGAACAGGGCACCTACGACAGGCCGCACGACCTGACCGTCAATTTCGATCCCGCGAAGATCGATGCGGCGCTGCGCACGCTCGGCAGCCGGCCGTGGCTCGCCAACCGCCCGCATCTCGCCGTCGTGCTTGGCGTGAAGAGCGCGAAGCTCGACTTCGTCCTCTCGAGCGACGCCGAACAGGGCTTCTACATGCGCGACTCGCTTGCCGCCGCCGCTGACAAGTACGCGCTGCCGGTTGCCTTGCCCTCCGGCGACGCAATCGCGGAAATCGGCATCGGCTCGGATGTGCTGGCGAAATTCGATTCCGCCGCGCTCGATGCTCGCGCCGGCCTGCTCGGCGGCGACCGCGTGCTCGCCGGTACGCTGATCTGGAGCGACCGCGCGATGGGATGGCTCGTCAGCTGGCGGCTTTACGCCGACGGCAAGGACTACAGCTGGGAAGAGAGCGGCATCAGTTTCGACGACGCGTTCCGCGCCGGGGTACGCGGTGCGGCGCAGGTACTGTCGGGCAACGCACGGACATGACCGCCGCACGCTTCATCGATGCCGGCGACGAACCGGCGGTGCTGGCGCTGAACAATGAGCATGCGGCAGAGCTGTCGCTGCTCGACGCGACGCGTCTCTCGCACCTGCTGCGCGAGAGCTTCCATGCACGCATCATCGGACCGGCCGACGCCTTCATGATCGCCTTCGATGAAGGTGCCGACTACGACAGTCCCAATTTCGTCTGGTTCCGCGAGCGATATCCGCGCTTCGCCTATGTCGACCGCATTGCCGTCGCTCCCCGCGCACGTGGCCGGGGTCTGGCACGAACGCTGTACGAGGACATGTTCGCGCAGGCGACAAAGGCCGGACACACGGTCGTGGTGTGCGAGGTCAATTCCGAGCCGCCGAACCCGGCTTCGGACGCCTTCCATGCCGCGCTCGGCTTTCGCGAGGTCGGGCAGGCGACGATCCACGGGGGCGCGAAATCCGTGCGCTACTTCGAGCGTCCACTGACCTGATCGCGGGCTGTCACTGCCACCTGCGCGGCGTGCTGTGTGCTGCCTAGAGCTTCACCCACGCGCCGTTTTTCGCCGACGAGCGCACGCAGGCGTCGACGAACTTCACCCCATCCAGACCGTCATACACGGTCGGATAGAGCACATCCGCCGGCACCTTGCCGCCGCGCTTGCGCATCGCGCGGATGGCGCGTGCAGCCTCCGCGTAGATCGTCGCAAAGCCTTCCAGGTAACCTTCCGGATGGCCGGACGGCACGCGGCTGACGCGCGCCGCGGCCGGGCTCGCACCCGCCCCCGCCCGGGTGATCAGCCGTTTCGGCTCACCGAACGGCGTGTACCAGAGATAGTTCGGATCGGCCTGCGTCCACTCGATCCCGCCCTTGGTGCCGTAGACGCGAAGCTTCAGTCCGTTCTCGTTGCCCGGCGCTACCTGGCTCGCCCACACCATGCCCTTCGCGGCATGGCCGATATTGCCCTTCGCCTGCACCGGCTTGAAACGCAGCATGATGTGCGCGTTGTCGTCGAGCCGCCGGCCGGGCACGAAATGATCGAGGTCAGCGGCCAGCTGATCGACTTCCAGCTGCGTGACGAAGCGCAGCAGATTGTATGCATGCGTGCCGATGTCGCCGGTCGAACCGCCGGCACCCGACTGCTTGGGGTCGGTGCGCCACGCCGCCTGCTTCTGGCCAGACGATTCGATGTCGTTGGTCAGCCAGTCCTGCGGGTACTCGGCCTGCACCACCCGCAATTCGCCCAGCAGGCCCTGCTGAACCATCTCGCGCGCCTGACGGACCATCGGATAGCCGGTGTAGTTGTGCGTCAGTACGAAGAGCTGCCCGCTCTTCTCAACGAGCGCACAGAGCTTGCGCGCGTCGGCCAGCGTCGAGGTCAGCGGTTTGTCGCAGATCACCGGGATGCCGACGTCGAGGAACGCTTTCGCCGCCGGATAGTGCATGTGGTTCGGCGTCACGATGGCCACGGCCTCGATGCCGTCGGCTCGCCGCGCTTCCGCCTTTGCCATGTCCGCGAACGAGCCGTAGCTGCGCTCGGGATCGAGCCCGAGATCGGCGGCTGAGGCCTTTGCCCGCGCTGGATCCGACGACAGCGCACCGGCGACGAGCTGGAACTCTCCGTCGAGCCGCGCCGCAATGCGGTGGACCGCGCCGATGAAGGCGCCCTGCCCGCCACCGACCATCCCGTAACGGATCGGGCCGTTGCCGGATTCGACCTGCCTGCCACTGACCATGAAACGCTCCTTCGTTGCGCGCCGCTGGCGGCCGGCAATAAGAACGCAGTCTTACTGCCGGCGGCCGGCTGCCTCCTAGATTCCCATCACCTTGCGCAGCGCCGCTCGGTCCGGCTTGGCGCCGGCGAAATCGTCGAATGCACGTTCGGTCACGCGGATGAGATGGTGCTGGATGAAGGGCGCGCCCTCGGCGGCGCCATCCTCGGGATGCTTCAGGCAGCACTCCCACTCGAGCACCGCCCAGCTGTCGTAGCCGTACTGCGTCAGCTTCGAGAAGATGCCGCCGAAATCGACCTGCCCGTCGCCGAGCGACCGGAAGCGCCCGGCACGGCCGACCCAGCCCTGATAGCCGGAGTAGACGCCCTGCCGCCCGGTCGGATTGAACTCGGCATCCTTCACGTGGAAGGCGCAGATGCGCTCGTGATAGATGTCGATGAAGGCGAGGTAGTCGAGCTGCTGCAGCAGGAAGTGCGAAGGATCGTAGTTGATCTGGCAGCGCTTGTGTCCGCCGACCGCGTCGAGGAACAACTCGAAAGTGGCGCCGTCGAACACGTCCTCGCCGGGATGGATCTCGTAGCCGACATCGACGCCGTTGTCTTCGTAGACGTCGAGGATCGGCTTCCACCGCTTGCCGAGTTCGGCGAACGCCTCCTCGATCAGGCCGGCCGGCCGCTGCGGCCACGGATACAGATACGGAAACGCCAGCGCGCCCGAGAACGAGACGGACGCGTCGAGTCCAAGATTGCGCGACGCCTTGGCGCCAAGCTTCATCTGCTCGACCGCCCATTTCTGCCGCGCCTTGGGATTGTTGTGCACGCTCGCCGGCGCAAAGCCGTCGAACTGGCTGTCATAGGCAGGATGGACGGCGACGAGCTGGCCCTGCAGGTGCGTCGACAGCTCGGTGATCTCGACGCCGGCGTCGGCGCAGATGCCTTTCACCTCGTCGCAGTAGGTCTTGGAACTCGCCGCCTTCTTGAGATCGAACATCCGCCCGTCCCACGTCGGGATCTGGACGCCCTTGTAGCCGAGGTCGGCCGCCCATTTGGTAATCGCCGGCAGGCTGTTGAACGGGGCGGCGTCGCCCGCGAACTGCGCGAGGAATATCCCCGGCCCCTTCATCGTTGTAGGCATGCACGCACCTCCCTCGCTTGCCGCACGGACGCTGCGCTCGAGGCTGCGCCGTCACATGCGTTTCTGGATCAATCCACAGAAGTCCCCGTTGCTGCAACCCACCAAGATCGAAGACGTCACAGCTCCGGCCAGGCTGCTGGTGCGTCTCCATCTCCGGTTCCATCCGCACCGGAATGGTTGCTCCTCGTCTGGTATTACCAAATCGGCATAGTCGGTCAAGCCAGCCATTCCGCACCATACACCGGCCAGCCACGCGGCGCCGATTACATTTCCTCCATGAATTCAGCGCTTTGGTATGTCATGCGCGCGCAGCGTGTGCTCGCCTTGCGACCCCTCTGGAAATGCGATAGAACGCCGGAGGAGCCTAATTGGTCGAACCAGTTCACGCAAAATCGGGCTGGCCGGTGATTAGGAGGAGACGGCCGCACGCTTTGCCGGAGGCCGAACGAAGCCGGTTACGGGAAGGGACAATCATGCATCTTTCGACGCACAACTGGATGCGCGCCGAGCCGCTGGAGGTAACCCTCAAGCGCATCAAGAAATTCGGCTACGAGTCGATCGAGATTTCGGGCGAGCCCGAGCAGTACAAGGCAAAGGAAACCCGCGCGCTGCTGAAGGAACACGGCATTCGCTGCTGGGGTTCGGTGACGCTGATGCTGGGCGAGCGCAACCTCGCCGCCAAGGACCAGGGCCAGCGCGAGCGCTCCGTGCAGTACGTCAAGGACGTGCTGACCATGGTGAGCGAGCTCGAAGGCGAGATCATCACGCTGGTGCCGGCGACCGTCGGCAAGGTCGTGCCGGACGCCTCCCCCGAGGAAGAGTGGAAGTGGGTCGTCGACGCCACCCGCGAGTGCTTCACCCACGCCAAGAAGGTCGGCGTGCGCATCGCCGTCGAACCGCTGAACCGCTTTGAGACCTACCTCTTCAACCGCGGCGAGCAGGCGATGGCGCTGGCCGACGCGGTCAGCCCCGAGTGCGGCGTCTGCCTAGACGCCTATCACATCCACATGGAAGAGTTCGACGTCGCCGAGGCGATCAGGAAGGCCGGCAAGCGCCTGTTCGACTTCCACGTCGCCGACAACAACCGCTTCGCCGCCGGCCTCGGCACGATCGACTGGCCGAAGATCATCGGCCTGCTGAAGGAGATCGGCTACGATGGCGCGATCACCAACGAGTTCGTCGCCCCGGTCGATCGCACCCCGGCCAACCGCTACCCGGAGATGGTCGAGAAGAACCCCGTCGATATCTCGCCCGAGCAGCTGAAGTTCATCCAGGACCATGGCTCGAGCGTGCTGACGGAAAAATTCTACACCGACCAGATGCGCATCACGGCTGAAACGATCCTGCCGCTCATCGGCAAGAAGATGCCGGCCTGAGTGGCCGGTCAGGCAGCCTTTTGAGAAACGTCCCCTCCGCTGTCCGGCGGAGGGCTGGGGAAAACAATGCGTATCAAGCACGTGCACGCCTGGTGGGTCAGCATACCCATCGAGACAGCGCACCAGCACAAGAGTGATTTCGGGCAGATCGCGACGTTCGACGCCGCGATCCTCCGCATCGAGACCGATGACGGCGTCGTCGGCTGGGGCGAAGGCAAGAACGCCGCCGGCAGCGCCGGCAGCTATGGCGCGCTTGTGCATATGCTCAACCAAGAGATCGCGCCGGCGCTGGTCGGGCGCGATCCGCGCGACATCGGCCCGATCTGGGAGATGCTCTACAACGACGTGCGCCACGCCAAGGCGGCCGCGGGCGGCCACGCCATGCCCGGCCTCTCGCGCCGCGGCATCACCGTTGCTGCCATCAGCGCCGTCGACATCGCGCTCTGGGACATCCTCGGCAAGTCGCTCAACCAGCCGGTCTGGCGCCTGCTCGGCGGCCGCAAGGCCGACCGGCTTCCCGCCTATGCATCGGGCGGCTGGGCGGCAGAAGACAGGATCGGCGAACAGCTGCAGTCCTACATCGAGAGGGGCGGCTTCAGATCGGTAAAGATGCGCGTCGGTGCCATGGACGGCGCACCGCACGTCTCCGCCGCGCGTGTCCGCGCTGCCAGGAAGGCGCTCGGCCCCGGCGTCGAGATCATGGTCGATGCCCACGGCACCTACACCGTCGCCGACGCAAAACGCTTCGCCCACATGGTCGCCGACTGCGACGTCGCCTGGTTCGAGGAACCGGTGATCGCCGACGACAAGCCTGGCATGGCCGAGCTGCGCGCGGCGACGAACATTCCCGTCGCCACCGGCGAGAGCGAGGCGACGCGTTTTGCCTTCCGCGATCTGGCGATGCTGAAGGCCTGCGACATCTTCCAGCCCGACCCCGCCTTCTGCGGCGGCATCAGCGAGGCAATGAAGATCGCCAGCCTCGCCAGCGCCTTCAATCTGCGCTTCGCCCCGCATCTGTGGGCCGGCGCGCCGTGCTTCTTCGCCGGCCTGCATCTGTGTGCCGCCGCGCCATCCAGCTTCATCATCGAATATTCGCTTGGCGCCAACCCGATGATCCACGATCTGGTCGAGGAGACCATCGAGGCGAAGGACGGCATGATCGCTATTCCAGAAGCGCCCGGCCTCGGCTTTACTGTGTCCGATTCGTTCCTGAAGGCGCACGCGGTGGGTGCATAGTCGATGACCGAGAAGAACCTCCTCGCGGAGCTCGCGTCGCGCCTCTTCTCATATTCCGACAAGGAAACCGGCCGCACGCCGTCCGAGCGCGAACTGGCCGAGCATTTCGGGGTCAGCCGCGGCCAGATCCGCGAGGCGCTGGCCATCCTCGAAGCCATGCGCATCGTCGAGCGCCGCGCCAAGTCCGGCATCTACCTTACCACCCGGCAGGCAAGTGTGGAGGCGCTGGCACTGTTCGCCAAGGCCGGCCTGCCGCTCGACCCGGTGCGCATCTACGAGATGGTTGAGTTGCGCAAGATCCACGAGATCAAGGCCGCTGAACTCGCCTGCTCGCGCGCCACCGAGGAGAACTACGATCGCCTGCGCGAGATCCTCGCCGCGTCCGAGGAAAAGGTCGCCAATGGCGAGCCCCTGCACAAGGAGGACAAGGATTTTCACCTTGAGATCGTGCGCGCCACCAAGAACGCCATCTTCCACCAGGTCTGCAGCGTCTACTACGTGATGGGCGAAAGCCGCCTGCCGATCTATTTCGGCGATCCCGAGCGCGGCCGCCGTTCGCATGCCGACCACCTCCAGATCTTCGACGCGCTGCTGCGCCGCGACGGCAACCTCGCGCAGGCCCTGATGAGCGCGCACCTGCAAGGCGCGCAAAGTTACTGGAAGGGCCTGATCGAGACGGGGGAGGCGGCAACCGCATCCCTCCGGCATGCCTGAGCACGTGGCATGGTCGGCCGCGCAAAAATCTTCTCCACCCATGCGCTGCACCCGCGCGCAACCGCAATGCTTGCCGACGCGGGCGACCTCGTTGTCGCTTCGGCGCTCGACGCCGACACGCTGGCGCGTGAAGCACGCGACGCCGACATCGTCATCGTGCGGGCCAATCTGCCCCCTGCCCTTTTCGCCGGTGCGCCGCGCCTGCGCGCCGCCATCCGCCATGGCGCCGGGCTCGACATGATCCCTGTCGAGGCGGCAACCGCCGCCGGCGTGCTGGTCGCCAATGTCCCGGCCGTCAATGCGCGATCGGTGGCCGAACACGTGCTGTTCGTCACCATGGCGCTGCTGCGCCGCTTCCGCCTGGTCGATGGCGACCTGCGCTCGCGCGGCTGGCTGGCCGGCCGTGCGCATGCGGAAGCGACGCACGAGCTGACTGGCCGCATCGTCGGCATCGTCGGCATGGGCGCCGTCGGGCTGGAGGTCGCCCGCATCGCCCGCAAGGGCTTTGGCCTCGACGTGGTCGCCAACAGCCGCCGCCGTGACTCCATCCCCCCGGGCGTGGGCTATCTCGAGATCGACAGGCTGGTCGCGGAAGCGGACGTGCTGGTGCTCTGCTGCCCGCTCACGCCCGAGACGCGCGGATTGATCAACCGCGCGCGCATCCGCGCCATGCGGCCGGGCAGCCTGATCGTCAACGTTTCGCGCGGCCCCGTCATCGACGACGAGGCGCTGATCGAAGCGCTGGGCGACGGCCACATCGGCGGCGCGGCGCTCGACGTTTTTGCTGCGCAGCCGCTGCCGCCCGACCACCCCTATTTCGGGTTCGCCAATGTGATCATCACGCCGCACATGGCCGGCATCACCGAAGAGTCCATGATGCGCATGGGTACGGGCGCTGCATCGGAAGCGCTGCGCGTGCTTGCCAACGACCTGCCGGTGAACCTGCGCAACCCTGATGTGCTGCCGCGCTATCGCGCGCGCTTCCCGGATTAGCCGTGATCAACGGGCGCGGTCGCAGCAACGCCTGGACGCCCAACGTCTAGCTCTCCAGTCTTGTCGTGGCTGCCGCGGGAAATCATTCCGTCAGGCACTTGTGAAACCATTTGCTACACTTTCTAAAATATGTTCCGGCATGGAATGATTCGGGAAAGTGGGTGGCAATGACTCAATCGGCCGCACTGCGGAAGGAAATGCCCGTGCCGACGATGGAAGAGCTGACCCTTCAGCTCTCGATGGCACGCGGTACCGACGAAATCCTGGCCGTGGTGCGCAAGCACGTTCGCCCGATGATCGGCGCCGACGGCGTCACCTTCGTCTTCCGCGACAACGGCATGTGCCACTACGCCGACGAGGACGCGATCAGCCCGCTCTGGAAGGGTCAGCGCTTCCCTATGCAGACCTGCATCTCGGGTTGGGCCATGATCAACCGGCAGGTCGTCATCATCGAGGACATCTATCTCGACGACCGCATCCCGCACGACGCCTACCGCCCGACCTTCGTCAATAGCCTGATGATGGTACCGGTACAGCAGGAAGACCCCGTCGCGGCGATCGGTTGCTACTGGGCGCGCAAGCGCCGGCCGACGGATGACGAGATCGCGCTGATGCAGCGCATCGCCAATGTTGCCGCGGTCGCGATGATCAACGTGGCGCTTTTCAGCTCTCTCGTAGCCGCCAAGGAAGAGGCCGTGCGCGCGCGCGAGGCGATCATCCTCGCCATGGCGTCGCTCGCAGAGACCCGCGACAACGACACCGGCAACCATCTGAAGCGCACGCAGCACTATGTGCGTGTGCTGGCTCAGGCCTCACGCGACCGCGGCCTGTTCCGGGACACGCTCGATGCCACGATGATCGATCTGCTGTTCAAGGCAGCGCCGCTGCATGACATCGGCAAGGTCGGCATTCCCGACCGCATCCTGCTCAAACCGTCCAAGCTCGACGACGCCGAGTATGAGGTCATGAAAGGCCACGCTGAACTCGGCCGCAGCGCCATCGCAAACGCCGAGCGACATCTCGGAACCTACACGCCCTTCTTCCAGGTGGCGCAGGAGATCGCCCATACACATCACGAGAGGTGGGACGGCAGCGGCTACCCGCGCGGACTGAAGGGCGAGGACATCCCCCTCTCCGGCCGCCTGATGGCCATCGCCGACGTCTACGATGCGCTGGTGTCCGAACGGGTCTACAAACAGGCCATGTCGCACAGCGAGGCGGTCCGCGCGATCGTCGCCGATCGCGGAACGCATTTCGACCCGCGCCTGATCGACGTTTTTGTCGAGGTCGCGCCGCTCTTTGAAGGCATCTTCGACAACTTCAACGACGACGAGCCAGCGCGTCTCAACTAAGGTCCCCGTTGGCGCGCGACACGCTTGGCCTCCGCGGCACGGATAGTCTCGTCGGCATTCCCGTGCTCTCACCAATCATGCGGTCCGCTGACGGCACGCAGGTGTGGTTGCGCAGCCGCGCGGGCCGGTTATTGTGGCGCCCTCCCTCCCAGGAACCTGTCTCATCATGACCGACCATCTCTTCTCCCCGATCGAAATCGGCGGGCTCGCAATCCCCAACCGCATCGCCATCGCGCCGATGTGCCAGTACGCCGCCGACGACGGCTCGGCCACCGACTGGCACCTGCAGCAATGGATGGGATACGCCATGTCCGGCGCCGGCATGGTCACCATGGAGATGACCGATGTCGAGCGGCGCGGCCGCATCTCGCATGGCTGCCTCGGCCTGTACTCGGACCACAATGAAGCGGCCGCGAAGCGCGCGCTCGATGCCGCCAAGGCGGTTGCGGTGCCGGGCACGAAGTTCGGCGTGCAACTGGCGCATGCCGGCCGCAAGGCATCGAACCAGCGCCCGTGGGAAGGCGGCGGGCCGCTGCAGCCGCACGAAGACCCGTGGGAGACCGTCTCGGCCTCGGCGCTGCCCTTCGATGATGGCTGGCACACGCCGCGCGCGCTGACGGAAGACGAAATCCACGCGCTGATCGGCCATTTCGTCAAGGCGGCGCACCGCGCCGAGCGCGTCGGCTTCGACTTCATCGAGCTGCATGCGGCGCATGGCTATCTGCTGAACCAGTTCATCTCGCCGCTCTCCAACCGTCGCACGGACCGCTGGGGCGGCTCGTTCGAGAACCGCATGCGCCTGCCCGTCGAGATCGCGAAAGCAATCACCGGCGCAGTGCCCAAGCTGATGTTCGGCGCACGCATTTCGGTCACCGACTGGGTCGATGGCGGCATCACGCCGGACGACGGTGTCGAGGTTGCGCGGGCGCTGAAGGACGCGGGCGCCAGCTACATCTGCTGCTCGTCGGGTGGCAACTCGCCGCTCGCCAAGTTCCCGCTCGGCCCCGGCTATCAGGTTCACCTCGCCGAGGCGGTGAAGAAGGGCGCCGGAGTGCCCGTTCGCGCCGTCGGCATGATCGACCGCCCTGCGCAAGCCGAGGCGATCATCGCAGAAGGCCGCGCCGACATGGTGGCGCTGGCGCGCGCCATCCTCGCCGACCCGCGCTGGCCGTACCGCGCCGCCGCCGCCAGCGGTCACCGCATCAGGATGCCCGACCCGCTCGCACGCGGCGGCTACCTCTTCAAGGAATGGGCGAAGGCCTGAGCGGCTGACTTTGGACTGCCGGGACAACCGGCAGTCCTTCGATCCAAAGCGGCGGGCAACTAGCTCGCGTGGCGCAGGCTGAGCCCGGTGCCGCCCTCGAACAGCACCACCTTCTCGGCGTTCCAGCCGACCCGCACGGAATCTTCCAGCGACAGCTCTGTGCGCGCCGGCACGGTGGCGCGCAGCGTCGTCTCGCCGACGCGCAGCGTCACGATCTTCTCGACGCCGTGGTTCTCGATGTCATGCACCCGCGCCTCGACCGGCGCGTCAGGCGCCAGCGTGACATCCTCCGGGCGGATGCCGAACACCAGCGGCCGGCCGTCGGCGCCCGAGGCCGGCGCGACCGCACTGTTGAGCGGCAGTTCGAACGCCATCGGCGACACCACCGCACGGCCTCCGACAAGCTTGCCGTTGAGCAGATTCATCGGCGGCGATCCGACGAAGCCGGCGACGAAGGTATCGCGCGGGTTGGAGTAGATCTCGTGCGGCGTGCCGGTCTGCACCAGCCGGCCATGGTTGAGCACGCCGACCTTGTCGCCCATCGACATTGCTTCGATCTGGTCGTGCGTGACAAACAGGAAGGTCTGGCCGAGATTCATCTGGATGTTCTTCAGCTCGGTGCGCAGCGCCTCGCGCAGCTTCGCGTCGAGCGCCGACAGCGGTTCGTCCATCAGGAAAACGCGCGGCTTTCTGACAATCGCGCGGCCGATCGAGACGCGCTGCATCTCGCCGCCCGACAGCCTGTCCGTCTTGCGCTCGAGCAGGTGCTCGATGCGCAGCGTCTTGGCGACGCGCGCCACGCGCTCGGCGATCTCCGCGTCCGGCACGCGCCGGATCTTCGACTTGAGCGGGAATTCGAGGTTCTGTCGCACCGTGTAGCGCGGATAGAGCGAGTACTGCTGCAGCACCAGCGCCACGTCACGCTCGGCCGCGCCCCAGTCGGCGACGTCGACGCCGTCGATCAGCACCTGCCCCTCGGTCGGCTTGTCGAGGCCCGCGACCAGCCGCAGCGTCGTGGTCTTGCCGGCGCCGGTTTCGCCCAGCAGCACGAAGAACTCGCCGTCGGCGATATCCAGGTCGAGGTTCTTCAGCGCCGTGTGGCGGCCGAAGACCTTGCTGACATTCCTGAGCTCGATATGGGCCATCAGAGCCTCACGCCCAGCGAGTTGCCGCTGGTCTTGTCGAAGAAATGCGCCTGGCTGGGATCGATGCGCACGAACACCTGCGCGCCGGCCGCAGTGACGTAGCCGGCGCGGGTGCGCGCCCGCAGCATCTCCTTGCCCACCTGCAGATCGACGATGTCGTAGGAGCCGAGCGGCTCGATGATATGCGCCTCGACCGGCAGGTAGCCGTCGCGCGCCTCGCGCTCCACCAGCACGCCCTCCGGTCGCACGCCGAGCTGCACGCCATCTGCCGCGTCGCTGAGTTTGGCCAGCAGCTCCGGCGGGAAGACAAACCCGGCCGATGCACCGTTGACCGTGACGTGCGCGTTGCCGCCGGCGTCCGTCACCTTCGCGTCGACGATGTTCATCACCGGCGAACCGACGAAACGCGCCACAAACGTGTTGGTCGGATAGGCGTAGACCTCGGTCGGCGTGCCCACCTGCTGCAGCATGCCCTCATGCATGACGACGATGCGGTCGGCCAGGCTCATCGCCTCGATCTGGTCGTGCGTCACATAGATCGTGGTCGAGCCCTGCTTCACGTGCAGGCGCTTGATCTCGCCGCGCATTTCCTCGCGCAGCTTGGCGTCGAGCGCGCCGATCGGCTCGTCCATCAGCATCGCCTTCGGCCGGCGCACCAGCGCCCGGCCGATGGCGACGCGCTGCATGTCGCCGCCGGACAGCGCCGACGGCCGCTGGTTGAGAAGTTCGGTGATGCGCAGCACGCGCGCTATCTCGCGCACCGCCTTGTCCACCTCGCCCTTGCTCATGCGCGTGGCGCGCAGCGGAAAGGCGATGTTCTCGTAGACGGTCATGTGCGGGTAGAGCGAGAAGGACTGGAACACCATCGCGATGTCGCGATCCGATGCCTTGAGGCTCTGCACCGGCTTGCCGTCGATGAGGATGTCGCCCTCGTCGATCTCCTCCAGCCCGGCAATGGCGCGCAGCGTCGTCGTCTTGCCGCAGCCCGACTGGCCGAGCAGCACGATGAACTCGTTGTCGGCAATGCTCAGATTGACGTTGTTGATGACGTGCACCGCACCGAAATGCTTCTGCAGGCCACGCAGCTCGATCTGGGTCATCAGTGACCTTCTCTTTTTTCCGGAGCCGGCGGCTCGTCCTTGGAACCGAACCAGCCGGTGAACATGAAGGTCAGCAGGCCGACCAGGATGATGGTCACGCCATACCGGTGCAGGAAGAAGCTCCACGGCTGGCAAAGCGCGATGATGCCGAACACCATCACGATTTCTGCGATGCGCTGAAGCGTCGAACTCCGGATCATTTGCGGATCGCTCCGAACGACATCCCGCGCAGGAGATGGTTCCTGAGCAGGAAGGTGAAGATCGCCACCGGCAGCAGGAACAGCAGCGTGCCCGCCGCGATCACGGTCCAGTCAGGCAGGCCGGAGCCGACCTGGGATGGAATGAAGGGCGGCGCGGTCTGGGCCTCGCGGCGCGTCATGATCAGGGCGAAGGCGTATTCGTTCCACGCCGTGATGAAGCAGAAGACCGCCGTGGCCGCGATGCCCGTCGCCGCCTCCGGCAGCACGATCTTGAAGAAGGCCTGCATGCGCGTGTAGCCGTCGACCAGCGCCGCCTCTTCATATTCCTTCGGGATCTCGTCGATGAACCCCTTCATCAGCCAGACCGAGAACGACAGGTTGAAGGCGGTGTAGAGGATGATCAGACCCCAATGGGTGTCGTTCATCTTGATACCGAGATTGTCGAATATCCAGCCGTACATGAGGTACATCGGGATCGCGACGACGATCGGCGGCAGCATTCGTGTCGACAGGATGAAGAAGAGCAGGTCCGCCTCGCCTTTCACCTTGAAGCGAGAGAAGCCGTAGGCGGTGAGCGTCCCCATGCCGACCGCCAGCACCGTCGATATGATCGCCACGATCAGCGAGTTCACGAAGCGGTCGGGATAGGCCGAGAGCTGCACGTTGCCCTTGCCGTCGCGCACCACCTTTTCGCCGCCGTCGAACACCAGCCGCTCCCACCATGGAGCTGCCGCGTATTCCTCCGGGCTCGGCTGTTCGCGCAACTGCGAGCGCTTCAGGAACAGCTTCACGAAGGGCGAAACCTCGGGCGTGAAGACGACCGTCGGCGGGATCGTCGTGGCGAGATTGCGCGGCTTGAACGCGGTCGAGGCGATCCAGTAGATCGGCGCCAGGAAGATCAGCGTGATCACCAGCACGGCAACGATCGCCGTGCGGTTCAGGACGCGTTCGGCGGGAGTGCGGACGGCCGCCATCTCAGCGCTCCTTCACCTTGTTCAGGTACTTCACGTAGATGTTGGTGATCGCCAGCACCATGATCAGCACGATGTAGGCGAAGGCGCAGGACATGCCTGTCTGCCACTCCTGGAACGCCATCTTGTACAGCCGGATGGAGATCACCTCCGTCGTCGGCTGGCCCGACAGGATGTAGGCGAGGTCGAACGTCTTGAACGCCTCCATGGTGCGGAAGATGATCGCGATCAGCAGGATCGGCGCGACCAGCGGCAGCGTGATGCGGAAGAACGTGTAGAACGGGCCGGCGCGGTCGATCGCCGCCGCCTCGTAGAGGTGCTTCGGCACGGCGGAGAGGCCCGCCAGCGACAGCAGCATCACGAAGGGCGACCACATCCAGATGTCGGTCAGCGCCACGGCGTAGAGCGCCATGTCCTTGTCGGACAGCCATTCGAAGGTGCCCAGCCCGAGCGCGTAGTTGATGATGCCGAAGGACGGGTCGTAGAGCAGCTTCCAGAACAGGCCGACAACCGCCATCGACAGCATCATCGGCAACAGCAGCAGCGTCGTCAGCAATCCCTTGAACGGTATCGCGCGGTTGAGCAGCATGGCGACGCCGAAGCCGACGACCACCTGCCCCACCACCGACACGATCACATACTTCGCGGTGACGACGAAGTTGTTCCAGATCGCCGGGTCGTTGAGCAGCGTGCGGTAGTTGTCGAGCCCGACCCAGTTGGCCGGCGCGTTGCCCGAAGCGCGGAAGTCGGTGAACGAATATCCGAGCGAATACATCAGCGGGAAGATGTTGAAGACGATCAGGAACAGGATCGTCGGTATGATGAAGAGGTTGCGTATCCTGAGGTCGCTCATTCCGCGGGAAGCGGCACGCGACTTCGGATCCAGCGTGGTCATGACGGCGGTGGCCAAGCCCGCTCCTCCCCTCGAGAGTTTGAAATGAAAACGGAGGGGGCGGGGTCGCCCGCCCCCTCCGTGTCAGTCCCGCCTATTCCTGCGGGCGGTTGTACTTCTTGAACGTCGCGTTCCAGTCGGCGGCCAGCGCGTCGAGCGCTTCCTTGGCCGTGCCCTGGTCGCCCGTGATGAACGGATAGATGCGCTGGTTCATCTGAATCAGCAGCTCCGCATACTCTGGCGTCGCCCAGAAGTCCTTCACCTTGAACATGGTCTCGTAGAAGGCCTTGTTGTACGGCGTGGCGTTCTGGAACTCCGGCGACTCGAGCACCTTGGCGCTGGCGGTATAGCCACCAAGCTCGGCCCACTTCTTCTGGGTCTCGTCCTTGATGAACCATTCCAGGAACTTCATAGCCTCTTCCTGGTTCTCGGAGTAGCTGACCACCGAGATGCCCTGCCCGCCGAGCGCGGCGAACTGGTCGCCGTTCGGGCCGGGAGGGTTGGCGAAGAAGCCGGTTCCCTTGGCGTTCGGGTTCGACGCCTCGTTCACCAGAGCCGGGAAGAAGGCGAAGTAGTTCATGCTCATCGCCGCCAGGTTCTCGGTGATCGCCTGGTTGTTCTCGACGAAGAAGGTCTTGGCCCAGCCCGGAGGCGTGAACTTGTACAGCTCCTTGTAGGCCTCGAGCGCCGCGACGTTCTTGTCCGAGTTGATGATCCCGTCGACCTTGTACTTGGCGTAGTCGCCGAGTTCGCCGCCGAACGAGAAGATGGCGTTCTCGACGCCCATCACGAGCGCGTCATACGAGTTGTCGGTGTAGATGGCGATGCCGTAGCGCTTCTCGTCGGGCCGGTGGAAGAACTCGGCGATGTCGCGCAGCGCCTTCCAGTCCTTCGGCACGCCGAGGTCGTAGCCGTACTTCGCCTTGAAGGCTTCCATTTCCTTCGGATCTTCGAACCAGTCCTTGCGATAGGACCAGCCCACGGCGTCACCCTCGGCCGGGATCGACCAGTATTTGCCCGAGTTGGACGGGTACTCGGCGTAATACTTGACCGTGGCCGGAGCCATGACCTGGGTGAGATTGTGCTTGTTGAAGAAGTCGGTCAGGTCGACATAGTGACCGGCTTCGGAAGCAGCGCCGATCCACTGCGAGTCGCCGACGACCATGTCGTAGGCGCTGCCCTTGGAGTTGAACTCGGCGAAAGCCTTGGTCTGGAAATCCGACCACGGGGTGGTCTCGACGGTGACCTTAACGCCGGTCTCTGCCTCATACAGGTTGACGAGTTCCTGCAGGTAGTTCGCCGGATCCCACTCCGCCCAGAAAATTGTCAGTTCCTGCGCGTACGACGACGTCCCGCAGGCAAGCGTGAACCCGAGTCCGGCCAAGAGGCCGGTTACTGTCTTGCGCATGTTTGACTTCCTCCCGTTGCTCTTCGACCGCCGCTGGTGACGCGACCGCGTGGTGGTGCCCCGACAGCCCTGCCAAGGCAGGTTTCGCGTCCATCCTGATGGTCTCCTCCCCAGGATCGGACATTCCGCCACGACCGACCCCTCCACGGGTCCGTCGAAACGTCGATGCAGTCTGCCCAATCTGGTATTACCAATCGCAGATGGTGGTCAAGTCGTTTCTTGGCACCTCGATCGGCATAAACAAAATCAAGCATTCCCGTTACTTCATAGGCGCTGTATTCGCATGTGCGAAACGATTGTAATCGTTTGCAACGCACACGCGCCATCCGGCAATCGCGTTCGGCAGCCCTGAAATTGGTCCTACCAGATCAGCCGCTCACTCCTTCCGCGTCGTCACCATCGCCCCGCGCACCATCATGTCGGCGGCCCAGCGTGCGACATCCGTCGCCTCTTCTCCGTCCAGCCCCCAGATGTCCTTCAGAACGACCAGGGACTCGATGCCGAAGACAAGCGAAAGCGCCATCGCCAGCCGCTCGGCGGAAGCAGGTGCGATCTCGCCTTGCAGCGGCTCGACCGCGTGCCTGAGCAGCGCCATGCGATGGCCGCGCGTGAATTGCGGTTCCGCCGTCTCGATGCCGGCCTGCCGCTGCATCCACTGGTCGAGCGCATGCTTGAGAGCCGAGCGGAACGTCGCCTCGAATTCCTCGATGCGCGGCAGCGAGCGGCTCATCAGATCGGCGACCCGCTGGCGTGCATCGGGCGCATCGCTCGACCAGTCGAGGATGGGTCCGAGCGCCTCGTCGACGACAGCGTGCACAAGGGCCGCCTGGCTCGGAAAATAGCGATAGGCGGTGGCGCGCGAGACTTCCGCGGCTTCGGCGACGTCGGTCACCGACGGCACGATCCCGGTCTGCATCAGCCGCGTCGCCGTCTCCAGCATCAGCCGGCGGGTCCGCGCGCGCGGACCACGCCCCGGCTTTTCGACGACCGCCTGTTCTTGACGTGAGACGTCCATTTCGTAATGATACTCGCGTCTCAAAACAAAGCAATGCCGTCGGGCGGTGGAGACGGACCGGCTCTGAGAGAAGCCGCCGAGGGAGGCTGGATGCGGGTCTATGTCGTCGGCACTGCCGACACGAAGGGCGAGGAGCTCCTCTACCTCTCCGAGGTCATGGGCCGGACCGGAATTGACCACGTTATAACGGACGTTGGAACGCGCACGCCGACCATTCCGGTCGGCATAGCCGCATCCACGGTCGCGGCCTCGCATCCCCTTGGCGCGGCAGGCGTTCTCGGCGGCGACGATCGCGGCAAGGCCGTCGCAGCCATGGGCGAGGCCTTCGCTGCATTCATGGCCGGGCGCACCGACGTCGCCGGCGTCATCGGCATTGGCGGTGGTGGGGGCACGTCGATCGTCGCCGCAGGCATGCGCGCCCTGCCGCTGGGCACGCCGAAGATCATGGTCTCGACCTTGGCGTCAGGCGACACCGCTCCCTACGTCGACGTCTCCGACATCATCATGATGCCGTCGGTCACCGACATGGCGGGCCTGAATCGCCTGAGCCGCGTCATCCTGCACAATGCCGCGCAAGCGATTGCCGGCATGGTGAAATCCCCCGCCCCACCGCAGTCCGGCAAACCATCCATCGGCCTCACCATGTTCGGGGTCACCACGCCCTGCGTGATGACGATCGCCGAGCAGTTGCGCGACCGCTACGACTGCCTCGCCTTCCATGCCACTGGCACCGGCGGCCGCGCGATGGAGAAACTGGCCGACAGCCAGATGCTGAAGGGCGTGATCGACATCACCACGACCGAGGTTTGCGACCTGCTGTTCGGCGGCGTTCTGCCGGCAACGCAGGACCGGCTCGGCGCCATCGCCCGCACCCGGCTACCCTATGTCGGGTCCGTCGGCGCGCTCGACATGGTCAATTTCTGGGCGCCGCCGACCGTGCCTGAGAAATTCCGCGGCCGCAAACTCTACCACCACAATCCAAACGTCACGCTGATGCGCACCACCGCCGACGAGTGCCGGCAGATCGGCGCCTGGATCGCCAGCAAGCTGAACGCCTGCGAAGGGCCGGTGCGATTTCTGATCCCCGAGAAAGGCGTGTCCGCGCTCGACATGGAGGGCGCCGCCTTCTGGGATCCGGAGGCCGATGCGGCGCTGTTCGCGGCGCTGGAGAACGGCATCGTCCAGACCGACAGCCGCCGCGTCACGCGCCTGCCTCTCCACATCAACGACCCGGCCTTCGGTGCCGCCGCCGTCACCGCCTTCCAGGAAATCGCGAAGAGCTGAGGAACTCATGCCCGCCATCCCACGCAAGACCATTCTGGCCAGGTTCCGCAAGCTGATCGCAGCCGGCACACCCATCATAGGCGGTGGCGCCGGCACCGGCCTTTCGGCCAAGTCCGAAGAAGCCGGCGGCATCGACCTGATCATCATCTACAATTCCGGCCGCTACCGCATGGCCGGGCGTGGCTCGGCCGCCGGGCTTCTCGCCTATGGCAATGCCAACGAGATCGTGAAGGAGATGGCGGTCGAAGTGCTGCCTGTGGTGAAGCACACGCCCGTGCTCGCCGGCGTCAACGGCACCGATCCGTTCATCCTGATGCCGCGCTTCCTCGCCGAGCTGAAGGAGCTTGGCTTCTCCGGCGTTCAGAACTTCCCGACCGTCGGCCTGTTCGACGGCAACATGCGCGTGTCCTTCGAGGAGACCGGCATGGGCTTCGGGCTGGAGGTCGACATGATCGCTGCCGCCCGCAAGCTCGACCTGCTCACCACGCCCTACGTCTTCAACCCGGACGAGGCGAAGGCGATGGCGAAGGCCGGCGCCGACATCATCGTTGCCCATATGGGCGTCACCACCGGCGGGTCGATCGGCGCCACCAGCGCCAAATCGCTCGACGATTGCGTGCGCGAGATCGACGCCATCTCCGCTGCCGCCCGCTCGGTGCGCAAGGACGTGATCATGCTCTGCCATGGCGGGCAGATCTCCATGCCCGCCGATGCAAAGTACATTCTCGAGCGCTGCGACGGCATGCACGGCTTCTACGGCGCATCCTCGATGGAACGCCTGCCTGCCGAGGCCGCCATCCGCGACCAGACGGCGAGCTTCAAGGCGCTCTCGACAGGCGGCAAGGCGCCTGCCAAGACTTCCACCAGAAAGGCGAAGGCGAAATGAGCAGGGACAAATTCTTCCGCTATCCGAAGCAGGTGACTACCTTCGCCTTCGACTGGGGCCGACTAGCGCTGACCGTCGCGCCTGAGGTGAACGGCGCCGAGCGCTTCTCCGGCGGCGTGGTCGATCTTGCCCAAGGCCAGGGCCATACCCGCCACAACCACCCGGGCGCCGAGGAGATCATCTTTGTCATCTCCGGCAATGGCGAGCAGATGGTCGAGGACGAAAGCGGCAATCCCATCGTCGAGAAGGTTGGCCCCGGTTGCACCATCTACGTGCCGGAAAGCCGCTACCACTCGACACTCAACACTGGTGACGGACCGATGCAGCTCTTCGTTGTCTACTCGCCCGCCGGGCCGGAACTGGCGCTCCGCGACCTGCCCGACTTCAAGCTCGTCCCGCCGTCCGGCAAATGACCGGCTACGTCATCCCCCAGCCGGCGCAGGCGTCCGTGGCGGTCGCGGGCACGGCCGACCGCTTTCCGGTGCGCCGCATCTTCTGTGTCGGCCGCAACTACGTCGCGCATGTGCGCGAGCTGGGCAATGACGAGCGCGAACCGCCCTTCTTCTTCACCAAGCCGGCCGACGCCGCGGTCGACAGCGGCGCGACGATCCCCTACCCACCGCTGACGACCAACTACCATCACGAGATCGAACTCGTCGTGGCGATCGGCAAGGACGGCAGCAACATCCCGCGCGAGGCGGCCGCTGCGCACGTCTACGGCTATGGCGTCGGCATCGACTTCACGCGCCGCGACCTGCAGGAGGACGCGAAGGCGATGCGCCGGCCCTGGGACTGGTCGAAGGCGTTCGACCAGTCGGCGGCCTGTGGACCGCTGGCCCGCGCAGCCGACATCGGCCATCCGGAAACCGGCCGCATCTGGCTCAGCATCAATAACGCCATGCGCCAGGACGCCGACCTCGGCGAGATGATCTGGCGCACGCCCGACATCGTCGCCTTCTGCAGCCAGTCGGTGGAACTTAAGGCCGGCGACCTGATCTTCACCGGCACGCCGGCCGGCGTCGGCGCGGTGGTTGCGGGCGACAGGCTGTCGGGCGGCATCGATGGCATCGGGACGATCGATGTGACGATCGGACCGGCGGCCTGACTACTCGCGCAGAAAATCCTCGATCATCGCGGCGTAAAGCTTCGGCTTGGTGATCAGGAACATGTGTCCGTCATCGACCAGTTCGAGCCGCGAGTTGGAGATCATCGAGTGCAGCACGCGCGCGTTGATGACCGGCACCAGCGGATCGTCCGTGCCGGCGATGATCAGGGTTGGCTGCCGCAGCAGCCAGAGCCATGGCAGGCTGGTCCAGCCGGTCATGGCGAAGAGCTGCAGCATGTAGCCGAAGCGGGTCGCGCCCTTCATCGCGCCGGCATGGCGGTTGATCAGCGTCGGATCGGTGCGGAAGTCGCCGCCGTAGATCTCGGCTGCGATCGAGCGCATGTAGCCGGGATCGGTGTAGCGCTTAGGGCTTGCCATCTTGGCCAGCACGTTCGGCGTGCCGGGCAGCATGGTCATGCCCGACGTTGTGGCGCACAGGATCAGCTTCCGGCACACGCCGGGATACTGGTAGGCGAATTGCTGCGCCATGCCGCCGCCCCAGGAGACGCCGGAAATGTCGAGCCTGTCGTGCCCGAGCTGCCCGGCGAGGTTCTTCGCCAGCCGTGCCAGCGTCGAGGGGCGGTAGGGGAAGGCCGGCACCGGCGAGCCGCCGACGCCCGGAATGTCGAAGATGATCGCGGTCGTATCGTCCAGCGCGTCCATGAAAGGCTCGGCCAGTTCCAGATTGGCGCCGATGCCGTTGAACATCAGAAGCGGCGGGCGGTTGGCCGTGCCGTGCCGGATGCCGGTGCGCAGCTCCTGCCCATCGACCTCGTAGGTCCGCACTTCCATCGCGCCCGTTGCCTTGGCCTTGCGCTTCGTCGTCATGCCTTGCCGCCCAGTCTGATTCGCACCGTCATCATATCCTCTCGCCCGGCCTTCGGCTTCGGCAGGCCTGGCCTCAGCCGACATCGGCAATCCGGCCGAGAGGGAAGCGCCTCACGGCTCGAACACATAGGTGCCCGGCGCCTTGCCTAGCGCCTTGTGCGTATCGCTGCCGGGCTTCTTGGGCGCATCGACCTCGTCGCCCGAGCGCTCCTTCAGGAACTGCGCCCAGTCGAGCCACCAGCTGCCTTCCTGCTTCGCGGCCGAGGCAGTCCATTTCTCCGCGTCGGTCTCCTTCACCTTGCCCTTCACATACCAGGCCTTCGGATTGCCGGGCGGGTTGAGCAGGCTCTGCAGGTGCCCCGAATTGGAGAGGATGAAGGTGGTGTTGTCGCCGAAGATGCGCGCCGTCTGGTAGACGGCCTTCCATGGCGTGATGTGGTCTGTCGTGCCGCCGATCACATACGCCTCGTGCTTCACCTTCTTCATGTCGATGGGCACGCCACCGATCGACATCTTGCCGCCATTCATGAACGGGTTGGTGAAGATCAGGTCGAGGAAGTCGGAATGCAGGCGCGCCGGCAGGCGCGTTGTGTCGGCATTCCAGTACAGAACATCGAAGGCCGGCGGCGCATTGCCGAGCAGGTAGTTGTTGACCCAGTAGTTCCAGATCAGATCGTTCGGCCGCATCCAGGCGAACATCTTTGCCATGTCCTGCCCGTCGAGCACGCCGCGCGCCTTCGACATCTGCTTGGCGGCCATGATCGATTCCGGCGTCACCAGCGCGGAGAAATCGCTGTCGCTCTCCGCTTCCGTGTCGAGCACGCAGACTGCCAGCAGCACGGCGTTGATCTTCTTCAGCTTCTGCGCCGCCAGCCAGGCGACGTAGGTCGACACCGTGATGCCGCCCGAGCACGAGCCCATGATGTTGACGGTGTCGGCGCCGGTGATCTCCCGTGCCGCGTCGCAGGCCTCGTCCAGCGCCTCGATGTAGGTGTCGAGCCCCCAGTCGGCGTGCTCCGCCGTCGGGTTTCGCCATGACACGCAATAGGGCTGGAAGCCGTGGGCGAGCAGGAATTTGATCATGCTCTTTTCCGGCGCGAGATCGACGGAATAGTACTTGTTGATCTGCGGCGGCACGATGAAAAGCGGCCGCTGGTAGACCTTCTCCGTCGTCGCCGTGTAGTGGACGAGTTCGAGCACCTCGTTGCGGAACACCACGTTGCCGGGCGTGTTGGCGAGGTTCTCGCCCACCTTGAACTTCGAGGCATCCACC
The DNA here is from genome assembly GCA_050178915.1 of Rhizobiaceae bacterium. Taxonomy (GTDB): domain Bacteria; phylum Pseudomonadota; class Alphaproteobacteria; order Rhizobiales; family Rhizobiaceae; genus JBFXAF01. The sequence goes on along the minus strand of JBFXFO010000003.1, from coordinate 29,368 downwards.
GAGGACGGCAGGCCGCCATTCTTGGTCATGTCCTCGAGGAAGTTCTTCAGCCCGTTGACGGCGCTCTTGCCGCCGGAGTCGACGAAGGTCTTCACCGCGGTCGGGTTGAGGAGCGGATTGTTCGAGGGCGCCATCGTGTCGATGAAAATCGAGGTCACGAGCCGCGCCCGCGCCGCGTCCTTCTCGGGCAGGTCAGTCTTCTCGACCAGATCGGTTACCGCCTTGCCCCAGGCCATGTAGGACTGCATGAGCCCCTTATGCAGCCCGGAATTCTTCCACGCCGGATCGGCGAACCGCCGGTCCTTCGGATCGGCCGCGATCTCCGACTGGCCGGTGACGATCTTGCCGAACTCCGTCGCGAACGACACCCACTGCTGCGCGATCGCCTGCGGCTGGCCCGCCAGCGCCCGCATGACCGAGCCGGCCGCCGACATCAGATCCTCGGTGCGAACCCCGACCAGCGGGTTGAGCGCCAGCGTGTTCTTGGCCGCGTCGTCGACGATCTCGTCGGCGAGCGTGCGGTTTTCCTTCGGCTGCTTCGCCATCAGCGTTCTCCTCAGGCCTTGCGCGGCGGCGCCTGGATCAGCATCACCAGCGTTTCGGCGACCAGCGCGGGCTTGTCCTCGCCTTCGATCGCGACCGTGTTGGCGCACTTCATCAGGAACTGTCCCGGCGCTTTCTGCTCGAAGGAGACAAGCGTGGTTGTCATCCTGACCTTTGCCCCGGCCTTCACCGGCGTGATGAAACGCACCTTGTCGAGCCCGTAGTTGAAGGCAGCCGCCACGCCTTCCGGCACCGCGCCGATCTCGTAGGACATAGCGGCGACCAGCGAGAGCGTCAGGTAACCATGCGCGATCGTCGCCCTGAACGGGCTCTCGCGTTTGGCCCGCTCGACATCGACATGGATCCACTGGTGGTCGCCCGTGGTCTGCGCGAACTGGTCGATCATCTTCTGGTCGACGGTCACCCAGCTGGAGGTGCCGAGTTCGGCGCCGACATGGTCGGGCATGGTGTCGAATGTCAGTTTGGGCATGCGGCCTTCCTTGTGTGGTCTGATTGAGTGTCCGTCATGCCGCCTTCGGCTTCGCCATGTCCTTCAGCGCCTGGTCGCGCAGCTCGCGGCGCAGGATCTTGCCGACATTGGTCTTTGGCAGTTCGTTGCGGAACTCGATGTAACGCGGCTTCTTGTAGGCGGTCAGCTGTTCGGTACAGAACGCGATGAGGTCCTCCTTGCTGAGGTTCGGGTCCTTCTTCACCACGAACATCATCACCGCCTCGCCCGAATTCTTGTCCGGAACGCCGACGCAGGCGCATTCCATCACGCCTGGATGCATCGCCGCGACGCCTTCGATCTCGTTCGGATAGACGTTGAAGCCGGACACGAGGATCATGTCCTTCTTGCGGTCCACGATCTTGATGTAGCCCCTGTCGTCGATGATCCCGACATCGCCCGACTTGAAGTAGCCGTCCGGCGTCATGACCTTGTCGGTCTCGTCCTGCCGCTGCCAGTAGCCGGACATCACCTGCGGGCCCTTGATGGCGATCTCGCCGGGCTCTCCGGCGGGCACGTCCTTGCCGTCATCGTCCAGCAGACGGATGTCCACATTGGGCATCGGCAGGCCGATGGTGCCGGTGAACGAGTCGTTGTCCGTCGGGTTGCAGGTGATGCCGGAGGAGGTCTCCGACAGACCGTAGCCTTCGACGATCGGGCAGCCAGTCACCGCCAGCCACTTCTTCGCCACCGCCTCCTGCACCGCCATGCCGCCGCCGTTGGCGATGCGCAGCTGCGAGAAGTCGAGCTTGCCGAACTCGGCATTGTTGGCGAGCGCGTTGAACAGCGTGTTGACCGCCGGGAACACATGGAACCTGTACTTCGCGATCTCCTTCACCGTGCCGGGAATGTCGCGCGGGTTGGGGATCAGCACGTTGACGCCGCCGGTTCGCATGGCGAGCAGGGCGCAGGTGATGAAGGCGAAGACGTGATAGAGCGGCAGCGCGCAGATGAAGGTCAGCTGCCCTTCCGTCGGCTTGCGCTTCAAGCCAGGCTGCATCCACGCTTCCGACGCCAGCAGATTGGCGATGATCGTCTTGTGCAGCAGGGTCGCGCCCTTCGACACGCCGGTCGTGCCGCCGGTGTACTGCAGCACCGCGACGTCGTCCGGCTTGATGTCGACCTTGGTCAGCTGCGTGCCGCGGCCGGCCGCGATCGCCGCGTTGAAGCGCACATGCCCGGGCAGCGACCAGGCCGGCACCGCCTTGCGCACGCGCCGCAGCACGAGGTTGACGATCGCGCCCTTCGGGAAGCCGAGCAGATCGCCGATCGCCGCGACGATCACGTGCTTCACCGGCGTTTTGGCGATCACCTGCTGCAGTGTCGTCGCGAAATTCTCGAGGATGATGATCGCCTTCGAACCGGAATCCTTGAGCTGGTGTTCCAGTTCGCGCGGCGTGTAGAGCGGGTTCACATTCACCACGATGAAGCCGGCGCGCATCACGGCGGCGACTGCCACCGGATACTGCAGAACGTTCGGCATCATGATCGCGACGCGGTCGCCCTTCTGCAGGCCGAGCCCTTGCAAGTAGGCACCGAGGTCGCGCGACAGGCGGTCAAGATCGCCGAAGGTCAGCGCCTTGTCCATCAGCACATACGCCTTGTCGCTGGCGTATTTCTTGAAGCTTTCCTCGATCAGCGCGACGACAGACGGGTATTGCCCGACGTCGACCTCGCGCGGCACGCCCGCCGGATATTGCCCGAACCATGGACGGTCCATCGCAGTCCTCCCGATGAAGTTCTTGTTTTAGTTGCTTTCAATCTAGACACGCCTCCCGCCGATGAAAAGCGGGAAGAAAGGCGCCCCGATGACCTTGCGGCAGGAACGGGCTTTCCGCACCGGCTTGCCTTAGCGGCGAATCCGTCAAATGATCGTGGCCGAGCGGGCGCCAGACCCGCGCTGGCCCACCGCGGAGGGACGGATGAGGCAGTTGAGCGGCATCGACGCGGCGTTCCTCTACATGGAGACGCCTGAAACGCCGATGCATGTCGCCGGGCTCACCCTGTTCGAGCCGCCGGCCGATTTCTCCGGCTCTTTCTTCGAGCATTTTCGCGAATTCTTCCTGTCGCGCATGCATCTGGCGCCGATCTTCGCCAAGAAGCTCGCGCGCACCGTCTTTGAACTCGATCATCCGCTGTGGGTCGACGAGGACGACATCGACTTCGACCACCATCTGCGCCACGTCACGCTGCCCGCGCCGGGCAGCTTCGAGCAACTGGAAGCGATGGTCGGCGACCTGCACTCGGTCGCACTCGACCGCTCACGTCCGCTCTGGCAGATCGTGGTCATCGATGGCCTGTCGGACGGCAATGTCGCGATCTACGCCAAGGTGCACCACGCCGCCGTCGATGGCGGCGCCGGCATGGCGATTGCCGCCGCGCTCTACGACATGTCGCCAAAGCCGCGCCCGGTGAAGCCGCCGGCACCGAAGAAGCCGGTGCGCAAACCGACCGTCGAGGAGCGCGCCATACTGGGTATCGCCGACGCCATGCAGGCAGTGGCGCGCCAGCACCTCAAGGTCATGGAAGCCGTGCCGCAAATGCTGGGCACGCTCGCGGATTTGCTGACGCCGAAGAAGGAAGGTGCCAGCGGCCTCACTGGCCTCCCGGACGTGCTGGCGCCGAAGACGCCTTTCAACGTCACGGTGACCAGCCAGCGTTCCTTCGCAGCACGCGAGGTGTCGCTCACCGACGCCAAGGCGGTGTCGAAGGCGACCGGCAGCAAGATCAACGACGTGGTGATGGCCATCTGCGCCGGCGCGCTGCGCAACTACCTTTCCGGGCGCAAGGCGCTGCCCAACAAGCCGCTCGTCGCCTTCGTGCCCATTTCCTTGCGCGCGCCCGGCGACGCCGACGCCTCCAACCAGGTGTTCGGCATGCTCTGCCCCATCGCCACGCAGCTTGCCGATCCGCTCGAAAGGCTGGCGGCGATCCGCAAGGAGTCCGGCGACTCCAAGGCGCTTGCCGGCACGGTGAAGGACGTCGCGCCGAAGGACTATCGCGTGCTCGGCGCCCCGATCCTGCTGCCTGGACTGGCGCAGCTCTACGGCGCAAGCAAGCTGGCAGACGTCATGCCGTCGACCACCAACCTCACCATCTCCAACGTGATGGGTCCGCCCTTCCCGCTTTTCTGCGCCGGCGCCAGGATCCTTGCCATGTATCCGGTATCGATCCCGGTGCACGGCATCGCGCTGAACATCACGGTGCAGAGCTATCAGGACAAGCTCAATTTCGGCATCACCGCCGACCGCAAGGCGGTGCCCGACGCCGACCGTCTCGCCGACCTGCTGGCGCCGGCGCTGGCGGAGCTGAAGTCGGCTGCGCTGGAGAAACCGGCGTGACTCACCTACATATCCTTGGCCGCGCTACCTTATGCTCGCGCGCGGTGCTACGCTGGTCGCAACGTCAGGAGCCACGATGAACGCGCATGCCGAGCCGATGAAAGCCCCGTCGAAGCTGCTTTTTGCGCTGGAGCTTCGCGCCCTGCCCGAACTCGGCGGCTTCCTCGCTTCGCTGCCGCTGCTCTCGACCGCGACCGCGCGAGGCGACGGTCATTCCGTGCTGGTGCTGCCGGGCCTCATCACCAGCGACCGCTCCACCATCGCGCTACGCAGCTTTCTCCGCTCGAAGGGCTATGACGTGCATGGCTGGGAACTCGGCCGCAATTACGGCCCGCTGCCCGGCATCGAACGCAAGATGATCGACCGCGTCGAAGCTCTCTACGAGAAGAGCGGCCGCAAGGTCAGCCTCGTCGGCTGGAGCCTCGGCGGCATCTATGCCCGCCAGTTGGCGAAGATGCTGCCCGACAAGGTGCGCGGCGTGATCACGCTCGGCAGCCCCTTCAACGGCGACCCGCGCGCCACCAACGCCTGGAAGCTCTACGAATTCACCTCGGGTCACAAGGTCGACGACCGCGAACACCACATGGGTGGCGCCATTTCGGAGTCGCCGCCGGTGCCGACGACGGCGATCTACAGCCGCACGGATGGCATCTGCGCCTGGCAGAGCTGCATGGAGAACGACCTGCCGCACACGGAGAGCATCGAGGTCGAGGCGAGCCATTGCGGCCTCGGTCATCACCCGGCCGCCGTCTTCGCCATCGCTGACCGTCTGGCGCAGGCCGAGGGCGAGTGGAAGCCGTTCGACCGCAGCGGCTGGCGCAGCGTCTTCTTCAGGGATCCGAAACGCTAGGCGCCAGACACTCCGGCCCCAGTTCGCCGACGCTCGTCAGCCCGCACAACGCGAGCGTCAGGTCGAGTTCTGCCACCACGTTGCGGATGGTTTCGCGCACGCCTGCCTCGCCGGCGAGCGCCAGTCCGTAGACATAAGGCCGCCCGAGCAGCACCGCGGTCGCCCCCAGCGCCAGCGCCTTGGCGACATCCGCACCCGACCGAACGCCTGAATCGAGCAGCACCAGCAGTCCGCCCGCCGCCGCAACCACGCCCGGCAGCACATCCAGCGTGCCGGCTTCCCCATCCACCTGCCGGCCGCCATGGTTGGAGACGACGATGCCATCGACGCCATGCTCCTTCGCGAGCCTGGCGTCGTCCGCGTGGCGCACGCCCTTGAGCAGGATTGGCAGCGTCGTCATCTGGCGCAGCCGCGCAATGTCCGTCCAGTTGAGGTCCGGCCGCGAATAGGTGGCGGTGAAATGCGCAACGGCTGCGCGCATCTGGTTCATCGACAGGCCGAACTGCCTGCCCTTGGCGTGCAGGCTGAGCGCCGTGGCAACGATCCCGGGACCCTTAGGCTTGAACCCCGTGTCCGGCGGCGATGCCGGTATCTTGGAGCGAAACACCGGGTCGGAGAGGTACTGAGCCAGTCCGAGCCCACGCAGAAACGGCAGGTAGGCGAGGTCGAGATCGCGCGGCCGCCAGCCGAGCAGCGTCGTGTCGAGCGTCACCACGATCGCCTCGCAACCCGCCTTTTCGGCCCGCTCGACGACGGAGCGCACGAAGTCGTCGTCGCTCGACCAGTAGAGCTGGAACCAGCGCGGCGCCTCGCCCATCGCGGCGGCGCAGTCTTCGAGCTTCACCGACGCCTGATTGGAGAAGACGTAGCCGATTTTCTCGGCGGCAGCGGCGCGCGCCACCGCCAAGTCAGCCTGCCGGTGCGCCAGTTCGAGCACCCCGATCGGTGCCAGCAAAAGCGGAGCACGATGGCGGCGACCGAACAACGTCACGGAAAGGTCGCGCTTCGACACATCGCGCAGAACACGCGGGACAAAGCGCCGCCTCTCGAAGGCTTCGCGGTTGGCGCGCATCGAGGCTTCCGACCCGGCACCACCAATCACGTACGCCGCCGCCGCCACCGACATCGTCCGCGCCGCCGCAGCCTCCAGCGCGTCGGGAGCGACCGGCACCAGTTGCCGCCGGCCGCCGGCGCCGGTGACGTATATCTCCGTCTGCCGCAGCCGGCCGGGCGGGATGCTGTCGCCGCTCATGCGCGACGACCGCTCAGCTCTTCTTCTCGAAAGCCTCGCGCACCTCGTCCATGGCTTCCTTGATGCGATTGCGCAGCACCTCGATGGACTCGCCGCCAGACTTGCGCACGATCTCCGCGGTCTCCCCGGCGTTCTTCACCGCCGCCTCGAACGACTTGCGCGCGAACTCGACCTGCTTGGCCATGGCATCCTGCGGGTTGCCCGGGCCGCGGAAATCCTGCGCCATGTCGGTGATCTCGCGCAGCGTATCCTGCAGCACGTCGCGCTGCTTCGCCATCAGGTTCGATGCGCCGGAGGCCGTCGCCGAAGCCGACTTCTGCAGCGCCTCGAGGTTCTTGCGGTGGTGCGACAGTATCTTCTCGATGTCCAGGTTCGGCAGGCGCAGGCCCTCGCCGAGCTTGGCGAACATATCCATGAAGTTCTGCGGTTCCGGCTGTTTTGCCATGGCTTCCTCCCAGATGCTCGGATGAAGATAGAAGATCGGCGCGGCTGGTCAATTCGGCCGCTAGAGGAACAGCACCTCGACCGTGTGCAGCGCCAGGCCCGCGAGGCCGCCGATCAGCATGCCGTTGAAGCGGATGTACTGCAGGTCGCGACCGATGTTGATCTCGATCAGCCGCGTGAGCTGGCCGAGATCCCAGCGCTTGACCTGGTCGGAGATGAACTTCGACACGCCGCTCTTCTGGTTCTCGACGAAGGACGAAAGCGCGACGACGAAACCCTGGTTCATGTCGGCACGGATCTTTTGGTCGCTCGCCAGATGGCGGCCGACCTCGACGAACATGCCGGCCAGATGCTGCCGGATCATGGAGCCGTCCGACGCCGCATCCTGCTCGATGAAGGTGCGGAAGCTCTTCCACATCTCGTGCATGAGGCCGGAAAGCTCGGGCCGCGCAAGGAAGTCGCGCTTCAGCGCCTCAGCCCGGCGGGCGTAGTCACGCGACGTCTTCAGCTTCTCCACGAAGGTTTCGACGAAGCGGTCGAACTCCGCGCGGACGGGATGGTCCGGGTCCTCGCGCACCTCTTCCAGAAGCGAGCCGGCCGAGGCGACGATCTTCTTCAGCAGATAAGCGTCGGCGCGGAACACCTTGAACAGCGAGGGCAGTTCCTCACGGATCTTCTCGCGCATCGCAGCAAGCGCCTCCTCGTCGGTAAGGAAGCGGCCGACAACCTTGGTGAACTCGTCAAACAGCCGCTGGTGTCGGCGGTCGGCGGTGAAAGCGGACAGCAGTCCGGCTGCCAGCGGCGCAATCTCGATCTTTTCCACCTGCGCCACCATGCGGGCGCTCAGGAACCCCTGCAGGCCGGACTGCTCGATGGCCCCGAGCGTCTGCGGCACCAGCCGTCCGACGAAGTGTGAAAGCCCTTCCGCCCGTTCCGCATCGGAAAGCCAGTCGGCGACGAGCGCCGCGAAATCGACCTCCTGGAGTTTTTCCTCCACAGGCTCCGGCGCGAGGAAATTGACCTCGATGAAGCGTCCGAGATTGTCGGCGATGCGGGTCTGGTTTTCCGGAATGATCGCCGTGTGCGGAATGGGCAGGCCGAGCGGGCGGCGAAACAGCGCCACGACCGCATACCAGTCGGCCAGGCCGCCGATGGTGGCAGCCTCGGCGAAGGCGGCGACGAAGCCGAGCACCGGATGCACTGCTTGGAACCACTTGGCGACCACGAACACAACGACGCACAGTACCAGCGCGCCGGTCGCGACGAACTTGGTGCGGCGCAGCGCGGCGATCTTGTCGGCGTCCGGCGAAGCGATGGTGTCTGCAATGGCCATGTCTGGCTCCTCAGCCTGCCACCGATTTGCTGGCGATGCGCGCCGATTTCAAGCGCTTCGCGCTTCGGATTATGGCCTGCCTATGCGGAGTGCGTGGAATTCTCGTGTGTGGACGGTGAAATAAATCAGCGGGAATTCATGGACTTGCCCGAAATTTTGCAGCGCACACAAAAATCATGTTGCACTGCACAATTACATTCATTATATGCCTGTCATCCCCGGGTCTCAGCGAACGGGGCAAACCATGGCTCCCTGATGAGGATGGAGAGAACAATGACCGCCAAGACCAACACCACTGCTTCCAAGACCAAGTCTGCCGCGACCGGCTATTTCGAGCAGGTCCGCGAGACGATCGAGAACATGACCTCCAAGGTCGAGGTTCCGGCCGCTGCCCGCGACTTCGTCACCCGCACCGCTTCTTCGGCCGCCGAGCGCGCCGAGAAGGTGCATGAGACCGCCGGCAAGATGACCAGCGGCGCCGAGAAGATCGCCACCGCTTTCGTCGGCGGCTACGCCAATTTCACCCGCGGCCTGCTCGACATGACCCTGGCCAACGTCCAGCACACCCTGTCGACCGTCGAGAAGGTCGCCGGCTCCAAGTCGCTGAGCGAGGCCATGCAGGTCCAGGCCGATTTCGTCCGCGACAACGCGCGCGCCAACTATGACCGCGTGCGTGGCGCCGCAGAGAACGTCCGCACCGTCGTCACCGACGGCGCGAAGACCGTGCAGGCCGAGATCGGCAAGATCTACGACTTCGGCAAGAAGGCCGCCTGATTACGGTTATCGATACCGGTGACGACAAAGGCCCGCGCGAGCGGGCCTTTTTCTTTGGCTCAAGCAGCATGGGCCCGCGGGGCCCGTTGCGTTCAGGCCGATGCGGGATCGACAGCCGCGGCCTGCGCCGCGCGGCGCAGCGCCCGGTCGGCCGCCTCGCCTTCCAGCTCGATCACGCCCACCGTCTCGCCGGACTCGAACCTGAGCGATGTCGCGAACTTGCGCGCCAGAGCGCGCATGGCAGCGTTCTGCGGATGGGTGGTGACACGCAGCCGCGTGTAACCCAGCCCGCGAGCATGCAGGAGGAGGCGCTGGAAGAGCTGCGTGCCGATGCCGCCATGCTGCAGTCCTCGTTCCACCGAAAAGCCGATCTCGCCCGTTGGTTCGTCGAAGTCGGTGCGCTCATGCAGCTCGGCAGCGCCGAGCACACGATCATCCTCGATATAGCCGATCACGGTCGTGCCGATATGGAAGCAGCGTTCGGCATAGGCGACGATGAAATCATCGTCGATGAAGCCGTTGAAACGGTCGTACCGCGACTCCGCGTCAAGGCGCAGGAGGTGATCGCGGAACTCGGGCAGTTCCGAAGGACGCAATTGGCGGATGATGCCGTGGCGCTCCATGGCGCAGTTCCTTCATACCCCCGATCGACTCTCGATATCCGATATATGGTGCACTGCAACATGGATTGCAATGCGGGCCTTGTTGCGCGGCGCGCCACCCCTCCACAAGGGCGAGGTGGACGCGCTTACCCGCCGGCCCACACGTCGAGCACATAGCGGTTGTCGGCCGCAAGCTTCTCCATCCAGGTGTCGGCGGCAAGCGCGTCGGCGTCCTTTTCCTCGGCGTAAAGCCGCGTCAGTTCGCGCTTCACGTCCGGCTCCATGCGGCTGCCGTCGCCGCACACGAACACCTTCGCGCCGCCTTCCAGCAGCGTCCAGATTTTCGCACGTTGCCTGCGGATCAGGTCCTGCACGTAGGTATTCTCTCCATCGAGGCGGGAGAAGGCGACGAACAGTTCGCAGATGCCGTCGGCGGCAAATTTTTCCAGCTCGGTGCGGTAAAGGAAATCCTGGTCGGGATGGCGGCAGCCGAAGAACAGCAGCGCCGGACCCAGCGCCCTGCCCTCCGCCTTCAGCCGCTCGCGCTCCTGCAGGAAGGCGCGGAACGGCGCGAGACCGGTGCCGGGCCCGACCATGACGATCGGCGTGGCCGGGTCGTCCGGCAGGCGGAAGCCGGCCTTGGTCTCGCGGATCGCGGCGTGGATAGTGGAGCCCTCGGGCCGCAGCGCCAGATGGTTGGAGCACGAGCCCTTGTAGGT
>JBFXFO010000003.1:0-18902 GCA_050178915.1 Rhizobiaceae bacterium | reverse complement strand
GCCTCGCCGCGCGGCACCAGCCGGCGCGCGCCAAGCGCCTCCATGCGCTCGTCGATCATGCGCGGCGTCGCCTGGAAGGTGGAGGCCCAGTCGCGGTTGCCGCAGCCAAAGACGAGATAGTTGACGCCGGTGGCCGCGCCCGGCTGCGCCTCGTCCAGCCACTGGACGAAACGCGTGGCGTTGTCCGGAGGCGCGCCATTGTAGGAGGCGCTGGCGATGATCACGGCGCCATCGGTCGGTACGCGCCCGGCATAGGCGTCCAGCTCGGCGAGCGTGGTGTCAAAACCGTTGAGCTCGGCCGACTGCGCGATGGTGCGCGCCAGTTCCTCGGTGGTGCCGAGATTGGAGCCGTAGAGGACGGTTGCCTTCGCGCCGTGTTTCGGCCGCTTCGCTTGCGTCGCCGGCTCGGCGTTCTGGTTGGCGGCGAGCGCAGCGCCCGGCACGACGCTGCTGCGCGTAACGTCAGGCCTGAGCTTCACCTTCATGTGGAAGCCGTCGGGCTTGATCGACAACGATTCCTTGATCTTGAGCTGGTACTTCTGGTGATCGAACAGATGGAAGCGCTGCAGGATCATGCCGAGCACCATCGTGGCTTCCTGCATGGCGAATTGACGGCCGATACAGGCGCGCTGCCCATTGCCCCAAGGCTTGAAGGCGTTCGGCGGCCTCGCGGCTTCCGCCTCGCGCGAAAAATTCTCCGGATTGAACTTTTCCGGCTCGGGTCCCCAGACCGCCTTGTCGCGATGGAGCATCAGGGTCAGCAGCGTGACGAAGGTGTTCTTCTTCAGCCGGTACTGCCCGCCGATCACCTCGTCCTTGTAGGGGTAGAGCCCGATTGCCGGCGCGGTGGGCCAGAGCCGCAGCGCCTCGTTCAGGATCTGCTGCAGATAGGTAAGCTGGTTCACCTGCTGAAAGGTCGGCTGCACGCCGATGTCGCGGCCAAGCACCCGGTCGACCTCCTCATAGGCGCGCGCCAGCACGTCCGGGTGGTTGAGCAGGAAGTACAGCGTGAACGACATCAGGCCGGACGTCGTCTCGTGCCCGGCGATCAGGAAGGTGATGATCTGGTAGCGGATGTTCTCGTCCGACAGACTCTCGCCGGTCTGCTTGTCGACGCCGGCGAGCATGAAGTTGAGCAGGTCCTTCTGCCCCGCATCGCCACCGCCACGCCGGCGCTCGCGGACGATGTCGTCCACCAGCTTCGACATGAAGGCGATGTCGTCGCCCATCTGGCCGAGACGGCGGCGCAGCAGCGTCTTCTCGAACGGCAGGCCGCGCTGCACCATCGCGGTCTCCAGCGTGCGCGTCAGCGCGTCGATGAAGGGATGGTAATCGCGGCGGTAGAACGAGTTGAAGCGGTAGTCGAAGCCGCAGACGCCGATCGTGTCGAGCGCCAGCGCCGTCATGTCGTGCACGACGTCGATGTCCTCGTCGGCGTTGAGCCGCTCCCACTTCATGCAGAGCTGCGCGCCGATGTCGTACATCAGCGGCAGGTAGGCACCCATGGCGCGGTGCGAGAAGGTCGGCAGCAGGATGTTGTGCGCCTTCGACCAGTTGGCTTCCTGCGTGTCGGAGGTGAAGAGCCCGTCGCCGGCGGCGGCGCGGATGCGGCGCAGCGAGCCGCGCACCGCCTTGTCGAAGCGCGTCTCGTCGCACAGTTCGTCCATCAGGCTGGCGCCGGAGACGACGACGAGCGGCGTGCCCATCATGTCGAGCCAGAAGATCGGCCCCTGCTCGCGCGTCATCTGCATCAGGCTCTGCAGCGGCTGCGAGCTGTCGAAGGACAGCATGTTGCCGACGATCGGGCTGCCCGGCGGTTTCGGGATCGGATGGAGCGCGTTCTTCTGCGCCATTTGAATTGTGCTCCCCGAATCTCGCCGGCTGGGTTTTCGTCTGTTGCCGGAGCGTCATTTGCCGGCATCCTTCGCGAGAACGGAGCGAAAGGCAAGCAGTGGAAGGCGCTGCGGGCGCGCCCGCTTTGCCACGGAATGGCCACAGAGAGCCCCGAAAAGGCATGTATCGGGTGGGGGCTCGACCACAGATTTCCGCGTGGAGAGTATCGTTTTGGCGAATCCTCGAATCTCGTATGCGTCCGACGCGGCGTCGGCTGACGCCGTGCCGTCGGTGCGTACAGCGCGCGTCGGCCGCCGCAATCCGCAGCGCACCGCCGCGATCATCGCCGCCTGCACCGTCGGTGTCGTGGGCGTGGCCTTCGGCGGGCTGCTCGTCAGCGCCCATTCCGACCAGGCCGGCGAGCCCACGATCCAGACGGTGAAGGTGCGCACCGTGAAGGTTGCCGTCAGCGACGCGACCGTTGCCCCAGCGCCCGACACACAGCACACACCCGCAGCCGCCACCGAACCTGCCGTGGCTGGCGATGCCAAGACGGCGAGGCCGGCGCTGGCCGATGCTGCGATGCGCAGCACCGCCGACGCTGCGGTCGAAGATGCGCTGGTGACCGACGATCCGCGCTGGGCCCGCACTGAGACGGGCGCGACGCTGCAGTTCGACGGAGGCAGTGATGCTGGGTCGGCGCTGGCGGCACTCGCGCCCTCCGTGCCGACGGGCAACCGCGCCGCCGCCGCGCTGGCGCGCGAGGAAGGGAAGGATGAGGTCCAGACGGCCGCGATCGAACCCGACGAGGCAAAGCCTGCGAAGAAGGCCACCGCCGCTGCCGTGAGTGGTGACGCACCGACGCGCATGGCAATCGTTTCCGCCGACGTTCGCCTGCGCGCCGGCCGCAACGCCAGTTCGGCGATCGTCGGCGTGGTGCCGCGCGGCCCCGAGATCGGTGTGGTTTCCTGCGACGGCTGGTGCGAGGTCGTCTACGCCGGCAAGCGCGGCTTCGTGTACAACAAGTTCATCGGCGGCGGGAAAATCACGCAGGCCGCACCGCAAAAGCCGCAGAACGATGGCGAGCTTCGCCTGTTCGGCGGCAGCAGCGCCAAGCTGCGACCCGATCCCCAGCAGGCCATGCCGAAAGGCCGCTGATCCCGGCGCTCAGCCGAGCGTTTCGGCGAAGAATTCGAGCAGCCGCTTCCAGTGGCGCTCGGCGCCGGCGTGATCGTAGACGCCATTGTCGGGCACGCACCAGCCGTGCTCCACGCCAGTGTAATTCTCGATCACATGGTCGATTTCGGCGACGCGCAGCGCCTGCGCCAGCTTCGCCGATTGCTCCGGCGGGAAACTCCGGTCGACACCCGCCGATCCGACATAGACGCGCGCCTTGATCCTGCCGGCGTTGGAGGCCGGCGTATCGGCGGCGTCGCCGGCCAGATTGCCGCCATGAAAGCTGGCCGCCGCGGCGATACGGCCGGGATGCGCGGCCGCCGCGTTGAGCGCGCGCGGCCCGCCCATGCAGTAGCCGGTGGTGCCGACCATGCCGGTCAGCCTATCGTCGTCGAACACCTTCAGGAAATGCGCAGTGTCGGCCTGCGTCATCGCCTGCGTGGTCGCCGCCATCATGCCCTTGATCTCTTTGGCCGTGCTGTCACTGGCGAACGCCGTCTTCGCGTCATACGGTCCGTAGGCGCCATGGCGGTAGAACAGGTCCGGCACCAGCACCGCATAGGCTGCGCCGGCCAGCCGCTCCGCCATCTGGTCGAGTGCCCGGCGCGGCCCGAACGCATCCATGTAGAGGATCACGCCTGCCTTCGGCGCGGCCACCCCGGTAAACAGGCCAGCTTTGCAGACCCCGTCCTCGGTCCTGATGTTGATGTCGCGCTTGCGCATGGGGAGATCCGTTCCGCCAGAGGAAGGACGGAAATAAAGGTCAGTCGCCTGAACCGGCAAGCCGTGCCCCGCCGACGAGATGAAAACCTTTCCAGCCCTCGCGCGTTTGGCCTTCAACGACGCGAGGACCATCATGGCAGTTGAAGCAACGGGAAAAGCGGCCGCCGGCAGGCAACGTCGCATCCAGCGGAAGGTCGATGCCGACGATCAGGCGAAACCTGCGAGCAAGCCCAAGAAGGCGATGCAGGCCGGCGCCCGGAAATATCCCGAGCCGCCCTTCCCCATGCAACATCACCCGAAGCCGGGCGAGGAGTGGAAGATCGAGCCGGCACCTCTCTACGACGCGCCCTTCTACATCGGCTCGCGCAAGCTGGAGGGCAAGGTCGCGCTGATCACGGGCGGCGATTCCGGCATAGGCAGAGCGGTCGCGGTGCTGTTCGCGCGCGAAGGCGCCGATGTCGCGATCTCCTATCTGAGCGAGCGCAGGGACGCCGAGACGACGAAAGAGGCCGTCGAGGCCGAAGGGCGCAAATGCCTCCTGCTCCCCGGCGACGTGTCGAAACGCACGTACTGTCGCAAGGCCGTGGAAGCGACGGTCAAGCGGCTCGGCCGGCTTGATGTGCTGGTCAACAACGCCGCCTTCCAGGTCCATTCGGCCAAATTCGAGGATCTGACGGAAGAGCATTTCGATACGACGCTGAAAACGAACCTCTACGGCTATTTCCACATGGCGCAGGAGGCGGTGCCGCACATGGCCCCGGGTTCCGCAATCATCAACACCGGCTCGATCACCGGCATCGATGGCTCGAAGGAACTGATCGACTATTCCATGACCAAGGGAGGCATCCATGCCTTCACGCGGGCGCTCTCGGGCAACCTGATCAGCAAGGGCATCCGCGTGAACGCGGTAGCGCCGGGCCCGGTCTGGACGCCGCTGAACCCCTCGGAAAAGGAGGCAGAGGACGTATCGAAGTTCGGCAGCCAGACGCCGATGAAGCGACCGGCACAGCCGGAGGAGATCGCGCCGGCCTACGTGTTCCTCGCCTCGCCGCACTGCTCGAGCTACATAACCGGCGAGATCCTGCCGATCATCGGCGGGTATTGAACGTCAGCGAGCGAAGGCAGCCATGTGGAACGCCTGCGCGTCGGCGGTATAGCGATAGTCGGTACCTTCCGGGCATGCGTTTCGGTCTAGGCAGCCGCGTTCGCGACAGGCAGCGCCAGCCGGCGAGCGCACGTGATGAAGACACGACTTGTAGGCGAATCCTGAATCCGAATAGGCGCCGACCGGACAGGATTTCATGCAGGGTTTTCCGGCACATAGATCGCAAAGGTGAATCATTTCGACAGGCGCTTGAATCGAAATACGAACGTCAAAAAGCAGCGCCCCGCGATAGGCGTGCCACAGCCCGTAGCGCGGGTGCATGAGGATGCCGAGCGGCGACGGCTTGAGACCCTCGGCGCGCATCGCCCATTGCTGAAACGGCATGAACGGACGGTCGGACGGCGACACTGCACGCGCACCGAACCGCCCTGCCACCGCGCCGATCCGTTCGCGTGACCATGCGTCAAGTGGATCAGCAAGCGACTGCGGCTGACGGGCACGCCAGCGCAGAAAGTGCGGCCACGGCCCGGCGCCGGCCTGCCCGACCAGCAGCACCGACGCTGCAGGCGCGCCGGATGGTCCGTCCGCCCTCTCCTCTGGATCAGCGAAGTTGAGCCCGCCGCGCAGGATCAGCCCGTCGCTGGCGAGCGCGGATTCGATACCGTCGATGTCGATGCCGGAAGCCAATGCCTCTCTCCGCTCGGGCCTTTTTGCTAGCATGAAGTTCGCCTGCGCATCGCGGCGGCTGCGGCGCCACAGCGTCGCGGACGGGAAGTTTGCGCTTGCCAGCGCGCCGCCGATGCGATGCTAAGACCTGAGAACACCGAGGAGTAGACATGCCCGCCGGACTGCCGACCCAGGTGGCCCCGTACGAGCACTACATGTACGCCGACGACCGCGTCGGCGCACCGATGACGTTTTTCATCCGCGCAAGTCTTACGGGCCGCTTCGAGCGCAACGCTTTCGTTCAGGCGGTGGCCCATGCACAGACGCGGCACCCTCTTTCCCGCGCGGTCATCGCCGGACACCGCCGCGCCAGGACGGAGCAACTGCGCTGGCAGCCGGCGACTGCCGCTCCGCCGCTGATCATCTGGCACGATCACGGCGACGCCTTCCCTGCCTATCCCGCCGGCAAGCCTTCCATCGACATCAAGCATGAGCTGGGGCTGCGCTTTTTCCTGCGCGAGGACGGCGAACGGACAACGCTGCTGATGCAGGTGCATCATTCGGTATCCGACGCGATCGGCGCGCTGCGTTTCCTCGAGGACGTGCTGGCGATCTATGATGGCAAAGTGCCGCCGCGTGCGCTGGATCCGGAGCTGCTGCAGCACCGGCATGACCGGCTCGCCCCCAAAGGCATGCCGCGCCACCCCGCAACCGTCGACGAAGCGCTGAACATCCTCAACCGGCTGGCGGAGCCGCTGATCGCGCCCGGAACGCCTCCAGTCGAGACGGAAGCGACGTTTCCCGCCTCCCTGCAGACGACACTGACCGCCGCCCGGCTCGTGGAACTGCGCGCCGAGGCTGCAGCGCACGGCACCAGTCTCAACGACGTCCTGCTGCGCAATCTGTTCGTCGCACTCAACCGCTTCCAGCGCGGACGCGGCAGCGAACACCCCCTGCGCATTCTCATGCCCGTGGACCTGCGCGGCAACCGCCTTGTCGAGATGTCGATGGCCAATGCCGTCGGCATGGCGTTTCTCGACCGCGAGCCGGCCGACCTCCTCGATCGCGACGCGCTGATCTCGGGAATTGCAGCCGAAACCCGGCGCATCAAGCAGGGCAACGAGGCCGTGCATTTCAACAACGCGGTGGAGATCGGCGGCCGTTTCGACGATGGCCTGCGGCTGATCTGTACGCCGACCCGTTGCTTCAGCACGGCGGTGCTGAGCAATCTGGTGCGTCCGTTCGCCGGCAGTCCGCTGCTCGGCCCGGATGGGCGGCTGCGCGCCGGCAACATGGTGTTGGAGAGCTGCGCGCTGCTGCCGCCGCTGCGGCCGCTGACGCATGCTGCATTCGGGATCCTCACCTACGGCGACGAGGCTCGCGTGGCGTTGCACTATGACCCGCAGGCCCTCACCGGCGAGGATGCAGCGCGACTGCTTGAGATGTTCGTCGGTGCGGAGGCCTAGTCCACCCGGCCTGCGCACAACCGATCGCGCTGCGACCTAGCCGCCAGCGTCCGAGGTCGGGTCGGAGAATGCGCTCCGCCAGACTTCCTTGTGGATCAGGTTGGCCACTTTAGCCCGGCCTGTTTCGGGCTCTCTTCAAGTGAAGGCGTCGGGCATCGACTCCTTCTTCTTCGCGATGAAGTCCTTCAGACCGTCATCGATGCCCTGGTCCAGAGCCGGCGCCTCGTAGCTCTCCAGCCAGCGGCGGGCGAGTTCGTTGGCGCGCTGAGCGGCGCTCTTCTCGCCTTCCGCCAGCCACTGCTCGTAGGAATTATTGTCGGCGATGGACGAGCGGTAGAACGCCGTCTGGAAGTTCGCCTGCGTGTGGTCGCAGCCGAGATAGTGGCTGCCCGGACCGACCTGGCGGATGGCGTCCATCGCCTGGCCGTTCTCGGACAGGTCGACGCCCTCCGCCATCTTCTGCGCCATGCCGAGCTGGTCGATGTCCATCATGAACTTCTCGTAGCCGGACGACAGCCCGCCCTCGAGCCAGCCGGCCGAGTGGAGCACGAAATTGGTGCCGGCAAGCAGCGTCGAGTTCAGCGTGTTGGCGCTTTCGTACGCGGCCTGCGCGTCGGCGATCTTGGAGGCGCAGAGCGAGCCGCCGGTGCGGAACGGCAGGCCCACACGGCGGGCAAGCTGCGCCGCGCCGTAGGAAACGAGCGACGGCTCCGGCGTGCCGAAGGTGGGGGCGCCCGACTGCATCGAAATGGACGAAGCGAAGGTACCGAACAGCACCGGTGCGCCGGGCCGGATGAGCTGCGTCAGCGACGCGCCGGCGAGCACCTCCGCCAGCACCTGCGTCAGCGTGCCGGCGACCGTCACCGGGCTCATGGCGCCGGCGAGAATGAACGGCGTCACGATGCAGGCCTGGTTGTGGCGCGCATAGACCTTCAGCGCCCCGAGCATGGTCTCGTCAAAGACCATCGGCGAGTTGGCGTTGATGAGCGAGGTGGTGACCGTGTTGTTCTCGACGAAATCGTCGCCGAAGAGGATCTTGGCCATGGCCACCGTGTCCTCGGCGCGCTCCGGCGCAGTCACGGAGCCCATGAACGGCTTGTCGGAATATTTGATGTGCGCGTAGACCATGTCGAGGTGGCGCTTGTTCACCGGCACGTCGACCGGCTCGCACACCGTGCCACCCGAATGGTGGATCGACGGCGCCATGTAGGCGAGCTTCACGAAATTGCGGAAATCCTCGATCGTGGCGTAGCGGCGGTTGCCGTCGAGGTCGCGCACGAAGGGCGGGCCGTAGACGGGCGCAAACACCGTGCCCTTGCCGCCGATCTCGACATTGCGCTCGGGATTGCGCGCATGCTGCGTGTAGGTCTTCGGCGCGGTCTTGAGCAGCGAGCGCGGCAGGCCGCGCGGGAAATGCACGCGCTCGCCCTTGATGTCTGCGCCCGCATCCTTGAACAGGGCCAACGCCTCGGCATCATCGCGGAAATCGATGCCGACCTCCTCCAGAACCGTGTCGGCGTTCTTCTCGATCAGCGCCAGGCCTTCCTCGTCCAGCACCTCGTAGACGTTGATCTTGCGCTTGATGTAGGTGAGCTGGATGCCGGGCCCGCCCCCGGCCCGCGCCGCGCGCCGCGCCGCGGCGCCGCCGCTGTCGCCCCGCCGGCCGCGCCGGCCGCCGCCTGCCTCGCCTTCAGCAATCGTGGCGTCGCTCATGGGATACTTCTCCGAAAACAAGGCTCGCGCCCTCGCAGGCGCATGTCGCCAGAATCCTAGCCAAGCGCGGTTGCCGAAACGGCCCGGCAGCGCCGCCGGCTGTCGCAATGAAAACACGGACGCCTGCCGCTGCCCGGCGCTTGTACCCGGCTTTGCAAACGTTCGGAAGTTTTTCCGGAAGTGTTAATTCACGTCGGCGATGGTCGGCGCCATCAGAACCGGAGTCACGTCCTATGAATCCACCGCAACCTGATCGCATTCGCCACCCTCGCTTTGGCAGCCTGCGGTACAATCCCCGCCGCGCATGCCGGCTCGGCCGACGGACCGAAGGGCGAATCCGGGCACAGCTACAGATGCGCCTGGAAGGACAGGCTTGTCGTCGTCGGCTACGATTCCCGTGGCGAACCCATCTACGAGCGCAAGCGCGAGCGCGTCTGCTGGTAAGGCGCCCGGTCGCGATCTTTCCGTAGCAGGTCGCATTCCGGCTATGGCCATGGCATAAGACCGGGGTAGGAATTGCCCGAATGAACTGGTGCTTCGCGCATCCGGAGTTAAGCAGATGGCCGACGACGACATCATCCTTTCCGAACTCTCCGACGACGAACTCGTGCAGCAGATGCACGACGATCTCTATGACGGACTGAAGGAAGAGATCGAGGAAGGCACCAGAATCCTTCTGGAGCGTGGCTGGGCGCCGTACAGGGTGCTCACCGAGGCTCTCGTCGAAGGCATGCGCATCGTCGGCGAGGATTTCCGCGACGGCATTCTGTTCGTGCCGGAAGTGCTGCTCTCGGCAAACGCCATGAAGGCCGGCATGTTCATCCTGCGCCCGCTGCTCGCCGCCACCGGCGCGCCGAAGCAGGGCAAGCTGGTGATCGGCACGGTGAAGGGCGACATCCACGACATCGGCAAGAACCTCGTCGGCATGATGATGGAGGGCGCCGGCTTCGACGTCATCGATCTCGGCATCAACAATCCGGTCGAGAAGTACCTCGCGGCGATCGAGGAACATCAGCCCGACATCCTCGGCATGTCGGCGCTGCTCACCACCACCATGCCCTACATGAAGGTCGTCATCGACACGATGAAGGAGAAGGGCATCCGCGACGACTATGTCGTGCTCGTCGGCGGCGCGCCGCTGAACGAGGAATTCGGCAAGGCCGTCGGTGCCGACGCCTACTGCCGCGACGCCGCCGTGGCGGTCGAGACGGCCAAGGACTTCATGACGCGCAAGCACAACATCCGCGCCGCATGAGGCGCGGATCCGGACCGCGACTGGCGGGCCGATGCCTCGGCCCCCACATCAGGGCCGGCGAGCGGAGTTGAACCTGAGCCATGCGACGCAAGCGCGGCGCGACGAATGACCAGAACCGCGAGACCTTCGTCTCGTCGGGCGAGCGTGCTTATGCCGACCGCGTGCTGGTAATTGCCTGTGGCGCCATCGCGCGCGAGGTGCTGGCGATCAAGAAGGCAAACGGGCTCGACCATCTCGACCTCACCTGCTTGCCGGCCATCTGGCACGTCTATCCGGAAAAGATCGCCCCGGCGATGCGCGAGGAGATCGCCAAGGCGCGTGCCGACGGCTACGGCAGGATCTTTGTCGGCTACGCCGAATGCGGCACCAGGGGTGAACTGGACAGGATCTGCGCCGAGGAAGGCATCGAGCGCATTGCCGGGCCGCACTGCTATGCGTTCTTCAGCGGGACCGATGGCTTCCTGGCGAACACCGACAACGAGTTCACCGCGTTCTACCTCACCGACCTGATCACCCGGCAGTTCGAGGCGTTCGTTATCGAACCGCTCAAGCTCGACCGGCATCCCGAGTTGCGCGACATGGTGTTCGGTAACTACACCAAGATCGTCTACCTCGCGCAGACCGACGACCCGGAACTGCAGCGCAAGGCGAAGTGGGCGGCGGACTATCTGAGGCTCGACTACGAGTACCGCTTCACCGGCTATGGCGACCTGACGCCGACGCTGGTCGATGCCGCGGCCGCCCTGCCCCAGACAGCAGCCTGATCAGGCAAAGCGCCGCGCACCGGCGACGCACAGCACCACCAGCCCCGTCACCGCGATCATCGACCATGCGACCGGCTCGTTGAGCAGCAGCCCGGCGAGAGCCAGTCCGAAAAACGGTTGCAGCAATTGCAGCTGGCCGACGCCGGCGATGCCGCCCAGCGCCAGTCCGCGGTACCAGAAGACGAAGCCGACCAGCATGCTGAAGACGGAGACGTAAGCGAGTCCCAGCCATGCCGGCGCGCCGATGCCGCTCCACGTCGCAGGCAGGGCCATGAGCGCAATCGCCGCCATGACAGGCGCCGAAAGCACCAGCGCCCAGGAGATCACCTGCCAGCCACCGAGCCGGCGCGACAGCCGCGCACCCTCGGCATAGCCGAGCCCGCACACCACAATCGCCGCGATCATCAGCAAATCGCCCTGCAGCGAGCCGAGCCCGCTGTTGAAGAGCGCGAAGCCGGCGACGAGCGCCGCGCCGACGATCGAGAAGACCCAGAACGCCGGCTGCGGCCGCTCCCCGCCGCGAATGACGCCGAAGATGGCGGTCGCCAGCGGCAGCAGGCCGATGAAGACGATCGAATGCGCCGAGGTCACATGCTGCAGCGCCAGCGCGGTGAGCAGCGGGAAGCCCACGACCACGCCGAGCGCAACGACGATGAGTGGGACGAGATCGGCGCCCTCGGGACGCTTCTGCCGCAGCGCCAGCAGCAGTACCGTGGCGAGCAGCGCGGCGATCAGCGCCCGCGCCGAAGTCAGGAACAGCGGCGCGAAACCGCCGACCGCGACGCGCGTCGCCGGCAGCGAACCGCTGAAGATGATGACGCCGAGCAGGCCACTGCCCCACCCGTCCAACGACCGCTGCATGAGGGCTCTCCGGGAGACAGGCAGGGCATAACGCACCCCCCCGGTTCCGCCGCGTTGCACCTGCACCAAATAGGATGGGCCAGAGTCAGGGTGCCGATCACAAGCCGCCAGCCAAAACTGGCCAGGCCTCACAGGACGATTATGGTCTCCGAACTCAGCGATGCTGCGGGCCGGTAGAGCGGCAGGATCACGACCGCCTGAGATCGTCCAGAACGCTCGCGAAGTCGGTCTTGCACACGAAGCCCAGCCGCTCGCGGATCTTTGAGGCGTCATAGACGCGGTCAATGGACTGGAACATCGTCCAGCCTTTCCTCGCATAGAGCGCCGGATAGTCTGGGAAGTAACGCGCCACGACGGTCGGCGCGTTATCGATCAACTGGTCGCAATCCTGCGGCGAGAACGGCGTCGGGGCGCAGACGATGAACGTGTCGAAGCCGATTGCCGGGGCCTGCTCGAGCGCGGCGACGTGAGCACGCGCGACGTCCTCGACGGTGAGGCGGCGGAACAGGAATTCGTTCGCCTTGGTATTCTCCTCCGACTGTTCGATCGCATGCGCCATGTCGTCTTCCTCCGGGAAGAAGCGCGCTGTGCGCAGCACGATGACCGGCAGCCCGTGGAGGATGTGCGTCAGCCTGCAGAGGTGCTCGGCGGCAAGCTTGGTGACGCCGTAGATGTTGCGCGGCTCCGGCGACATCTCCTCGGTCAGCCACGCCGCCTTCGCGGCGCCACCGGCAAGGCCGGCACGGATCTTCTCGGAGATCATCAGCGAGGTGGTGGAGGTGAACACGAAGCGCGAGACGCCGGCCGCGACCGCTTCCTCCAGCAGGTTGAATGTGCCCTGCACATTCACATCGAGGAAGGCCTGGCGCGGATGGCGCTCGATGTCGGGCTTGTGCAGAGCGCCCGCATGGATGACCGCTTCGATGCGGTTGTCAGCAATAGCCCCGCGCACGGTGTCGCGGTCGGCGATGCTGGCGACGATCTGCGTGTGCGCCGACGGTTTGGGGTCGATCCCGGTGACCGAATGTCCGAGGCTGCTCAGAAGTGGCGCCAGCGTCTGTCCGAGCCAGCCCGACGAACCCGTCAGAAGAATGCGCATGGAAATGCCCTGATTTCGTGCAAGCCTTATGCATGGATGTCATTCGGCTGCAAACGCCCGGTCTGCAGCCGCAATCAAGGAGTTCGCCGTTGAGCCTTCGCATCGCGACCGCCGCCCTCGCCTTGCTCGTCGCCGCCGCGCCGGCGGCATTCGCCGACGGGACCGTCGACAAGATCATGACGCCGCCCGACAAGGAGCGGCTGAAGACCTACGGGCCTGTGCGGCAGGAGGCGATCAAAGAGGCCAAAGAAGGCCCGCCGGCCGACGTGAAGGTGCTCGACGCCGCGCTGGCCAAGCCATTGCAGCCCTTTCAGGGCTTCGACATGACCGGAGACTGGAAATGCCGCACCCTGAAGGTTGGCGGATTTGCAAAGCTGATCGTCTATGGCTGGTTCAAGTGCAAGGTGACGGATGACGGGTCGGGCTGGGTGCTCGAAAAGACCTCCGGTTCGCAGCGCACCAAGGGACGCTTCTACGACGAAAGCGACAAGCGGCTGATCTATCTCGGCTCCTTCTTCATCGAAGGCGACAAGCCGAAACCCTACGGCAGCGGGCTGGAGACCGACCAGGTCGGCTATGCCTTCCGCACCGGGAAAGCCGAATGGCGCGTCGAATTGCCTTCGCCCTACTACGAATCCAAGCTGGACATCATGGAGTTCAAGCGGTGAAAACCTCCAGGCGGAGCTTTCAATGAATCGCGTGCCCCCGGCGTCACGGCACTGACGCCATTGGGCGCGGCAAGGCTCGGCATGGGAGGCGCATGGATACGGGCACTATCAGTCACGGCGAAGACGAAGCGCAGGGTTCGGAGCCTCCACGCCTGTCGGAGGTTTTCGCGCAGCTGGCGCGCGATGCCGACGGGCCGGTTTCGGTGGCCGCAATCCGCGACGCCTTCGGCGACCGCAGCCTCGCCGCGCTCGTCATCCTCTTCTCGCTGCTCAACGTCATACCGCTACCGCCGGGCGCGACCGCCGTCACCGGCCTGCCGCTGCTGATCGTGGCGGTTCAGATGCTGTGGGGCGGCAACCGCGCCTGGCTGCCGCGCCTGCTCACCGAACGCGCCATTCCACTCTCCACCTTCCGCCTGATCGTCGGCTGGACGGCGCCACGTCTGGTCTGGCTGGAGCGCTGGATCAGGCCGCGCCGCTGGCCCTTTGGCATTCATGGCCACCGCATCGTCGGGCTGATCGTCGCCATCATGGCAATCTTCATCATCCTGCCGATCCCCTTCGGCAACCAACCGCCAGCGATCGCCTCGGCGCTGCTCGGCCTGGCGCTGATGGAGCGCGACGGCATCCTGTTCGGAGTGGGTGTCGCGGCGGCAATCGCGTCCGCAGCCATCGTGGCATTGGTCATCGGTGCGGTGATCGTGGCGCTACAGGCCGTCTGGAACTGGGTTTTCTGACGCTCGCAGCGCACTCCTCGGCGATAACCAAACGGCAAGCCTGAACGCTTAGAACTGCCCGAATGAGAGACGCTGCGAAGAAAATCGTCTTCGTTACCGCGGGTGGACCACACCCGTGGATCATCGCCAATGCGCTGATCGAACGGTTCGGACCAATCCCGGTGGTGCTGGAAGAGGGCGAGCCGAAATCGGCGCTGATCAGAAGGCGCATCCGCCGGCAGGGTTACGTCAGTGCCGTCGGCCAGCTCGGCACCATGTTCCTCATTCGCCTGCAGAAGAAGCTGTTCGCGCGGCGCGTCGAACGCGTGGTGCGCGAGAATGCGCTCCAGGCCGAGCCGCGCGCCGGTCAGGAGATCGTCAGAGTGCCGTCGGCCAACGCGCCGGAGTTCCTTGCCGCGCTGGACCGCCTGCAGCCCGACCTGGTCTTCCTCGCCGGTTGCCGCGTGCTCAGCACCGGTACGCTCGCCGGTATCCGCTGTCCGGTGCTGAACTACCATGCCGGTATCACGCCGCAGTATCGCGGCATGAATGGCGGCTACTGGGCGCTGGCCAAGCGGGACCGCTCCAATTTCGGCACGACCGTGCATCGCGTCGATGCGGGTATCGACACGGGCGAGGTCATTCGACAGACGCGCGGCCAGCCTCGCCCCGGCGACAACATCGCGCTCTATGCCTATCGCCAGGCGGCGTTCTCCCGCGAGGCATGCGTTGCCGCAGTCGACGAGGTGCTGGCCGGCCGCGACTGTATTACCGTTGCGCCAGAGCCATCGTCGCTCTGGTATCATCCCACGCTCTGGGGCTATTTCTGGACGGGCCTGACGCGCGGCGTCTGGTGAGCCGCACAGCGTTTCTTTTTGCGACATGCCTTAAGGTCGCTTTTGAAGGCCCGCGCGTCGTCCCGCAACAAGCCGGCTTTTCCTAACTCCTGCAATGCTCGAACCCTGTTCCAAGAGGCGAAAATGGCCGATCTGATCGTTGTCTACTGGCGTGACATTCCCGCGCAGGTCATCGTCAAGAAAGGCCGGCAGAACGCCAAGCGCGAACTGCCGATCGCCTTCACCGAGGCGATCGACATGGCCGCGATGCGCTCCGGCGCGGCGGAGACGGACGCCTACCTCGCAGAATGGCGCAAGGCCGATCCGGTGCCGGTCGGCGACGACCTCGAAGCCGAGGCCGACAGGGCCATGAAGGAAATCGAAGCTCAGTACCCACGCGAGCGCCTCGTCGCGCTCGCCAAGGCAGGCGGCAAGGAAGATGTCTGACGCACAGGTTTCGACCACGGCAAAAGGACCCGCCAGCGACCAGCCGCAGGCTTTGCCGCCGACCGCCACCGGCACGGTCACGCAGGCGGCGCAGGTGAAGAAGACGGCGCCGAAGAGCGACTACAAGCCGGCGGATGTGTCGCCGCAGCGGCGGGTGCAGCGCTCCTACTCGGTCAGGCTCTGGTCGATCCGCCATTCGCGCGGGCTCGAATGGTTCTATGCGCGCTTCGCCGACATGTTCCTGCTGCTGCACCCGATCTGGAGGGCGCTCGGCTACGGGCGCGTCGAAGGTCCGGTGAAGTTCGTCGAGAGGCGCGTGAAGGGCTTCATGTTCGACTGCCGCATGTGCGGCCAGTGCATCCTCTCCTCGACCGGCATGTCGTGCCCGATGAACTGCCCCAAGCAGCTGCGCAACGGCCCGTGCGGCGGCGTCCGCGCCAATGGCAATTGCGAGGTGGAGCCGAACATGCCGTGCGTCTGGGTGAAGGCGTGGGAAGGCTCGCGCAACATGGCGCATGGCGACAAGATCCTCGCCGTACAGAAGCCGGTCGACCAGTCGATCCGCGAGACGTCAGCCTGGCTGCGCGTCACCGCCCAGTCGGCAGCGGCGCGCGAGGCCGCCAAGGCCGGAGCCTCGGCATGAGCGGCGAGCGCGTCGCACAGCAGGACGAGAACCCGGCCGGCATCCACCTCCCGCTGGAGGCGCTGCCCGGCCATTCCTCGCGCGGCCGGCTGGAGCGGGTGCTGCGCCGCGGCGAATTCGCAGTCACGACCGAATTGAATCCGCCAGACAGCGCCAACCCGGAAGACGTCTACGAACGCGCGAAGGTCTTCGATGGCTGGGTGGACGGCATCAACGCGGTCGACGCGTCCGGCGCCAACTGCCACATGTCTTCGGTCGGCATCTGCGCTCTGCTGACGCGCATGGGCTACGCGCCGATCATGCAGATCGCCTGCCGTGACAAGAATCGCATCGCCATTCAGGGCGACGTGCTCGGCGCCGCGGCGATGGGCGTCGCCAACATCCTCTGCCTGACCGGAGACGGCGTGCAGGCCGGCGACCAGCCGGGCGCCAAGCCTGTCTTCGACCTCGACTCCATGTCGCTGCTCGAAACCGTGCGCATCATGCGAGACAACGGAAAATTCCTCTCCGGCCGCAAGCTGACAACCCCGCCGCAGGTGTTTCTCGGGGCGGCGATCAACCCGTTCGCGCCACCCTACGATTTCCGCCCCATTCATCTCGGCAAGAAGATCGCCGCCGGCGCGCAGTTCGTGCAGAGCCAGTACTGCTTCGACGTCCCGATGTTCAAAACCTTCATGGACAAGGCGGGCGACCTCGGTTTCACCGAGAAGGTCTTCGTGCTCGTCGGCGTCGGCCCCCTCGCCTCCGCCAAGACCGCCAAGTGGATCCGCTCGAACGTGCCCGGCATCCATATCCCCGACGCCATCATCAAGCGTCTGGAAGGTGCGGCCGACCAGAAGGCCGAGGGCAAGCGAATCTGCATCGACATCATCAACGAGGTGAAGGAGATCAAAGGTGTCTCCGGCGTCCACGTGATGGCCTACCGCCAGGAAGAGTATGTCGCCGAGATCATCGACGAGAGCGGCGTGCTGAAGGGTCGCCGCCCGTGGGTGCGGCAGGCGCGCTGGAACGACCCGGCCGAAAACATCGAGCGCGGCGGCGTTACCGAGGTGCAGACCGAGATGGTCAAGGCGGCGCACTAAGCGCGCTTGATTGCTGTCAGATAACGATATAACAAAGTCTTTATATCCCCGACGGAGAGCGTAATGACCCGCACGATCGTCGCTTCGGCGACAAAAGAAATCGTCATCGGTTTCGACCAGCCTTTTTGCGTGATCGGCGAGCGCATCAATCCGACCGGCCGCAAGGTGCTGAACGAGGAGCTGGAACGCAGCGATTTCTCGCGCGTCAAGACGGACGCCATCTCGCAGACGGAAGCCGGCGCCACCGTGCTCGACATCAATTCGGGCGCTGTGTTCTCCAACATGATGGCGCAGGATCCGCGCTACGCCGACAACAATTTTGTCGAGCCCATCCTGATGCCGAAACTGATCGAGACCGTGCAGGAGGTTGTCGATACGCCGCTCTGCATTGACTCGTCGGTTCCCGGTGCGCTCGAAGCCGGCCTGCAGACAGCCAAGGGCCGTCCGCTGGTGAACTCGGTGACCGGGGAGGAAGAGCGGCTCGAAAAGGTCCTGCCGCTGATCAAGAAGTACAACGTCGCTGTCGTCGCCATCTCCAACGACGACACCGGCATCTCGGAAGACCCGGACGTCCGCTTCGCCGTGGCGAAGAAGATCGTCGAGCGCGCCGCCGATTTCGGCATCCCCGCGCATGACATCGTCGTCGACCCGCTGGTGATGCCGATCGGCGCCATGGCGACCGCCGGCCACCAGGTGTTCACGCTGGTCCGCCGCCTGCGCGAGGAGCTCGGCGTCAACACCACCTGCGGCGCGTCGAACATCTCCTTCGGCCTGCCCAACCGGCACGGCATCAACAACGCCTTCCTGCCGATGGCCTATGCCGCCGGCATGACCAGCGCGATCATGAACCCGGTCGCGCTGCCGGTCGGGCCGACCAAGATCGCCGAGAAGAAGGCCGCTGTCGAAGCCGCCGGCATCGTGCTTCCGCCGGACATGGACGACGAGACCTTCGTGCAGCTCTTCGGCCTGGGCTCGACCAAGCCGCGTCCCGGCAAGGAGATGGAGGCGATCCGCGCCGCCAACTTCCTGCTTAACCAGGATACCGGCGGCGGCGCCTGGATCGCCTTCAACCGTGATCCGGCCGCAGCCCCACGCGGGCGCGGGCGCGAGGGCGGCCGCAGGCGGGGGTAGTTGGCATAGTTATTCAGGCATCGCAGATGTATTCGCAACGATCGGCGGGCTGCGTTACGTCATCAGAGGTGGAAACCCAACGATGAATGCACCGGTCAACTCCACCGACCCGCTGGTCCTGTTCATGCCGTCCGGCAAGCGCGGGCATTTCCCCGTCGGCACTCCGGTGCTCGACGCTGCACGTCAGCTCGGCGTCTATGTCGAGAGTGTGTGCGGCGGGCGGGCGACCTGTGGCCGCTGCCAGATCGAGGTGCAGGAAGGCAATTTCGCGAAACACAAGATCGTTTCGTCGAACGACCACATCACGCCGCGCGGACCGAAGGAAGAGCGCTACGAGCGCGTGCGCGGACTGCCGGAAGGCCGTCGCCTCTCCTGCTCGGCGCAGATCCTCGGCGATCTCGTCATCGACGTGCCGCAGGACACGGTTGTCAACGCGCAGGTAATCCGCAAGGCGGCGACCGACCGCGTCATCGAGCGCAACGCTGCAATCCAGATGTGCTACGTCGAGGTCGAAGAGCCCGACATGCACAAGCCGCTGGGCGACCTCGACCGGCTGAAGCTGGTGCTGGAAAAGGACTGGGGCTGGAAGGACCTGCGCGTCGCGCAGCACCTGATGCCGGAGATCCAGAAGATCCTGCGCAAGGAGAACTGGGGCGTCACCGCTGCCATCCACAAGGACATGGAGTTCTCGCGGGCCACGGTCATCGCGCTCTATCCG
>JBFXFO010000002.1:0-62789 GCA_050178915.1 Rhizobiaceae bacterium | reverse complement strand
CAGGAGCAGGTAGAACAGACCGAAGGTGATCGCCAGCCACAGCAACTGCGACGCTAACTACGTCGGGTCAAACGGCGGGAATACGCCGCTGGCACCGTGCTCCGCGCCGGCTTCCGTGTGGGCTTCGCCTTCGGCGGCCGGGTCTGTGGCCGCATAGGCCGTTGTAACGAACATCGTCATTCCCCGTTCGCACCACTAGCGACCGGCCGCGGTCCGCGGCCGGCGTCGACTGGTCTGTCGCTTATGCGAAGAGCAGCAGCAGCGCGACGAGCAGCGAGAAGATGCCCAGAGCTTCGGTCACGGCGAAGCCGAAGATCAGGCGGCCGAACTGGCCGTCAGCTGCCGACGGGTTGCGCAGCGCGCCCGCCAGATAGTTGCCGAAAATGGTGCCGAGGCCGATGCCCGCGCCGCCCATGCCGAGGCAAGCGATACCGGCGCCGATTGCCTTTGCTGCTTCAACTTCCATTGTCCTGCTCCTTGGTGATCGAAAGATCGTTTGCGGTTGGTCGGATGCGATCGCGCCGGTCAGTGGCCGGGGTGGATCGCGTCGTTGAGGTACATGCAGGTCAGCACGGCGAAGACGTAGGCCTGCAGGAATGCGACGAGGAATTCGAGACCGGTCAGCGCCACGGCCATGGCCAGCGGCAGGACCGAGCCGACGACACCGACGGCGCCCATGGCGCTCATCGAGGTGATGAAGCCGGCGAACACCTTCAGCGTGATATGGCCGGCGAGCATGTTGGCGAACAGACGCACGGACAGGCTGATCGGACGCGACAGGAAGGAGATGACTTCGATCAGCACCACCAGCGGCACCAGGATGCCCGGCACGCCCTGCGGCACGAATAGCTTCAGGAAGCCGAAGCCATGCTTGAAGAAGCCGTAGACAATGACGGTGCCTATCACCAGCAGCGACAGGGCCAGGGTGACGATCAGATGGCTGGTCACCGTGAAGAAGTAGGGGAACATGCCGATGAGGTTGGCCACCAGCACGAACATGAAGAGACTGAAGACGAGCGGGAAGAATCGCATGCCGCCGCTTCCCGCCGCATCCTTCAGCATGTTGGCGACGAACTCGTAGGACATTTCCGCGACCGACTGGCCGCGGCCGGGGATCACGCGGCGCGCCGAAGTCGCCAGCAGCAGCAGCCCGCCGGCAACGGCGACGGTCGCCACCATGAAGAAGGAAGAGTTGGTGAAAGAAAGGTCGACACCACCGACTTCGATCGGAATCCACTTCGCGATCTGGAACTGGTGGATCGGATCGTTGGCCACTGGGGCACCCCTCTTGCATTCCCGCCGGATGGCGGATTTCAGTTGCCGGGCGGCCCCTTCGGACCGGGTTCGGCGATCTTGCCCATCGAGCGCAACACGTTGAGCACGCCTGCGCAGAAGCCGAGCAGCAGGAAGACAATCAGCCCCCAGGGGGACGTGCCCACCACGCGGTCGATCAGCCAACCCAGCCCAGCACCAACCGCGATACCCGCGATGAACTCGCTGGAAATCTTCAGCGCCTGACCGTAGCCGGAAGCCCCGCCCGTTCTGGCACCGCCCTGCCCGTCCGTCTTTCTTGGGTTCCTCGCAGCGAGCGTTGCTTCGAGTTGCCTGCGGCGGCGTTCAAGGTCTTCGTCGCGGCTCATCTATCGCGCCTGCTCCAGGGCCCGGTTGTTCCGGTTTCGACTGGCCTGAACGACATGGCCAACGCAACCTCCGCGCCCGGCCAGTCAGCTGCCGACTGCCCGCTTCAAAGTCGGGCGCAACATAGTTAGGGGCTGTGGTGCCGTCAAGCCAACGCAGGCAATGGCAGACGATGTATTTTGTATAAGAAAATCAATATTTTAGCCTGCTGCGACAACGTGCGCAGCAGGCTGGATGTCGTGCTTGGCGGCGAATCCGGCCGGCGGCCGGTGCAAAGGCGCAGGCTCAGCTCCAGCCGCCGCCATAGGTGCGGTAGAAGATATGCAGGCCGATTCGCGTCATCCGCTTCATCGAGCGGGCCCAGTACGGGCTGACATAGGCGGCGTAGTAGTGAGTGGACGATCCGACCTCGGGATCGAAGATCTTGCCGGCGGTCACCGCCATGGCGATCTCCTTGGCGATGCGGTAGGCGCGCGGATTGTTGACGACGTCCCGCTTGCCGTCGCAGGCGAAGGAGAACTGGCAGCGGTTGCGCCAGCCGTCATTCTGGTAGACGACGCCGCAGATCGAGCTCGGGTAGGCCGGATTGCGCACGCGATTGAGGATGACCTGCGCGACCGCAGCCTGGCCCTTCAGGTTTTCGCCGCGCGCTTCGAAATAGATGCCGTTGGCCAGGCAGACCTGTTCTTCTTCCGAGAACACGGCCGCCGGCAGCGGATTGCTCATCCAGGCATGGTCGCCCTTGCCGAGCGGCGGAATGAAGCGGCCATTGCCCGCCATCTCGAGGTCTTCCTGCAGCAGCGTCTCGAAGGGCGAGGAGCGCGCATAGTCAGGTTCGGCGGGAGCGTAGGCGGTGGCGAGGATGTCGGCCTTGTCGTTGGTGACGAGATCGGCGAGCAGCGGCGAAACGCCGGGGTCGATGCGATCCTCCTTCAGGTAGAAGGCGGTGGCGATCTGGATCTCCTTGCCGCGAATATCTGTTTCGGCAAACGCCATGCGCAGTTCGCCGTCGAAGCCGGGGCGCAGCAGGAAGCTGGTGCGGTCGAGCACGGAGCCGGCGTTGAATGCCTTGGGCGGGGCCACCGGCGCGATCTTGACGATGCGGCCTTTCTTGCCGGCGCGCGCCACGCGATCCTCGTCCGGAGCAACATCGGTGGCGCCGTTCTTGGCGCGGAAGGCCACCTGACCGATGCCCGGCGTGCGCACGCCGGCGCCGGAAATCGTGCCGGTGGTGGTGTCATCGATAAAGGGCATCTCGGCCGAATGGACCGAGCCCGCGACCGAACGCTCGACAAAGGCGTTCCAGCGCACGCCGCCGGTCTCGGAGCCGGAGACAAGGCTGGTCACATCCTGCTGTGCGCCAATGGTCGGAAAACCGACCCAAAGTGCGAGACCGAGGAGAAGCGGGGGAAGGTAGGAACGATTGGACGCTGCGGCCGGCAATTGCCGCATCACTCGACGTCGATGCACGGACACTCTCCAGGGACGCACGCCTAAACTGAGTGTCGAAAGTGATCCATTAACCTTGAGGGACAGTTAACGGCTGCGGCGCGAATGCGACGGAGCGGTGTCAGGACTTGCGCGCGCGGCCGGCGAACGGGTTCTCGGAGGTGCGCAGCACCATGCGGATCGGCACCCCCGGCATGTCGAAGGATTCGCGCAGGCTGTTGACGAGATAGCGCACGTAGGATTGCGGCATGGCGTCCGGGCGCGAACAGGAAAGCACGAAGCCCGGCGGGCGCGTCTTCGCCTGCGTCACATACTTGATCTTCAGGCGCCGGCCCGACACGGCCGGAGGCGGATGATGCGCCAGAATTCCTTCCAGCCAGCGGTTGAGGCGGCCGGTGGAGACGCGGCGGTTCCAGATGCGATGCGCGGTGATGACCGACTGCATCAGCTTGTCGAGGCCGCGACCGGTTTCCGCCGACAGCGGCACAGCCTGCATGCCGCGCGCCTGCGGCAGCAGCCGCTCGGTCTTCTCGCGCAATTCGGCGAGCGCCGCCTGCGGCTGGTCGATCAGATCCCATTTCGAGAATGCGATCACCGGCGCGCGGCCCTCGCGGATGACGAGATCGGCGATCTGCAGATCCTGCTTCTCGAACGGGATGGTCGCGTCGAGCACCACGATCACCACCTCGGCGAAGCGGATGGCGCGCAGGCCGTCGGCGACGGAGAGCTTCTCAAGCTTATCCTGCACCTTGGCCTTGCGGCGCATGCCGGCCGTGTCGAAGAGTTTTATGCGGCGATCGTTCCAGCTCCAGTCAACAGAGATGGAATCGCGTGTGATGCCGGCTTCCGGGCCGGTCAGCAACCTGTCCTCGCCGATCAGCGCATTGATGAGGGTGGACTTGCCGGCATTGGGACGACCGACGACAGCAATGCGCAGCGGCTTGCTATCGTCATACGGAACTTCGGCGTCCGGATCGGCGATGTCCTCGCCGATGAGCACGTCACTCTCGGCGGCAATCTCGTCTTCCTCGCGTTCGAGCGTGCGGTCTTCGCCGAGCGCCTCGATGATGGCGTCGCGCAGGTCGGGCAGGCCCTGCCCGTGCTCGGCCGACACCGGTACCGGCTCGCCAAAGCCGAGCTCCCAGGCCTCGTGCAGGCCGGCCTCGGCGCCACGCGCTTCCGCCTTGTTGGCGACGAGCACGACCGGCTTGCCGGCGCGGCGCACGATCTGCGCGAAGGTGCGGTCGTCGGGCAGCAGGCCCGATTTGGCATCGACGACGAAGAGCACGATGTCCGCCTCGCCAATGGCGATCTCGGTCTGCGCGCGCATGCGGCCGGCGAGCGACTCGGCGTCGGCATCCTCGAAGCCGGCGGTATCGACCACGTCAAAGCGCAGGTCGTAAAGCTTGGCAGCATGGATGCGGCGGTCGCGGGTCACGCCCGGCGTGTCGTCCACCAGCGCGAGCTTGCGCCCCACCAACCGGTTGAACAGCGTCGACTTGCCGACATTGGGCCGGCCGATGATCGCTGCCGTGAACATGGTGCGCGGGCCCGGCGTTAGGACGCCGCGGCGGAACCGCGGATCAGTTCAGCCAGCATCGAGGCGCGCTCGCGTGCATTGCGCGGAGCACCGTCATCGCCGGTGATCTGGTCGAAGAAGCCGAGCGCCTCGCTGGTCTTGCCTTCCTTCCAGGCGGAGAGGCCGAGCGCCTCGCGCGCCGAATGGCGCAGCGTGTTGGAGTCAACAGTCAGCGGCTCGAGCCGCGACGCGACATCGGCATAGCTGCCATGGTCGACCATCAGGTAGCCGGCGCGCAGGAGCGCCATGTCGCGCACGGCCTGCGGGATGGAGCTGTCATTGGCGACGGCGTCGAAGCCGGCGACCGCGCCGGTGAAATCGCCCTTCTCGGCCAGAACGGTGGCGCCGCGCATGCGGGCCAGCAGCGGATAGGCGCCGTAACCGTCGGCTTCAAGCTGCTTCAATGCGGCCTGCGCCTCGTCGGGCTTGCCGCCATTGGCGAGTTCGAGCGCCTCGGAGAATGCGTCGCCAGAGGCGTTGGCCTTCGATTCCTGCCAGTAATTCCACACGACGGAAGCCGCAGTGCCGAGCACGATCAGCACGGCGAGCACGATCAGATAGGGGCCGAAGCGGTCCCAGATCGCGCGAGCCTGCGCCTGGCGCATCTCCTCGTTGACTTCTCTGATGAAGCTGTCGTCCGACATGAAAGCACTAATCTCCGGGCGTCGCCGTTGGGGTTCGCCTTGATGAGCCGCCCTTTTAGCGGAATTTTGTCGGCTGGGAAGGGGCCGAACGGCAATCAGCCGGCTTCTGGTACGCCTGCGACCGCATGACCGCCACATTTCGGCGCATTAACGCCTCGTCCGGAATTCCGCTGTAGTTCGAGGCCGATGTTGTTGCCGAAGCGTACCCGTTGCGTCCTGCTTGCCTCGACCCTGCTCGCCTCGCCCGCGATGGCGCAGGATACGGAGGAGCCGGCGAAGCCGCCGCGCACGCAATACGTCATCATTTCCTTCGACGGTGCCGGACCCGTCGCCCAATGGGAACGCAGCCGAGCGCTCGCCGCGCGCGCGGGCGCGAAATTCACCTACTTTCTCTCCTGCGTGTATCTCGTCGCGCCGGAGGAAAAGAAGATTTATACCGCGCCCGGCCACAAGCCCGGCAGGTCCAACATCGGCTTTGCCCACAACGCGGCTGAGATCGAGCCGAGGCTCGCCGAAATCTGGGCGGCGCGGGGGGAAGGCCACGACATCGCCAGCCACGGTTGTGGTCACTATGACGGCAAGGACTGGACGAAATCGGACTGGGTGCAGGAGTTCGACAGCTTCAAGACCCTGCTGGCAACCGCCTACGAGCGGCACGCCTTCGCCGGCGAGCCGGAGGGCTGGCGCGACTTCGCCGCGCACGGCATCCGTGGATTTCGCGCGCCCTACCTTTCCACTGGTGACGGGCTCTATGAAGCGCTGGCCGAAGAGGGCTTTGCCTATGACGCCAGCGGCGTTTCGCGCGGCCCGGCCATGCCCTCGGACGAAGGTGGCGTCGTGCGCTTTGCGCTGCCGCAAATCCCCGAAGGGCCCAAGAACCGGCGCGTCATCGCGATGGACTACAATCTCTTCGTCCGCCACTCGGGCGGCTTCGAGCAGTCGGACGCCGAGGGCGTGTTCGAGCAGCGCAGCGTCGATGCGTTCAAGGCCGCGTTCGACAAGCAGTATCGCGGCGAGCGCATCCCGCTCGAAGTGGGCTTCCACTTCACCCTGATGAACCACGGCGCCTACTGGCGCGCGCTGGAGCGCTTCGCCGGCGAGGCCTGCGTCAAGCCTGGCGTGGTCTGCACAAGCTATGCCGACTACCTGAAGCGCGAAGGCATCGCCGCGCCGGTCACTGCCGGCGTCGGCGGGTAGGCTCCCCGTCAGGCCGGCTGATCCTCCGGCGCGACACCCGCCTTCTCACGCTCGAGATAACGTTCGTCGATGTCGGGCAGCTTCTCGCCATGGATGGTCGCCTCGAAGGCGCGCAGGCGCTTGTAGATGGACTGCAGCTCGACGATCGTCGTCCACGAATTCACGAGATACTGCAGCGATGAGCGCACCTGCTCGAACGCGTTCAGGATCTGGTTCATGGCTCCCAGCGTGATCTTGCCGGCCACGATGGTGGGCGCGAGCACGATATAGGGAAAGATGTTGTCCGTCTGGATGTAGAAGATGCGCGCGACGTTGAAATACATGTAGTGGAAATAGAGGCGGAAGTAGTTGCGCCGCACATTGGAGAACAGTTCCGCCAGCGTCGGCGGCTGCGCCCGCGTCTCATCGTCCTCGCCATAGACGAGTTCCTTGCGGTACGCCGCCTCGACGCGCTGGTTGCGGAACTGCAGGCCCGGCAGCTTGATACCGACAAGCGCCAGAAACAGCGTTCCGAACAGCGACCAGGCGAGGCCGACGACCACGAGCGTGTAGGGAATCTCGCCGAAGATCGGCACTTCGGTGACGTCGGCGGACAGGCGCAGGAGCACCGGCAGGAACGCGATCAGCGTCATCACCGAATCGATCAGCTTGACGCCGAGGTCCTCGCTGATGGTGGCGAAGCGCATCGTGTCGTCCTGCACGCGCTGCGACGCGCCCTCGATGTGGCGCAGGCGCGGCCAGTTGGCCACGTAGTAGCCGTTCATCGCGGTGCGCCAGCGGAAGACGTAGTGGCTGACGAAGAAGCGCGTGAGCACCGCCACCGCGACCGCGACGAAGGCGATGCCGGCGAAGCTGAGCAGAAAGCCGTAGAACTCCTCGAGCGTGACCGGACGCGACTTGGCGAGTGCCGCCTGGATGAGATCGTAGAAGGGACCGTACCAGTCGTTGATGGCGACCGAGACCTGCACCTGGAAGTAGGTGGCGAACAGTATCAGCGCGGAACCGAGGATGGACCAG
Organism: Rhizobiaceae bacterium; assembly: GCA_050178915.1. Classification (GTDB taxonomy): domain Bacteria; phylum Pseudomonadota; class Alphaproteobacteria; order Rhizobiales; family Rhizobiaceae; genus JBFXAF01. The sequence continues at coordinate 55,265 of JBFXFO010000002.1, read as the reverse complement.
TTCTGCCAGGGATGCGGGGCGTAGATGCGCCAGAACAGATAGAACAGCGCCACGCCCACCACGAAATAGATGTAGAACCAGATGAACGGCAGCGACCAGAAGACCTGCACCCCGATGATCGGCGCTGCGTCGTCAGCGGCCGGCGGCATGCCGAACACAGCGCCGAGGTCCTGTCCCTCGAAGAACCAGAACAGGATGAGCGCAACGCTCCACAGCACAGCCGACGCGAAGAACAGCCGGGGTTGCGGGAAGAAGGAAACGAACACGTCGGCAATTCCTTTCGGCGCAGGCCGCGTCTCCGCGACCGAGTTGGGCGCATAAAGTCACAAGTCGCCGGCAAAGGAAACGATGGCTCGGCCGCGAAGTTTTCCTATCGCGACCGGATCATGGCGATTTTGGCGACGTATCGACTGTCCATACAATCGCAGCGGCGGCGAACAGCGTGAGCGCGGCAAGCAGGGACGGCAGCAGGAAGCTGCCGGTCCACTCCGCCAGGTAGCCGGCGACCACCGGCCCGACGATCTGGCCAACGCCGAAGGCCGCGGTCATCAACGCAAAGCAGCGGCGCGGCGCCAGCGGGGCGAACAGCCTTCCGAGCGGAATGCCGACGACCGTCAGCGACACCATGGTGGCGCCGAGCAGCGCTGCGCCGAGGAGCGGGCCTGCAGCGCCCGGAAGCACGACGCTGGCGATCACGCCGGCCGCCTGCACCAGGAACCCGAGCACATAGGCGCGCACCGGCCCGTATCGCCGCGCAATCGCGCTCAACCCGTGCACGGACGGGATGACGGCCAGCCCGGCGATCAGCCACGCGGCAGTCTCCAGCAGGCGCCCGCCGCCCTCGGCGCGGATGATTGCCGTGATGAAGGTGGCGGTGACGACATATCCGAAGCCGAACAGGCCATAGGAGATGATGACGCGCCGCAATTCCGGGCTCGGCGGCAGGCGGGGTTCCGGCGCCGGCGGAGCATTCGGCGCGGGTCCGCGTTCGATGAGCAGCCAAGCGGCGACGAGCCCGGCGAGCGCAAGGGCGGCCGACACGTACCAGCCGTCCTGCCAGGGCGCGCCGCCGACAAACAGCGCGCCCGTCATCACCGCCGAGATGGCGATGCCGAAGCCGACGCCGAGGAACTGGAATCCGTGGAGTTCGGTGCGGCCGGTCGCGGTAATGCGGGCGAACAGGACCGCCGAGACGAAGATGATGACGAAGGCGCTCACCACACCGGCGACGAAACGCAAGAGCACGAAGAGCGCGACGCTGTCGGTCAGGCCCATCGCCGCCAGCAGCAGGACGTTGGCGATCAGCGATGCGCGCAGGATGGCAAGCTCGCGCCCCTGCGCCCAGCCGCCCGCCGCCGCCAGTGCACCGACGAGATAGCCGAGGAAGTTGGCCGAGGCGACGATGCCGGCGGCGGACGCGCCGAGCGGGATTTCCTGCATCATCGCGGGCAGCAGCGGCGTGTAGACGAACCGGCCGATGCCCATCGCAACGGCCATCGCGATGGCGCCGCCGAATGCGGCGCGCAGGGTGGAATCGAAACGCATCGCCGCGACCTAGAGGGGCGGCACCGCCTCGGCAATCAGCCAGCACCATGCGCCGACCGGCACAGGCAGCGGGTAGCGCTCGCGACGCCAAGGCCCTATCTGTCGAGGCGATCCATTCCCTGAGCAGGACCCAGCCGCCCATGAGTTACCCGTCGAACAGCCCTTCCATCGATCCCGCCAAGCTCGACAAGCTGGCCGAGGTGGCGGTCAAGGTCGGGCTCAGGCTGCAGCCCGGCCAGGACCTCGTGCTGACCGCGCCGGTGGTGGCGCTGCCGCTGGTGCGCCGCATCGCGGCGCACGCCTACAAGGCCGGCGCCGGACTGGTGACGCCGTTCTTCGCCGACGAGGAGATCACGCTGGCGCGCTACCGCAACGCCAATGACGACAGCTTCGACCGCGCGTCGGGCTGGCTCTACAAGGGCATGGCGGAGGCTTTCTCCAACAATGCGGCTCGGCTGGCGATCGCTGGCGACAATCCGATGCTGCTGTCGGGCGAAGACCCGACCAAGGTGGCGCGCGCCAACAAGGCGAACTCGATCGCCTACCAGCCGGCGCTGGAGAAGATCGCAGGCTTCGACATCAACTGGAACATCGTCTCCTATCCCAACCCGTCCTGGGCGAAGCTCGTCTTCCCCGGCGAGGACGAGGACGTCGCGGTGGCGAAGCTGGCGGATGCGATCTTCGCGGCCTCGCGCGTCGACCAGGCCGACCCCGTCGCTGCCTGGGAGGCGCACAATGCGTCGCTCGCCGCGCGCACCGACTGGCTCAACGCCGAGAATTTCCACGCGCTGCATTTCCAGGGTCCGGGCACCGACCTGACGGTCGGCCTGGCCGACGGTCACGAGTGGGTGGGCGGTGCCTCGCCGGCCAAGAACGGCATCATCTGCAATCCCAACATTCCGACCGAGGAGGTGTTTACCACCCCGCACGCGTTGCGCGTCGAGGGCACAGCAAGCAGCACCAAGCCGCTGTCGCACCAGGGCACGCTGATCGACCAGATCCAGGTGCGCTTCGAGGGCGGCCGCATCGTCGAGGCGAAGGCGGCGAAGGGCGAGGCCGTGCTGAACAAGGTGCTCGACACCGACGAGGGCGCGCGCCGGCTCGGCGAAGTGGCGCTGGTGCCGCATTCCTCGCCGATATCGAAGAGCGGGCTGCTCTTCTACAACACGCTGTTCGACGAGAACGCCGCCTGCCACATCGCGCTCGGCCAGTGCTACTCGAAGTGTTTCGTTGACGGCGCCTCGCTGACGCCCGAGCAGGTGGCGGAGCGCGGCGGCAACAAGAGCTTCATCCACATCGACTGGATGATCGGCTCGGGCCAGATCGACATCGACGGCGTTCGCAAGGACGGCAGCCGCGCTGCCGTCATGCGTGCCGGAGAGTGGGCGCGGGCGGCCTAGCCGCTCCCGCTCAGCCCAGCAGCTCCTCGTATGCGGCCGGCTTGAAGCCGAAACGCAGCGCCTTGCCGGTGTCGAGGACCGGGCGCTTGATGAAGTTGGTGTTGGACGCGATGAGCGCCCTCGCCTTTTCGGCGTCGAGGCCGGCCCTGTCGGCCGCGGACAGCTCCTTGAAGCTGGTGCTGCCCTTGTTGAACACGCTCTCCCAGCCGGCGCGGGCGAACCAGTCGTCCACCACCTTCGGATCGAGCGTCTCGACGCGATAGTCGAAAAAGCGGTGCGCGACGCCCTTGGCGTCCAGCCACTTGCGCGCCTTCTGCACCGTGTCGCAGGCCTTGAAGCCGTAGAGCGTCGTCATCATCGTCATTCTCCGCTGTCACGTCGATCTAGCCTGTCAGCAGCCGCCGCGCCACAACGGAACGGCTGCATCGGACGCACGTTAGCAAGGCGCCGACAGAGGAGGACAGTATGGCAAAGCAGGAGATGCATCGAGGACGCCTGATCGACCATATCCAGCTGGTGGTGAAAGACCTCGCTGCGAGCCGAAAGTTCTACGAGGCCGTCGGCAAGGCGCTCGGCATCCCGATCGGCGGCGAGATGGACGGGTTCTTCTACATCGACGAGCTTGGGATCACCTCCGCCGACAGCCCGGCAGCGCAGGGCAGGCTGACCGGCCGCGTCCACCTCGCCTTCCAGGCAAAGGACCGCGCCATGGTCGACGCGTTCCACAAGGCCGGCCTCGCCAATGGAGGGGCCGACAATGGTGCGCCGGGCGAGCGCAAGAAATACCACCCCGGCTACTATGCCGGCTTCCTGCTCGATCCGGACGGCAACAACATCGAGGCGGTGTATCACGGACCGCACGAGCGCAGCGCCGACTCGGTGAAGATCAGCTTCGAAATGCCCTAGTCGCTGCCTGGCCGCACCGTCCCGACGTCGAGCGATCCGGCAGGCAGCGGCCGCAGCAGCTCGGCCTCAGGCCTGCCCAGATCGAGCCACGCCATCCAGTCCTGCGGATGCAGGACCGCCACCTGCCGGTCGTGATAAGGCCGCACGTCATCGCCCGGCTCGGTGGTGAGCATGGTGAAGGCTGGCGTGTTCTTGCCCTCCGTCTCGCGCCACAGGCCGGCGATGGCGAGGAACGGCCCACCCGCGAGGCTGAAGCGGTGCTTCGCCTTGGGATATTTCTTGCCGGTGAACTCGAAGAAGGCCGACGCCGGCACGAGGCAGCGGCGGCTCTTGTCGAAGCGCCGTCCTTCCGAGCGAAAGTTGAACACCGGCCCGCCGCGGCCTGTCGGCGGGAATCCGAAACGCATCGGTACCAGTTCGATCTCGGCCGGCACGCTGGCGCGCATCACCGGTCCGATGTCGTTGATCTTGATGTCGTCCGCCTGCGGCAGATCGTCCGCCGACTGCCGTTCCGGGACCCCGATCGACAGCTGCGCCAGCGCCTTGCGATACTCCGCCCAGTCGATGTGCTGCTCGTAGTCGTTGCACATCCGCGCGGCTCACTCTGCGTCCGGCTGGCGCGACGGCGCGGCCGCGGCAATTTCCGGCACCGCCTCGCAGGCCTCGGCGACGCGCGCGATCGTCGGATACGGCGCCATGTCGACGCCGAAGCGCTGCCCGTTCAGAACCTGCGCGTAGATGCAGAGGTCGGCCATGCCGGGCGTGTCGCCGTGGCAAAAGCGGCCGGTGCGCGGATCGTCAGCCAGCATGCGTTCCATTGGCGTAAAGGTCTCGGCGGTCCAGTGCCTGAACCATTCCGCGACGATCTCGTCGGTGGCACCGAAGCGGCGGCGCAGATGCGCCAGCACCCGCAGATTGTTCACGGCGTGAATTTCGCAGGCGACCATGTTGGCGAGCGCGCGGATGCGGGCGCGGTCGAGCGGAGCGGCGGGCAGCATCGCCGGTTCCGGCAGCACTTCCTCGAGATACTCGATGATCGCCAGCGACTGCGTCAGCACCGTGCCATCGTCGAGCTCGAGGGCCGGCACCAGCCCCTGCGGGTTGACGGCGAGGTAGCCGTCGCCGCGCTGCTCGCCCTTGCGCAGGTGGTAGGGCACGTAGTCGTAGGAAATACGCTTGAGATTGAGCGCAGCGCGCACGCGCGTGGATGTCGAGCTGCGAAAATAGTTGTGCAGGATCATCGACGCGCCGGCTCCCTACATGCGCACCCGTTCCGCCTTCGGATCGTACATCGGCTTCAGTGATGCTTCGGCGGCAAAACGCTGGCCGGCGATCTCGATCTCGTAGGTCGAGGCAAGGACATCCGCGTCGCTCTCGCCCGCCGACGGCACGTAGCCCATGCCGATGGCGCCGCCGAGATGGTGGCCGTAATTGCCCGACGTCACCGTGTTGACGATCTTGCCGTCGCGCACGATCGCCTCATTGTGGAACAGCAGCGGCTGCGGATCCTTCAGGCGGAACTGCAGCATGCGGCTCGACAGGCCAGCCTCCTTCTTGCGCAGAACCGCGTCGCGGCCGATGAAATCGCCCTTCCCCGTGCGCACGGCGAAGCCGAGGCCCGCCTCCAGCACATGGTCCTCATCGGTGATGTCGTGGCCGAAATGGCGGAATGCCTTTTCGATGCGGCACGAATCGAGCGTGTGCAGGCCGCAAAGCTTCAGGCCGAATTCTGCGCCGGCCGCCTCGATTTCCTCGAACACGTGCGCGGTCTGGTCCGTGGAGACGTAGAGCTCCCAGCCGAGCTCGCCGACATAGGTCACCCGGTGTGCACGGGCGAGCCCCATGCCCACCTCGATCTCCTGCGCCGTGCCGAACGGGTTGGTATCGTTGGATAAGTCGTTGGGGCTCACGCGGCGCATCAGGTCACGCGACTTCGGACCCATGATGCAGAGCACGCTTTCCGCCGCCGTGACATCGGTGATGACGGCGAAATCGTCGGCGACGTGCCTGCGCAGCCAGGCGAGGTCGCGCTGCAGGGTCGCCCCCGGCACCACGAGGAAGAACGCCGTCTCCGACAGGCGCGTGGCCGTCAGGTCGCTCTCGATGCCGCCGCGCTCGTTCAGCATCTGCGTGTAGACGATCCTGCCGGTCGCGACATCCATGTCGTTGGCGCAGACGCGCTGCAGGAATTTGAGCGCGTCGCGACCTTCGACACGAATCTTGCCGAACGACGTCATGTCGAACAGGCCGACGCCGTTGCGGACGGCCAGATGCTCGTCACGCTGGTTGTCGAACCAGTTCTGCCGCCACCAGGAATATTTGTACTCAGGCTCCTGCCCTTCGCGGGCGAACCAGTTGGCACGCTCCCAGCCGGCAACCTCCCCGAACACGGCGCCGCGCGCCTTCAGGTGCTCGTGCAAGGGCGAGCGTCGGACACCGCGCGCGGTCGCCATCTGGCGGTAGGGAAAATGGTCTGCATAAAGCAGCCCGAGCGTCTCGCTCACGCGCTCTTTCAGGTAGCGCCGGTTCTTCTGGAAGGGCTGCGCGCGGCGGATATCGACCTCCCACAGGTCGAATGGCGGCTCGCCATCGTTCATCCACTGCGCCAGCGCCATGCCGGCGCCGCCCGACGAAACGATGCCGATCGAATTGTAGCCGGTCGCCATCCAGTAGCCCGCCAGTTCCGGCGCCTCGCCGAGATAGTAGCGGTCGTCGGGCGTGAAACTTTCCGGCCCGTTGAAGAAGGTGTGGATGCCGGCTGTCTCCAGCATCGGCATGCGGTTCACGCCCATCTCGAGGATCGGCGCGAAATGGTCCATGTCCTCCGGCAGCTGGTCGAAGCAGAAACTCTCCGAAATGCCGTCCATGCCCCACGGCTTGGCGACCGGCTCGAAGGCGCCGAGCATCATCTTGCCGGCGTCTTCCTTGTAGTAGGCGCACTCGTCGGGCACGCGCAGCACCGGCAGCCGCTCAAGACCGGGAATGGGCTCGGTGATCAGGTAGAAATGCTCGCAGGCATGCAGCGGCACCGTGACGCCCGACTTGCCGGCAAGGTCGCGTGCCCACATGCCGGCGCAGTTCACAACCATCTCGGCTTCGATGGTGCCCGGCACGCCGTCCTGCTCATAGGCGACGCCGGCGACGCGGCCACTCTTCGCCTGCACGGCAGCGACTTTCGTGTTCTCGAAAATCTGCGCGCCGCGCATGCGCGCACCTTTCGCCAGCGCCATCGCGATGTTGGCAGGATCGCACTGGCCGTCAAGCGGCAGCGCCACGGCGCCGACCACGTCCGAAACGTTCAGGTGCGGATACATCTGCTTCACTTCGGTGGGCGAGATTTCACGCACGTCGACATTGAAGGCGCGCGCCACCGTGGCCTGCCGGTAGAGCTCGTGCTTGCGTTCCTCGGTGAGCGCGACGCTGATCGAACCGGTGGTGCGCATGCCGGTGGCGACGCCGGTCTCGGCCTCCAGCTTGACGTAGAGGTCGGCCGAATACTTCGCCAGCCGCGTCATGTTCTTGGAGCCGCGCAGCTGCCCGACCAGCCCCGCCGCGTGCCAGGTGGTGCCGCAGGTGAGCTGCTTGCGCTCCAGCAACACGATGTCGGTCCAGCCGAGCTTTGCGAGGTGATAGGCCACAGAGCAGCCTGACACGCCACCCCCGACGATCACCACGCGGGCCTTGGCTGGAACGGTCTTCATCATGAGGATCTCGTCGGTATTGGCTGGCACGGATGCGCCAGCATCGCGAACAAATGCCGCATGTCCAGTGGCAGCGCGTCGCGACGCATGGACCATGCCGCGCAAAATGCTTCGGTCGAGTGCCGGCGTGATCTTTCCGATGGCGGCATACCTCATGGCGCGACTGAGCCATTTTCTGTTTAGCCTCACCTGCAGATGCAAAACGGCTTACGCTTTTGCCGGAATTGCCCGGCGCCGCGTTGCGCCGTCCCGCCGATCGCGTCATAGGCTGTTCGTTAAGTCGGACGCAAAGGGAGATCGAGACGATGGAGACACTGGTCACGGCGGAGATCGCGGGCGCGATCGGCACCATCACGGTGCGGCGTCCGAAAGCACTTAATGCGCTCAATGCCGATGTACTGGCGCAGATGCTCGAATGCATCACCAGTCTGACGTCCGACCCGGCCGTGCGTGTGCTCGTGCTCGCCGGCGAAGGCGAGCGAGCCTTCGTCGCAGGCGCCGACATCTCCGAATTCGTAGGCGCCTCGCCGCAGGATGCTGAAGTTATCGCCGCGCGCATCCGCAAGGTCACTGACGCCCTCACCCTCTCGACCAAGCCGGTCCTCGCGGTGGTCAACGGGTTTGCGCTCGGCGGCGGCTTCGAGCTGGCGCTTGCCTGCGACATCCGCATCGCGTCGACGACAGCGCGCTTCGGCCTGCCCGAAATCAAGCTCGGCATCCTTCCCGGCGGTGGCGGCACTGTGCGCCTCACCAAGATCGCGGGCTCTTCCGTGGCGCGCATGCTGGCCATGACCGGCGACCAGATCACGGCGCAGCGCGCCTATGATCTCGGGCTCGTCGCGTCGGTGCACGAGCCGGCCGATCTGCAGGCGGCTGCGATGGAACTGGCCGGGCGGCTGGCCGCTTCGGCGCCGATCGCGCTTGCCCAGTTGAAGGCGTCGCTGAACATCGCCGTCGACGCGCCAACCGCTGTCGCGCTCGACGCCGAGATCAAGGCGTTCGCGCTCTGCTATGCGACCGCCGACCAGGAGGAAGGCGCAAAGGCGTTCCTCGAGAAGCGCAAGCCGGATTTCAAGGGACGCTAGAATCGCCGGCTGACGAAGCGCGAGCCTGCAAGGCCGAACCGCCAGGGCAGGTCGGCTGCCTTGCTGATACCGATGCGGACGCCCGTTGCGACAGCGGGCGTTTCGCCGGGCGCACCGACGGCGAAGGGCGGGCGGTCGAGGCGCATGCCGTCGAACGAACCGTCCACGCCGAGCGCCTGACAAAGCCGTCCAGGCCCGGAGCAGAGCAGGCGCACATCATCGACGCCGCGCCGTTGCCGCATCGCCGCGATGCCTGTTGTCGGCTCGATGGCGCGCAGCAGCACCGCGCTGCCCGGCAGGCACACCGTGTTCAGGCACCAGTGGATGCCATAGGAGCGGTAGACATAGGCGTGGCCCGGATCGCCGAACATGATGCGGTTGCGCTTCGTCTCGCCGGGGAAGCTGTGCGAGGCGGGATCGTCGCGCGCATAGGCTTCCGTCTCGACGACGATGCCGCCCACGCCATCGACCTCCAGCGTGCAGCCGATCAGATCGGCGGCAACAATGAGCGCGTCACGTGCGAAGAAAGCGGGCGTCAGCATGCACTGTCCTGCGGTCGGCGTTGATTAGCTGGATCGGAACTTCGCGCGGCCCATGCCCGTTGAATGGCGAAGCCGAAAGGAATCTCCATGCGCACTCTCCTCTTTGCAGCCGTCACCATCGCCGCGCTCGCCATCCCCGGCATGGCGCAGAGCGAGGACGCAACGCCCGTACCGCCCACGGATGCGCGGCCCCTGTCGGAGATCATTGCAAAGGTCGAGAAGCGCGACCAGTTCCACTACATCGACGAAATCCGCTGGAACGAGGACGGCTACTATCAGGTCACCTACTTCACCAATGACAAGGCGAAGGTGGAGATCAACTACAATCCGGTGACTGGAGAGCCGCGCTGATGACGCCTCAGTCGAACCCGCCGATTCCGGTGCCCGACCCCATTCCGCCGATGCCGGAGCCGCAGCCGGATCCGACCCCGTTCCCGGGGCCGAAGCCGACGCGCTGACGCATATCAGGCGGGATCGCGCAATGTCGCAGCTGTCGGCGTCGCGGCCGTTGCAAGGTCGGCGGCGTGCATCCTGCTCGCGCGCTTGTTGCGCTGGCGGGCGAACTCATGGTCGGCGAGAACGCCGATCAGGATCACCGATCCCATCACTGCGAAGTTCAGCGAGCTCGGGATGCCGAGCATGTTGACGAGATTCTGCAGCACCTGCAGCAGGACCGTGCCAAGCACGACGCCCACGATCGAGCCCTCCCCACCGCGCAGCGAACAGCCGCCGAGCACGGCGGCCGCGATCGCATAGAGCTCGTAGAAATTGCCGTGCGAGGACGGCGAGATGGAGCGCGTGTACATGGCGAAGAACACGGCGGCGAGCGCGGTGAGCGCGCAGCAGATGACATAGGCCGCGATGATGACGCGATGCGTGCGGATGCCGCTGTAGCGCGCCGCCTCCTCGTTCTTGCCAACCGCATAGAGATGACGCCCGAACACCGAGCGATGCAGCACGACGCCCATCACCAGCGTCACCAGCAAAAAGGCGATGAGGCTGTGCGGGACGCCAAGCACGCGGCCGGTCGTCAGCCACTCCAGCGTCGGGAATTCCGCCCCGAACGGGAAGCCTGCCGTGGCGTCTTCGGTGTAGTAGCGCGCCACGCCGCGATAGATGAGCAGGCCGCAGAGTGTAACCACGAATGGTTGCAGCCCGACCTTTGCCACGAGCACGCCGTGGATGGCGCCGATGGCGCAGCCGAGCACCATCACGACGACAAGCGCACTCACCCAGTCGAGCGTGCCGGCGGCGATCAGGTCGATGAAGATCACGCCGAGCAGCGCAATGATCGAGCCGACGGAAAGCTCGATGCCGCCGGAAATGATGACGAATGCCTGCGCCACCGCGAACAGGCCGAACAGCCCGATCAGATTGGCGGTGTTCGACAGGTTGACCGGCGACAGGAAGCGCGGGTTGATCATGGCCACCACCGCGCCGACGACGATGATGAGGACGAGCAGGCCGAGATCCTTGCGGCTTATCATCTCAACTCCCTGGCTGTGCTGCGGCCGACCGCAAGTGAAAGGACGCTCTGCTCGCTGAGTTCGGAGCGGTCGAGGAAACCGGCGATGGCGCCTTCGTGCATGACCGCGACGCGGTCGCTGACGCCGATCACCTCCTCCATGTCGCTGGAGATCATGAGGATGGCGACGCCCCGGTCGGCGAGTTCGCGCATGAGACGATAGATCTCGCTCTTGGCACCGACGTCGATGCCGCGCGTCGGCTCGTCGAAGATGAGCAGGCGCGGCGCCATGGACAGCCACTTGCCCAGCACCACCTTCTGCTGGTTGCCGCCCGACAGCGAGGCCACGTCGGCGGAGACATCGCGGCAGCGGATGTCGAGGCGCGCCCGCTGTGTCTCCGCTTCTTCATCCTCGCTGGAGCGCTGAACGATGCCGAAGCGCGAACAGGCGTCCAGATCGGCGAGCGTGATGTTTTCGCGGATGGAGAAACCGAGCACGAGGCCGGAGCGCTTGCGGTCTTCCGGGACGAGATAGATGCCGCGCGCGACGGCATTGCTGGCGCTGCGCACGGCCGTCCTTTCGCCGTCGATGCGGATCTCGCCGCCGGCCGGCGCATCGAGGCCGTAGACGGTCCGCGCCAGTTCTGTTCGCCCGGCGCCGACGAGGCCGGCCAGTCCGAGTATCTCGCCGGCATGCACGGCCAGATCGACGGCGTTGTCGGGCCGGTGACCGGTGCGCAGGCCGACCAGTTCCAGCACTGCCTTGCCCCGCGGGCTCGCCGGCGGGCGGTACAGCGTCTTCAATTCGCGGCCGATCATGTAGCGGATCATCAGCTCGGCCTGCATGCGTTCGCCGGCAAGCTCGGCGACCAGCCTGCCGTCGCGCATGACCAGCACGCGGTCGGCACAGCGCTCCACCTCGCCCAGCCGGTGCGTGATGTAGATGACCGCGACGCCGTCGGCCCTCAGACGCTCGACGATGCCCAGCAGGCGTTCGGTCTCGCTGGCGGTCAGGCTCGACGTCGGCTCGTCCATGATGACGAGGCGGGCATCGAGCGACAGCGCCTTGGCGATCTCGACAAGCTGGCGCTGCGCCAGGGACAGCTCCTGCACCGCTGCGTCGGGCGAAAAATCGGCGCCCAGCTGTTGCAGCAGCGGACCTGCGCGGCGTGTCAGTTCGGCGTCATCGACGAGGCCGAGCCAGCCGCGGCGCGGCTCGCGGCCGATGAAGATGTTGGCCGCGACCGAGAGGTTCTCGAAGAGGTTCAGTTCCTGGTGCACGAAGGCGATGCCGGCTGCCATCGACTCGCCCACTGTGAGGCGCGGCAGGGTTTTCCCACCGACCTCGATGGTGCCGCTGCTCGGCGCAACCAGGCCGCCGAGGATTTTCATCAGGGTCGACTTGCCCGCCCCGTTCTCGCCGACAAGGGCGACCACCTCGGCACGCCGCACGGAGAGGCTGATGCCCTCCAGCGCGCGGACGCCGGGGTAGGTCTTGCTCACGGCGGTGATCGACAGGAACGGCTCGTTCATTGCTGGCACGACTTTTGGAATGCGAGATGGCGAGCAGGCCGACAGGGAGGAGAGAGCTCAGCGCCGGCCTGCTTCCTCCGAGGCGTCAGCCGCCGATACGCGACTTCAGTTCGGCCTCGAACGCGTCGACATTCGACTTGTCGATGATCTTGGTCGGCACGATGACCAGCTTGTTCTCCGGGATGCCGGACATGTCCTTTTCCAGAACCTTGGCCACCAGCTTCATGCCCTGATAGCCCCACTCGTAGGGCTGCTGCACGACGGTGCCCGCGATGGTGCCTTCGCGCACGCCGCCCAGGGTGATCGGATCCTCGTCAAAGGCGATGATGGTCACCTTGCCGAGCTTCCCGGACTCCTTCAGCACATTGTAGATGTAGGGCGGATTGTACGAGTAGAACCCGACCATGCACTCGATGTCGGGGTTGGCCGCGAGCGCGTCCTCGACGTTGCGCTTGGCGCGCTCGAAGTTGATGTCGTCGCCGCGCACGTCGATGAGCTCGACCTTGGAGCCGGCGATCGTCGCCTTCATGCCCTCGATGCGCTCACGCGCATTGTCGGCGCCCGGAAGTCCGACAAAGCCGATGCACTTGCCGCCATTGGGCAGCGCCTTCAGCGCGATCTCGCCCGCCTGCTTGCCGGCGTCGGTGTTGGACGACCCGATATAGGCGACGCGGTTGGTGTCGGGTGCGTCGGAGTCGGTGGTGAAGAGCGGCACCTGTCCGCCGATGCGGTTCAGCGCATCGGTCGAGGATTTCGGATCGACGGCGCTGACCATGATGGCGGAAACGCCGGCGGCGACGAGGTCGTCCATGAGGCGCTGCTGCACGGCGGCGGCGGCCTGCTCGGGATACTTGAACTGCAGGTCGTAGTTGGGCAGCTCTTCCTGCGCCTTCTTAACGCCGGCCTCGGCCAGCTTCCAGAAGTCGGACGCGCCGTTGACGACGAAGGCGATGGACTTCTTGTCCTCGGCCTGCGCAGCGGCGACGCCGAGCGCGGCGGTGAGAAGCAATGAAACGGTCAGGATGCGGAATCGCATTGGTTTCCTCCGGTTGTTTCTTGTTTTCGGCAAAGACCTTCCGGTCGCGGCGGCGATTGCCACCACGCGGTCGGTCGCGTTCATGCGAAATGCTGTGAGGGTTCCGGCCCGGCGACAATGCGCCGGACCGGAGGCAGTTTCAGGCCATCAGCCGGCGAGGCACGTGTCGGCCGTTTCCGGCGTGCACTCGTCGAGGCCCGTGTACATCGGATCCTCGACGCTCTCGCCCTTGATGATCTGGATCAGGACGTCAGGCGCGCGCAGACCCATCTCGAACGGCCGCTGGCCGATCTGGGCATGGCTGTGGCCGGCCTTCAGCGCATCCATCTGCGGCGGCAGCGTGTCGCCGGCGATGATGATGAGCTCCTTGCTCTTCAGCTTGGCTTCCAGCGCGGTGGTGGTCGCCGCGTAGGCTTCCGGACCGAACTGGGCCCAGCCGCCGACCAGGATGAAAGCGTCGAGATCGGCGTTGGCGCCGGTCACGTCGGCCAGCTGCTGGTTGGCCGTCGGGATGTCGTCATTGGTGTAGAGCGGGCAGCCGTCGATCTCGGTCCAGCCGCCGTCGCCGGCGAGCTTCTCGGTGCCCTTCTTGCCGCTGATCGTGTCGCGCAGGCCAGCGGCGCGTTCGTTGATGTTGGCAGCAGCGACGTTGCCGAGCTGCAGGCAGATCTTGCCGCCGTCCGGCTTCAGCTCCTTCAGGTGCGCCGCCATCTTGACGCCCATCTGGTAGTTCTCGGTGCCCAGATAGGTCTTGCGCAGCGACTTGTCCTCCGGCAGCAGGTCGGCGTCGATCGTGATGATCGGGATCGACGGCGCCTTCTCCTTCAGCATCGCCGCCATGGCGGGAGCGTTGGAGGGCGAGATGGCGATGCCGGCGACATCCGGACGGGCCAGAAGGTCGGCCACCAGCTGCACCTCACCGGCTTCGTCCGACGACAGCGCCGGGCCGGTGTAGAGGCAGGTGTATTCCGACTCCGGATTGTTCTCGTTCCACTTGGCGCAGCCATTGCCGAGCACCGTGAAGAACGGATTGTCCAATCCCTTCACGACCACGGCCAGCGTCTTCTTTTCGGCGGTGATGGCGCTGGTCGTCGACAACGCCAGCATGGCCACGGCGGCCAGATAAAGTGCCTTCCTCATGTTGTCTTTCCTCCCGTTCAACATGCACGTCCAGACGGCGGAACCATTCCCGCCGCTGCTTTCTCAACCCGGATAGAAGACACGCCGCGGCTCCTCGGCCGGGCGGGCATAGCTCCAGGCTGAATCGATCAATCTTGCGAGGTCGTAGCGCGGGCGCCAGCCGAGCTCGGCCCTGGCGCGGCTGTTGTCCATCCAGTTGCTGACATAGGGACCGCGGATCGGCTTCGACGGCAGGCCCCGCGTGCGCGCCAGATGCGCAGCGACGGCGCCGTAGTCGACCGGCTCGTCCATGCAGATGTTGTAGAGACGCTGGCGAGCCGCCGATGCGCTCAGCGCCCGCACGATCGCATCGACCAGATCCTCGACATGCACGAAGTTGCGCTTGACCGGCGTACCGTCCGCCTCCTGCAGCAGCGGCACCGCGCCGCTGGCGCGCGCCGCGCGCGCCTCGTCCGCCGACACCATCGTCTTCCAGTCCGGGCCGCCGAAGAGGTCGTCGCCGAAGGAAAGGCTGTGGCGGAAGTCGTCCTTCTCCATGATCCACGGCGCGCGCAGGCAGCACCAGTCGAGATCGTACTGGATCCCGAACTGCTGCAGCATCACCTCCTCCAGCACCTTCGAAAGCGCATAGCAGCCGGGATAGGCCATGTGCGGCGCGTCCTCGGTGATGGGCTGCGGGTGGCGGTGGAAAAAATGGCCGACGCCGGCATCGCCGCCGATGAGCACGAAGCGCTGTGCCGTGGCGCTGGTGCGGAACTCCTCCAGCAGCCAGAACAGCCCCTTCACCGTGACGTCCATCACGTCGTCTGGCGTCTCCTTGCACGTCGCCAGATGGACGACATGGGTGACGCCTTCGACCGCCGCACGGCAGACGTCCCGGTCGGCAATGCTGCCGCGCACAACAGACAGGCGGTGGCTGCCGGCAATGGTCCGGTTGTGGCAAAGGGCACGGATCGAGACGCCGGCCAGCGCCGCGTCCGACAGCACACGGTCAATGAACGCCTGGCCGACCTTGCCGGTCGCGCCTGTCACCAGAATGCGCATCCGTCTCTCCTCCACCATCAAACTAAGCGGCGAGAAAACGCAGCGTCAAGCGATTTGTCAGACAAATATGATCATCAGTCTTGTCGTTCTATTGACCGATGCGTTTGTTGTCGGATTAATGCCGCTGCATCGGGGAGGAATTTGATGACGGCTCTGCGCCTGACAGGCATCTCGAAGCATTTCGGCGCGATCCACGCGCTGAACGACGTTTCCCTTTCACTCGAAGCATCGCAGGTGCTCGGCCTGATGGGCGACAACGGCGCCGGCAAATCAACGCTGGTGAAGATCATCGCGGGCAATTTCCCGCCGACGTCGGGACGCATCGAGATCGAAGGGCGGGAGGTGCATTTCAGCCAGCCGGTCGATGCGCGGCGCAATGGCATCGAAATCGTCTACCAGGACCTGGCGCTCTGCAACAATCTGACGGCGGCGGCGAATGTCTTCCTCGGGCGAGAACTGCGGCGCGGCTTCGGCCCGATCCGCATCCTCGACTACCGCTCGATGTATGAGCGCTCGGCAGAGCTCTTCGCCGAGCTGAAGTCCGAGACGCGGCCGCGCGACCTCGTCAAGCACATGTCGGGCGGCCAGCGACAGGCCGTCGCCATCGCGCGCACACGCCTGTCGCAGCCGAAGATCGTGCTGATGGACGAACCCACCGCCGCCATCTCGGTGCGGCAGGTGGCGGAAGTGCTGAACCTCATCCGACGGCTGCGCGACCATGGCATCTCGGTCGTGCTCATCAGCCATCGCATGCCGGACGTGTTCGACGTCGCTGACCGTGTGGTCGTGCTGCGACGCGGCCATAAGGTCGCCGACAAGCCGATTGCGCAGTCATCCCCCGAAGAAGTGACCGGTCTGATCACCGGCGCCATCCAGCAAGCCTGAACCGCAGAAGGGACGGCGCATGTCAGCCACCAGTTTTGAAGACAGCTTCAACAAGCCGCTCAGCGGCCCGCTCGGACAGATCGTCGGCAGCCAGACCTTCTGGGTCTTCATGGCCGCGGTGATCGCGTTCATCTACCTCGCCACGCAGACGGACAGCTTCTACACCGGGCAGAACCTGTTCAACGTGGCGCGCAACTGCGCCTTCGTCGGCATCATCGGACTGGGCATGACGGCGGTGATCATTACCGGTGGCATCGACCTGTCTGTCGGTTCGGTGCTGTGCCTCGCCGGCATGGTCTGCGGCATGATGATGAGCTGGGACTATCCCATCTGGATCGCCGTGCCCTGCGCCATGATCGCGGCGCTCGCCTGCGGCTTCGTGAACGGGGTGCTGATCGCCTATGTCGGCATGCCGTCCTTCGTCGTGACGCTCGGCATGATGTCGTTCGCACGCTCGATCGCCATGGTGCTGTCCGGCAACCAGATGGTCTACCAGTTCGGCGTCGACCACAAGAAGCTGGTGGCCATCGGCGGCGGCTCGACACGCGGCTGGTTCGATTCGATCGCCGGCTGGGTCGGGCCGGACAGCGCCATCGGCGGCATCTTCGGCTGGCTGGCGCAGAACGTCTTCGTGCCCAATCCGGCGATCATCCTGCTCGTGCTCGCGCTGGCCTTCGGCTTCACCTTCCGCTGGACGCGCTGGGGCCGGCACATCTTCGCGATCGGCGGCAACGAGCAGGCGGCCACGCTGACCGGCGTGCCGGTGAAGCGCATCAAGGTGAGCGTCTACATGCTGTCGGCGTTCATGGCCGGCATTGCCGGCATCCTGCAGGTGGGCTGGCTCGGCACCATCACCACCGGCATGGGCACCGGCATGGAACTCGTGGTCATCGCGGCGGTGGTGATCGGCGGCGCCAATCTGGCAGGCGGTGGAGGCACTGCCTTCGGCGCCATCGTCGGCGCCGTGCTGATCGAGATGATCCGCAACTCGCTGACGCTGCTCGGCATCAACCCGTTCTGGCAGGGCGTGTTCGTCGGCACGTTCATCGTCCTGGCGGTGGCGTTCGACCGCTTCCGCGCCATGCGGCAGAACGCGAGCTAGGACAGGGCGGCCATCAGTTCGCGCGTGTTGTCGTAGAGCCGGCGGAAGGCGCCGTACTGGCGACGGTAGACGTCGATGGTGCGGGCGTCCGGCTGGATGGTCGTGTCGACCGGGTTCCAGCGCATGATGTCGCCCACCGCGAGGTCGCCGACCGCCACGGCAGCCAGGAACGCATCGCCGTAGGACGCGCCGATGGTGCGGCGGCGCAGGATCTGGTCGAGCCCGGACACGTCCGAGGTCGCCTGCGCCCACACCGTGTTGCGCGTGCCGCCGCCGACCGCGTAGATGCGCGCCGGCGGCTGCCCGATCTCGCGATAGGTGTCGACGATGTGGGTGGTGCCGCAGGCGATGCCTTCGAGCAGCGCGCGGTAGATGTCGCCGCGCGTGTGCGTGAGGTTCATGCCAAACACCACACCCTTGGCGTGGGGATCGTGGATCGGGGTGCGCTCGCCCGAGAAGTAGGGGAGGAACACCAGCCCGTTGGCGCCTGGCGGCGACTGCGCCGCCTCGGCAGCGAGGCTCGCGAATGCCGCGTCGGCAGGCAGTTCGCGCGCGAACTGGTCGCGGAACCAGTGGGTCAGCGTGCCGCTCGTCGCCAGCCCCGCCATCGAGGCGTGCTGGCCCTCGAACAGCCATGGCGAGTACCAGAGCCGAGGATCGCGGATGCGCCCCGCCGACAGCATGATCGTGAAGATGGTCGAGCCATACATGATCATCATGTCACCCGGCTGGGTGACGCCGACGCTCAGCGCCTCGGATGCCGCGTCGATGGTGCCGGCGGTGACCGGCGTGCCTTCGGCCAGCCCGGTCTCGGCTGCGGCGGCGGCGGTCACCCCGCCGGCAATGTCGGTGGTCCAGAGCAGCTCCGGCAATTGCTCTCGCCGAGCGATTCCGGGGGCCAGTTCGTCGGTCCAGTCCTGCTGGCCAACATCGTAGATCGGGCTGGAGCTCGCGGCCGAATAATGATCGATCACATGGCGGCCGGTCAGTTTCCAGGCGAGGTAGCTGCTGGAGTTGAGGAATCTTGCAGCGCGGGCGTAAAGCTCGGGCCGCTCGTTCTTCAGCCACAGGATCTTCGGGCCGACGGACTGCGAGGTGAGCGCGTTGCCGCAACGGTCGAGAATCCGCTCGGCGCCGATCTCCGCCGTCAGGCTGTCGATCTCGCGCGCCGCGCGGGTATCCACGCCGTAGAGCACCGCGTTCATCAGCGGCTCGCCATCGGCATCGACCGGCAGCATGCACGGGCCGATCGCGCTGCAGGCGACGGCGCGGATGTCGGTTGGCGCGACCCTGCTTTCGGCCAGCAGGACGCGCGTCACGTGGACGAAATCGCCCCACCAGTCCTCGCGCGGGCGATGCTCCGCCCAGCCCGGCTGCGGCACCAGCATCTTGTGGGCGCGCGCGGCGCTGGCAAGGATGGCGCCGGTTTCGTCGACAAGGACACCCTTGGTTTCAAACGTGCCGATGTCGACGCCGAGATAGCACCTCATGCGATGTAGTCGTCCCGGTCGAGGCTGAGCTTTGCGTCGATCGCGCCGATCCCGGCAACCAGCAGCGCGGTCAGCGCCTCGAGGTCGGCAAGGTCGCAGATCTCCAGCGAGGAATGCGAATGGCGCATGGGGAATCCGAGGTCGATGGCGGCAACGCCGCTGCCGACCAGTTGCACGTAGGACGAGTCCGTCAGCGCGCCGGTGTGGGCACTGCGCTGCAGGTTCATCTTCAGCCTCGCGGCGCTGCGCTCGAACAGCTGCACCAGCGCGGGATGCGGCAGCGTGCCGTTGAGCGTGCCACGGCCATGGAAGGAGTAGAGGCTCATCGCCGGCCCCTCACCCAGCCGCACGTCGCCGCGATAGCCCATGTCGGGCGTGTCGGTGGCGAGCAGCAGGTCGAGCTGGATGCAGATGTCGGGCTGAAGCGCCTGCGCCGCCGGCAGCGCGCCACGCAGGTTGAACTCCTCCTGTGTCGAGAAGACCAGATGCACGGTCGGCCGCTTCTTGGCAGCGACGAGCGCGCGCGCGACTTCAACGATCACGGCGCAGCCGGCGCGGTCGTCGACCGAGGTTCCGGCGATGCGGCCGCCGCCGAGTTCGACAACGTTCGGGCGGTAGACGACGGGCGTGCCGATATCGATGCCGGACGCGAGCACTGCATCGGCGCTGGCAAGACCGGCGTCGATGTAGAGGTCGGCATAGGGTACGACCTTGTACTTTTCGTCGGGCGTCGTCGCGTGGTGGCTCTTGTTGGCGATGACGCCGGGAACGTCCCTGCCCTCACCGACGCAGAGCAGAACCGCCTGCGAGGCGAGCGCTCGTTCCGGCACGCCGCCGAGTCGCTCGACGCGGATGAAGCCGTTGGGCTCGATCTTGCGCACGACGAAACCGAGCTGGTCCATATGGGCGAACAGCATCACCGACGGGCCGCTGCCCTCGATCGTCGCAATCAGATTGCCGAGCATGTCGGTGCGCGTCGTCAGGCCGAGGCCGGCGAGATGCGCCTTCAACGCACGACGCACCCGGCCTTCGTGACCGCTCAGGCCGGGGATCAGCATGAGCTCGGTCAGCAGCGACTTCAGCCGTTCGCGCGTGGCAGCGGGTCGGGGCATCAGCCGCCCCGCGCCTGGCGCACGATGCGCATGAACTCGCTGGCGCGGTCGGCGTCGACCGGATTCCACGTGTTGCCGTCGACCTTCAGGGACGAGCCGACGATGCAGCCGTCGGCCAGCCGCAAGACGTCGGCGACGGTGGCATGCTTGACGCCGGTATTGGCGAGCACCGGCGTATCGGGCAGCATCTTCTTCACCGCCTCCAGGTCGCTCAGGGCGGCCGCCTCGCCGGTGATCTGCCCGGAGACGAGCACGGCGTCGGGAATGGACGAGAAGACCGCGCTGCGCGCACGATCGGGCAGGCTGCGCTGGTCGAGCGAATGGGCGAATTCCGCCGAGACGTTGAACAGCATGGCGAGGTCGGCGCGATGCAGACGGTCGCGGTAGCGCATCGCCTTGCCGGCGTCCGGCGTCCACGGTCCCATGTCGGAGGCGTAGGTGCCGGTGAAGATCTCGCGCACGAAGGCGGCGCCGGTAGCGGCGGCGAGCGCGACGCTGCTCATCGGATCCCACAGCACGTTGACGCCGAACGGCACGCGGATCTTCGGGCGCAGCCGGCCGATGACATAGGCCATGGTGGCGGTCGATGCGGTGTCGACGGCGAATTCGTACGGCCGGTCGTTCTCGTTGCCGAACATGACGGCGTCGACACCCGCCATCTGCAACGCGTCGAGGTCGCGCGCGGCGCCCTCGACCAGCGCTTCCAGCCCACCGGCAGCGTCGTGGAGCGGCGTGCCGGGCAGCGCGCCGAGATGCACCATGGCGATAACCGGCTTGCCGGCACCGAACACACGCCTGAACTTCTCGGTCATGACCTCCCCGTGGCGCTTCAAAGCTTGCCGTGATGCTAGCAGGGCGAAAAATGAAGGCCAACCGCTGCGGCGGACTTTTGGACCGCCCCGGCTGTGCTAGTCTCGCGGCACCAGGCGGGCCGGCAATGCGGCCAGCGATCAGGGGATGAAACGGCAAGCATGAAGACGCGGCATTTCGACCGGATCGGCAATGGCGGCCTGGATTTCACCGAACTCGGCTTCGGCACCGCCCCGCTCGGCAACCTCTACCGCGCCATCTCGGACGACGATGCGCAGGCGGTGCTGACCGCAGCCTGGGACACGGGCTGCCGCTACTTCGACACCGCGCCGCTGTACGGGCTCGGCCTGTCGGAAACGCGCGTGAACCGCTTCCTGCGCGGAAAGAGGCGCGACGATTACGTGCTCTCCACCAAGATCGGGCGGCTGCTGCAGGTCTGTCCGCCGGAACAGCGCACCGGCATCGGCAAGTTCTTCGAGACGCCGACGCGCAAGGAAGTCTACGACTACACGCATGACGGCGTGATGCGCTCGGTCGAATTCTCGCTGGAACGGCTGGGCGTCGACCGCATCGACATCCTGTACGCGCACGACCTCGACATCTACACGCTCGGCACGCAGGCCGCGCTCGACGCCAAGTTCGCCGAATTCATGGGCTCCGGCTACCAGGCGCTGCTCAAGCTGCGCGACGAGGGCGTGATCAGGGCGTTCGGCGCCGGCGTCAACGAATGGGAGTCTTGCCAGTGGCTCGCCGAGCGCGGCGACTTCGACCTTTTCCTGCTCGCCGGCCGCTACACCCTCCTCGAGCAGGAGGCCCTGCGGAGCTTTCTGCCGCTGTGCGAGCAGCGCGGCATCGGCATCGTGCTGGGCGGACCCTACAATTCCGGCGTGCTGGCAAGCGGCCCAAAGCCCGGCGCGTTCTACAACTACTTCGAGGCGCCGCAGGAAATCCTCGACCGTGTCGCTCGCATCCAGTCGGTCTGCCGGAGCCACGGCGTGAAGCTGATCGAGGCGGCGCTGAACTTCCCGTTGCAGCATCCGGCCATCGTCTCGGTCATTCCGGGCGGACAGCGGGTCGAGGAAGTGAAGAGCAACCGCGGCTTCCTCGACGTGCAAATCCCGCCGGCGCTGTGGGCCGACCTCAAGGCGCAAGGGCTGATGCGCAAGGATGCGCCGACGGCATAAGGTCGACGTGCACGAGCAATGCCGGGACCCGCGTTGCTGGCGAACGGCGACGAGGGGCGACTAGCTGGCCTGCGCCCTGCCCCAGCCGCCGCCATTGCCGGTGTGGATGAGAATCTCATCACCCGGTTCAACGACGCAGCCGCTGACGAAGGAATAGTCCTCGCGCTTGCCGTCCTGGCGCACCACGGAGATGCTGTTGGTGCCGCCGCTTTCGCCGCCGGCGGATCCCCATGCCGGTATCCGGTTGCGGCTGTAGCCGGCCGAGAGCACCGTGCGCGAGCGCGGACGCAGGCTGGCGGACAGGCCGCGCCCGCCCTTGTGCAGGCTCGTCTCGTCGGTGAGCTCGTTCAGCCGCCGGTAGCCGACATCGATGCCGTAGCGCGCCTCGCAGATCTCGACCGGACAGTTGAACGTGTCGCCGTGGCCGGTCGAATACATGGCGTCGAGGCCATCACGCGTTGACGTCGCGCCCCAGCCGCCCATCTGCGGCTCGACCATGGTAAAGCGGCGGCCCGTATCAGGATGCAGCCCGGCGAGCACCGTTCCGCAGATCGAAGCGAAGTGACCGGCCGGCTGCTCGTTCGGCATCAGCTCGGCCATGCGCTGGCAGAGCATGTCGTAGAGCCGCATGCGCGTCTCGAAATAGTAGCCGTGCGGCGCGGTGCCCTGCACGTCGAAGATGGTGCCGGGCGTGGTGATGACTTCGAGCGGGCGGAACGACCCGGCATTGGCGAACAGCGTCGGATCGGTCAGTCCCTTGAACAGCGTCTGGCAGACGATCACCGTGCCGTCGCGGGCAGTGTTGTAGGGCGCCGCGCGCTGCGCGGGCGCGTCGCTGACATCGACGACGAACTTCTCGTCAGTAATGGTGATGGTTGCGTGCCAGACGGCGCCGTCGTCCTGTTCTTCCTGAACGCGGAACGTGCCCTTGGGCAGCGCCTTCAAACCGGCGAGCGCGCGCCGCTCGCCCTCGGCGAAGAGCGCTTCCAGCGCGGCCTCGTAGGCCGGCAGTCCGTACGTCGCGACGAGCTGCCTGATGCGTGCCTCGGCCTTGCGGCCGGCCGCCACCTGCGACCAGAGATCGCCTTCGACGAAATCGGGCAGGCGCGAGTTGGTCGTGATGATGTCGAAGACGGAGCGGATCGGCTTGCCGTCCTCGAACAGCTTGACCGCCGGCAGCCGCAGCCCTTCCTGGAACACCTCGGTGACGTCAACCGCCATCGAGCCGGGTGTCTTGCCGCCGACATCGTTCCAGTGACCCACCGACGTGGCCCAGGCGATGCAGCGGCCCTCAGCGAAGACCGGCTGCGCCACGATCACGTCGTTGAGATGAGTCACGCCGCCATAGGCGGGATCGTTGGTGATGAAGCAGTCACCGTCGCGGATGTTGTCGAGCCCGTGGATCTCGATGATGCGGAACACCGCCTTGTCGAGCATGCCGACGAAGCTCGGTATGCCGGCGCCGGAGCTGACGAGGTTGCCGTGGCGGTCTGTCACTCCGGTGCCGACATCCAGCACCTCGTAGATGATCGGGCTCATCGCGGTCTTCTTCAGCACCGCGAACATCTCGTCGGCCGCGGCCGCCAGGCCAGCCTGGATGACCGAAGCCGTGATCGGATCGTGTATCGTTCCGGCCATTCCTAGAGGCGGACCACGTGCAGGTCACGCGGCAGGTCGGAGAGGATCTCCGGGCCATCCTCGCGCAGGATGACAATCTCCTCCAGACGGATGCCGAAACGGCCGGGAATGTAGATGCCTGGCTCGATGGAGAACACCATGCCCTCTTCAAGGACCGTCTCGGAGGTCGAGGTGATGTAGGGCGGCTCGTGCACGTCGATGCCGAGGCCATGGCCGGTGCGGTGCACGAAATACTCGCCGTAGCCAGCGTCGGCGATGACGTTGCGGGCAGCCGCGTCGACTTCCTTCGCCATCACGCCGGGCCTGGCGGCCTTCAATGCGGCCTGCACCGCCTTCTCCACGATGGTATGGATTTGGCCGTAGCCTTCCGGCGGACGGCCGACGACCGCCATGCGGGTAATGTCGCTCGGGAACCCGCCCTTGCGCCCGCCAATGTCGATGACGATCGCGTCGCCTTCTTCCAGCTTGCGCGCGCCGGTCTGGTGATGCGGGAAGGCGCCGTTGCCGCCGCTGCCGACGATCCAGAAGGACGGCGAGGCGCCTTCGGACGCAAAGTGATCCTTGATCGCCGCGGCGACATCCAGCTCGGTCATGCCGGGCTTCAGCGAAGCAAAACCCTTCTGGATCGCGCGGTCGGCGATGCCGGCATTCATCTTCAGCGCTTTGAACTCGTAAGAGTCCTTGCGCATGCGCAGCGCACCGATCGTGTCGCTGGTGAAGGTGTGCTCCGCGCCCGGCAGCGCGCCCAGCAGGAACAGAGCGAAGTCGGCGCGCATGGTTTCGTCGAGCGCGACTTTGCGCGTCCCCTTGGCATCGATCTCCGCCAGCGCCGCATCCAGCGCGGCGGCCGGGCCGTCGGCATCCGCCCAGGTGTGGAACGAGATGTCGGTGGATTCGCGCGTGCCTTCGGCGTTCAGCACCGGCATCAGGAACGTCTCGCGCTCCTTGCCCACCAGCAGCAGGCAAGGCCGCTCG
The DNA here is from genome assembly GCA_050178915.1 of Rhizobiaceae bacterium. GTDB lineage: Bacteria > Pseudomonadota > Alphaproteobacteria > Rhizobiales > Rhizobiaceae > JBFXAF01. The sequence goes on along the minus strand of JBFXFO010000002.1, from coordinate 30,672 downwards.
TCTGGATGCGGGTGGAAGCCAAGCAGCCAGTCCATGTGCGAGCCCGGCGCGATTGCGACGAGATCGGTGCCGGTCGCCTGCATCTTGCCACGCAGCGCCGCGAGCCGCTTCTTCGTATCCACCTTCATGATCGTTCCTTCCGCATGTCCTTCAAACTGGCGTCTGCCGAGCGGTTGCGCCCGCTATCCCGCCTTGCGCACCGGCCCGCTTGTGTCGGCCGGCACGATGATGCGGCTTCCGAACGCCTCGCCTTCATCGAAGCCACCGAAGCGCGCCATCTCTTCTTCGGAAGGCGCCTCGCTCGACCACCTGCGCGATGGGTTCCAGCCGCAATCGTGTTTCAGCGCGGCAGCGTACTCGGCACGCTTCAGCGCCGCGATGGACGGATCGATGACCGGCACGCCAAGCGCCTTCTCGACATGCTTGTAGAAGCCGACCTCCAGCGTGCAGCCGAGGATCAGCGCCTCGGCGAAATCCTCTTCCACCGCCTTGCGGCCGGCGGCGATCAGACGACGCTCGGTCTCGGCGTGGTCCTTCTGGAAGTCGTCGACGCCAAGCTCGACATGATAGAAACCGGAAAGGCGATGCTCGTGTCCATGCTCGCGCACGGTCGAGTGCATCTGATGCACCCATTTGCGCCGTCCGACGATGATGCCGAAGCGGTTGGACAGGCTGGCAGCGATCTCGCAGGACGACTGGCACGGCGCGGTGACGATCATGTCACCGGAGATCTCGCGAGCGTCGTGCAGCGCGGTGTCGTAGAAGCAGCCGATGGCGAGCGCATCGAAGCCCTCGCGGGCGGCGGCACGCACGGCCCGGATGATGCCGCGCGTCACCATCGCCTCGTAGGCGCGGAACTCGATGTGGGTGAAGCCGCCCGTATCGGCCGGCAACGACGTCACATGCACTTCGGTCTGCGGCAGCTTGTGCCGCCGCGCCATGTCGGCAAACACCGGGTCATATGCACTCATGCCCACCGGGCTGAGGTACATGATCTTGAGCGGGGCAGCAGTCATCTTCGTATTCCTCCTGATAGCTTCTTGCTGGCTGGATGGCGTGGCGCTTACGCGCCGATGCCGTAGACTTCCTTCGCGCGCTCGGGCGTGATCAGCCCGTTGCGGATGTCGAGCTTCACCTGTTCCGGATCACGCTCCTTCGGATCGCCGAAGCCGCCGCCCGAACCCGTCACCACGCGGATCACGTCGTCGGTGTGCGTCGTCAGCCCGGAAACGAAGGCATAGCGTTCGGACGTGCCGTCCTTGCCGAGATACTGGACGTAGTTCGGCGAGCCATCGTTACCCTCGGAGAGCGCCCATGGCGGGAACTTGAAGCGCGTGTAGCCGGCGGTCAGGAAGCCATTGTCGCCACGGATGCGGTAATCCATCACGATGCCGCGGCCGCCAACATATTTGCCCTCGCCGCCCGGCGCCGTGTTGAGCTCCATGCGATCGACGATGAGGCCATTGCGTGCCTCGTTGATCTCGGCCGGGCAGTTGTAGGTCTCGCCGTGGAAGCCGGAGAAGATGGCGCTGTTGCCGTCGCGGCCGTCGGAAGCGCCCCAGCCGCCGATCTGCGGCTCGATGATCGTGTACTGCCGGCCGGTGTCGGGGTGTATGCCGCCGACGAACGTGCCGCAGATCGAGGCGAAGTGGCCCGCCGCCAGACGCTCGGGCACCACCTTGGCGAGGCAGCGCCACATCAGGTCGTACACCCGCACTTCGATCTCGAAGTAGAAGCCGAGCGGTGCCGGCTCCTTGGCGTGGAAGCACGAGCCTTCACGCGTCAAGAGCTTGATCGGCCGGAACGAGCCCTCGTTGGCCGGCGAGTACGGGTCGGTCAGCGACTTGAAGATCATCTGGGCGCAGACCATCACGCCGTCGCGGTGAGTGTTGACCGGGCCGGTGGCCTGGTCGGGATTGTCGCGCAGGTCGACGATGAACTCGGTATCGGAGATGGTGATCTTCACGTTGAAGATGCGGCCGTCGTCCTGCTCCTCGGAGAAGTCGAAGGTGCCCTTCGGCAGCTTGGCGAGTTCCGAGATGGACACCTGCTCGCCGAAATCCATGAACGAATCCATGGCCTTCTCGAAGGTGTCGACGCCATACTTCTCGGCGAGTTCGACGAGGCGCCTGGCGCCGATGCGGGCCGAGGCGATGGCCGCCCAGACGTCGCCTTCAAGCACGTCGGGCATGCGCGAGTTGACCTTGATGATGTCCATCACTGAGCGGATCGTCTCGCCCTTCGAGATGATCTTGATCGCCGGCAGACGCAGGCCTTCCTGGAAGATCTCGGTGGCGTTGCCGCTGAGCGAACCCGGCGCCATGCCGCCCACGTCGGAATTGTGGGCGATGTTGGCGGTCCAGGCGATGATGCGCCCGCCGGCGAACACCGGCATGGCGACGATGATGTCGTTCAGGTGGGTGACGCCGCCATAGTAGGGATCGTTGGTCAGGAACACGTCGCCCGGCTCGATGTCGCCCGGCTTGTCATGCTTCTCGACCAGCACCTTCACCGCCTTGTCGAGCACACCGACGAAGGCCGGAATGCCGGCGCCGGACGATGCCAGAGCTCCCTTGGCGTCGGTGATGCCGGTGCCCATGTCGAGCACCTCGTAGATGATCGAGCTCATCGCCGTCTTGCGCATCACCGCGAACATTTCGTCGGCGGTCGCCTGCAGCGAGTTCTGGATGATTTCCAGCGTGATCGGATCGTTGGCCTTCTCGGTCATCGTTGTCTCCTCAAGCCGAAAGATGGATGTGGATGTTGCCGTAGCCATCGACCTCGACCTTGTTGCCGGGGTGGATGACGATGGTCGTGCCGGGATCCTCGACGATGGCCGGGCCGACGAAGCTCATGCCGGGTTCCAGCTTGGTGCCGTCGTAGATCGACGCCTTGTGGATGCCCTCCAGCGCGTAATCGACGTCGCGCTGGCCCTTCAGCGCCGCCTCGGCCTTGGTGCCGGTCGGCTCGCGCTTGCGCATCGTGAGCTTGCCGACTTCGGCGGAGGCGACGAGATGGATGCCGACCAGCTCCACCGGCGCATCGAGCCGGTAGGTGTATTCGCGCTCGTAGGTCTCGTGGAACGCCTTCTCGATGCCAGCCAGCCGATCGTCGGTGATGGCGCCGCCCTCGATCAGAACCTCGGTCGTGTGCTCCTGGTTCTGGTAGCGGAACTTGCCGTAGCGCAGGAACTTGACCTGGCCGGCATCGACGCCCTCGGCGGCGAATTGCGCCTTTGCGCGCTCCTCGCTTTCGGCGAACAGATTCTCGATGCCGACGGCGGCGCCCTTCCGCAGGTCGGCAAGGCGCGTGACGAAGTAGTCGCGGCGCAGGTCCGACATCATCATGCCCCAGGCGGAGAAGACCGAAGCGCCGGCCGGCACCACGACCTTCTTGACGCCGAGTTCCATGCCGAGCGCAACGCCGTGCATGCCGCCGCCGCCGCCGAACACCACCAGCGTGAAGTCACGCGGATCGTGGCCGCGATTGAGCGACACCAGCTTCAGCGCGTTGACCATGTTGTTGTTGGCGATGCGGATGATGCCGCGCGCGGCGTCCTCGACCGTGCCGCCGAGCTTGCCGGAGACCTCGGCAAGCGCTGCCTCTGTCGCCTGCATGTCGGCGACCACCTCGCCACCGCAGAAATAGTCGCGGTTGATGCGGCCGAGCCAGAGGTTGGCGTCGGTGGTCGTGGCCTTGGTGCCGCCACGGCCGTAGGCCGCGGGACCGGGCAGAGCGCCGGCCGATTTCGGGCCGACATGCAGCTTGCCGAAATCATCGACCCAGGCGATCGAGCCGCCGCCATTGCCGATCTCGACCAGATCGACCACCGGCACCATGATCGGATAGCCCGACGAGGTGCGGTCGCGCTCGATCCAGTAGTCGGTCTTGATCTTCACGCCGCCATTCTCGATCAGCGAGCACTTCGCCGTGGTGCCGCCGATGTCGAGCGCCAGCACGTTCGGCTCGCCGATCAGCTTGCCGAGCTCGGCTGCGCCCCAGAAGCCCGAGGCCGGGCCGGACTCGACCATGGTGATCGGGATCTTCGAAACCGATTCGAGCGAGTCGACGCCGCAGTTGGACTGCATGATGTAGGGGCTGCGGGAGAAGCCCTTCTCCTTCAGGCCCGCATGCAGGCGCGAGAGGTAGCGCTCGGCGATGGGCTGCACATAGGCCGAGAGCACCGCCGTGTTGGCGCGCTCATACTCGCGCCACTCGCGCGTGATCTGGTGCGAGGAGACGACCGACACGCCCGGCCACAGCTTCTCGACCTCGGCCAGCGTCGCCTGCTCGTGTCGTGTGTCGGCATAGGAGTGCAGGAAGCAGATCGCCACGGCCTGCACGCCATCGGCCTTGAAGTCCTCCAGGATCGCCGGCAGGCCGGAGAGGTCGAGCGGCTTCATCTCCTCGCCGCGATAGGACATGCGGCCCGGCAGCTCGCGGCGCAGGTAGCGCGGCACGAAGGCCTTCGGCTTCTCGTAGTGCAGGTTGAAGAAGTCGGGGCGGTTGCCGCGTGCGATCTCGAGCGAGTCGCGGAAACCCTCGGTGGTGATGAGCCCGACCTTGACGCCCTTGCGTTCGGTCAGCGCGTTGATGACGACCGTCGTGCCGTGCGCGAGGAAATCGACGGAGCTCGGATCGACGCCGCCCTTGGCCAGCACGTTGAGCACGCCCTGCTCGAAATCCGGCGGCGTGGTGTCAGACTTGGCGGTGACGATACGCGACTCGCCGGTGGCGTGGTCGGTCTCGAAGCACACGAGGTCGGTGAAGGTGCCGCCGACGTCGGTGGCTACGCGGATGGTCTTGCTCGCCATTACTCGGCTCCTCGGGAAACATAGTCGTTCAGCAGCAGGCAGACGGCGCCGGGCAACTTCAGCGCCTCGGCAGCCTCAATCTTCTCAGGCGTGTAGAAACCCGCCTCGTGCAGGCAGTTGATGGTGCCCAGGACTTCGCCGTCGATGACGATCGGCACGTTGATGACGCTCTCGCAACCGAGCGACTTGATCAGCTCATGGTCATAGAAAACCTCAGCGATGCTGGCGATGTCGTTGGCCACGAAGGTCCGCTTCTCGACCACCACCTGCCGCGTCCAGTCGGTCTCGTTGGCCGGCTTCTTGCCGGAGACGGGATAGGCGTCGGGCATGTTGGAGTAGATGCGCTGGGCGACGCCCTCGACCGGATCGCGCGTCATCACGGTGAACAGCTTCACGCCGACCACCTCCTCGGTCAGCGCCCGCAGCGCGTCAAAGGCTGCTTCGGGCTGCCGGCCCTGCGCGGCGACAGCCTTGGTCATGGATGCATAGTCAGGCACTTTGCTCACTCCTTTGCAGCAGCCGCTCGCGCAACACAGCCTCTTCGGCGGTGACGACCGGCACGGCGCCGATCAGACGCCGCGTATAGGGATGGGACGGGTTGTCGAAGATCGTCTCGGTGCGATCGATCTCAACAAGGCGCCCCTTCTCGAAGACCGCGACACGGTCGGCGATGTTGCGAACGACCGACAGGTCGTGGGTGATGAAGACGTAGGTCAGCCCGCGCTGGCGCCGGAGCTCGTCGAGCAGCTTCAGGACGCGCGCCTGCACGAGAACGTCGAGCGCCGAGGTCGGCTCATCGAGTACCACCAGTTCGGATTCGCAGGCGAGCGCACGCGCAATCGCGACGCGCTGGCGCTGCCCGCCCGACAGCGAGGACGGCGAGCGCGTGCGGAACTCGCCGGGCAGGCCGACCTCCTCCAGCAGCTTGGCCGTGCGGGCCGCGCGGCCGGAGCGTTCGCCGATGCCGTGCACGTCGAGCGCCAGCCGCAGCGAGGCGCCGATGCTGCGCCGCGGGTTCAGCGAGGAGAGTGGATTCTGCTGCACCAGCTGGATGGCGCGGCGGTCTGAAAGCGTGCGGCGCGCGGGCAGCGGCCTGCCCTTGAAGCGGATCTCGCCAGCCGTCTGCGGATAGATGCCGAGGATCATGTTGGCGACGGTCGACTTGCCCGAACCGCTCTCGCCGACGACGGCAAGGCACTCGCCCTGCTCGACGGCGAAGGAGACGCCGTCGACAGCGCGCACTTCGCGTCCGGCGGTGTGGAAGGTCTTGGAGACGTCGCGCAGCGACAGCAGCGGTTCTGTCATCCGACCCGCTCCTCGCCATAACCCTCGTGCACGACGAGTGGTGCGAAATAGTCCTTCGACGCGTCCTCGATCTCGGGAATGCCACCTCCGGTGATGCGGGGAACCGCCGCGAGCAGAGCGCGCGTGTAGGGATGCCGCGGGTTCTCGAACAGCGCCGCCGTCGGACCCTGCTCGGCGATGCGGCCCTTGTAGATGACGTAGACGCGGTCGGCGAATTCACGCACCACGCCGAGATTGTGCGAGATGAACAGCACCGCCGTGTTGTGCTTCGTCACCAGCTCGCGCATCAGCTTCAGCGTCTGCGCCTGCACGGTCACGTCGAGCGCCGTGCCGGGCTCGTCGGCGATCAGCAGAGACGGCTCGTTGGCAAGCGCCATGGCGATCATCACGCGCTGGTTCATGCCGCCCGACAGCTGGAAGGGATAGGAGTCGAGCACGCGCTCCGGCTCGCCGATCGCCACGTCGGTCAGCGCAGCCACGGCGCGCCGCCGCGCCAGGTAGCGGTCGATGCCCGGCGAGCCGCGCTGGATGACCTCGTGGAACTGGTCGGCAATGCGATAGACCGGGTTGAGCGACGAGGTCGGGTCCTGGAAGATCATCGACATCTTCGTGCCGCGCAGCGCATGCCGCGCAGCGCGCGAAAGCCGCGACAGATCCTGTCCCTCGAACTCGACCAGCCCGCTGGTGCGCGCGCTGCGCAGTTCCTGCAGCAGGCCGAGCACGACACGCGCGGTCACCGACTTGCCCGAGCCGCTTTCGCCCACCAGCGCGACGCGCTCGCCGCGCGCGATGTGCAGCGAGATGCCATGCAGCACGTCGCTTGTTCCGGCCCATGTGCGGAAGCCGAGCTTGAGGTCCCGGATGCGGAGCGTCGGGGTGCTCATTGCTCCGCCCCCAGAACTTCGCGCAGCGCGTCGCCGATCAGGTTGAAGCCGAACACGGCAATCAGGATGGCGAGGCCGGGGAACACGGTCAGCCACCAGCTGTCCGGCAGGTACTTCGCGCCTTCCGCCACCATCGAGCCGAGATCCGGCGTCGGCGGCTGCACGCCAAGGCCGAGGAAGGACAGCGACGAGGCGATGAGGATGACGAAGCCAAGGTCGAGCGTCATCTTGGTGACGATCGACGGCATGCAGTTCGGCAGGATCTCGCGGAACATCACATGCAGCCGCGAGGCGCCTATCACCTCGGCGGCGAGCACATAGCCCTCTTCCTTCTCGCCGCGCACCAGGTTGTAGACGAGGCGCGTGTACCAGGGCCACCACATGACCGTCACCGCAATCATGCCGTTGGCGAGCGTCGGCTCGAGCAGGCCCATCATCGACATCGCCAGCACCAGCGGCGGGATCGACAGGAACACGTCGGTCAGCCGCATCAGCAGGTATTCGACCCAGCCGCCGAGATAGCCGGCAAGCAGGCCGATGATGACACCGACCGGCACGGCGATCGCCAGCACCACGATCCCGAGCAGCAGCGATACGCGGTAGGCGTAGAGGATGCGGCTGAAGAGATCACGACCGACGAGGTCGGTGCCGAAGATGTAGGGCCACTCCGGCGGCTTGTTGTTGTTGGTGAAGTCGACCACGGCGCCGACATGCGTGGGGAATGGCGCGATGAAATCGGCAAAGATCGCCGAGAGCACCACCAGCGAGACGAGGATCAGGCCAAGCAGCGACAGCGGGTTGCGGATCAGGATGGCGAAGGTCCGCTTCATGTCGCCCTCTGCGAGTAGCGGATGCGCGGGTTGATGTAGGCGATGAGGAGATCGACGATGATGTTCACGATGAGGAACAGCGCCGAGATGATCAGCACAGTGCCGACGATAGCGTTCAGATCCTTGCGCAGGATCACGGCGACGCCGTAGCGGGACAGGCCGGGCCACGCAAACACCGCCTCGATCAGGAAGGCGTTGCCCAGCATCGCCGCGAAGTCGAGGCCAATGATGGTGAGCGACGGGATGAGCGACGGGCGGTAGGCGTATTTCTTCGCCACGCGACGCTCCGGGAAGCCATAGCTGCGCGCCATCTCGATGTATGGCTTGTCGTAGGTCTCGACCATGTTGGAGCGCGTCAGGCGGGCTGCCTGCGCGATGCCGGAAAGCGCCAGCGCGAAGGCCGGCAGGACGACGTGCCAGGCCGCGCTGCCGAAGGCGCGGAAATTGCCGGCGGCCAGCGTATCGATGAAGAGGAAGCCGGTGACGGTCGGCACGTTGTGCAGGTCCGCCATGCGGCCGGCAATCGGGAAGAGCGGCAGGAAGTAGGCGAAGACCAGCATCAGGATCACCGCCCAGACGAAGCCGGGCGCGGAAACGCCGAGCAGCGTCACGAGGCGGATCGAGTGATCGATCCACGAACCGCGGTAGCGGGCAGCCATCACGCCGAGCGGCAGGCCGAGGAAGACCATCATCAGACCGGCAACGAGGATCAGCTCCAGCGTGGCCGGAAGGAAGGCGGCGATGTCGCTCATGACCGGGCGGTTGGTGTAGAGCGAAATACCGAGATCGCCACGAAACAGATCCGACAGGAAATATCCGTACTGGACGAAGAAGCCTTTATCCAGATGCAACCGCAGGCGCAGCGCCTCGACGGCTTCCGCCGTGGCGTTCGGCCCGAGCGCGATGCGCGCGGGGTCGCCGGGGATCACCCGGGCGATGGCGAAGATCAGCAGGGACACGCCGATCAGGACGATCAACGAGGTTCCCAGCCGCTTCGCGAGAAGGCGGAGGACGGGCGGCATTGCAGCCTTTCAGCTAAGAGGGGTCCGGGCCGGCGCTATGCCGGCCCGGCGACAGGCGCGAGGCCTATTCGTTGATTTCCATCAGGCGGAAGGTGAAGCCGAAGGAGGTTGTGCCGAACTGCTTCGTCGGATCCTGCAGGGCCGGAGCCGAGACGCGCTTCGATGCCGCGAACACCGCCACCTGGTCATAGCCGTAGATCGACGGCGACAGCTCCATGAGGCGCTTGTTCAGGGCCGAGTAGGCGGCCTGGCGACCGGCGTCGTCGGTGGTCTGGCGGCCGGCGTCGAGCTGCTTGTCCACCTCGGCGTCCTCCAGGTATTCCGGCGACTGCCAGGTACCCTTCGCGGTCGAGTGATACATGCCGTAGAGCAGCGTGTCCGGATCGCCGGTCACGGTGGACACGAACACCTGGCTGATGTTCGGCGTGTTCTCGGGCTTGGTCACCTGCTCGGTGAACAGCGCCCACGGCACCTTCTTCACTTCCGACTGGATGCCGATCTCGGAGAAGTTCGCCTGCATCAGCAGCGCGAAGCGCTCTTCGATCGGCACCTCGCCGATCCAGGACAGTTCGAGCTTGAACTCTTCCGGCTTGTACTTGCACTTCGCCAGATGCGCCTTGGCGGCTTCGAGGTCGCGCTTCAGGATCTGGTCGGCCGGGTTGGCGCCGAACATGCCGGCGAGGATGGCGCCGGTCGACGCCTTGCCCTGCGACACCTCGTCGGTGACGGCCACCATCTTGGTGGCGGCGTCGTAGTCGAAGGCGTTGGCGAGCGCGAGACGGCACTCGACATCATCGAGCGGCGCCTTGGCGGTGTTCATCTTCACGTAGAAGCCCGACGTGCCGGACTCGGTGAACAGCTGGGCACCTTCAGCGGCGAGAGACTTCAGCACCTCCGGCGGCAGCCACTGCGAGGAGATGTCGTGCTCTCCCTGCGCGATCAGCGTGCGCACCGTCGCGGCCTCGAGGCCGTAGCGCAGGCGCACCGTGTCCGGGGCCTTGGCCGGCACGCCGAGGAAGAAGTCGGCGTTCTTGGCCATCACGGTTTCCTGCTGCGGGTTGTGCGCGGTCACCTTGTAGGCGCCCGAGCCCGCATCGTTGGCCGACAGGAAGGCCTGACCCCAGTCCTTCATCTCGCCGTCGCCCTCGCCGAGGTTGGCCATCACCAGCTGCTTGTCGACGATGGGCAGGCGAACGAGCGCCGAGAGGAACGGCGCGTAGGGCTCCTTCAGCGTGAACTTGACGGTGCCGGCGTCGACGGCCTCGACCTTTTCGACCTCGCCGAAGAGATAGGACAGGCCCTGCCCGAGCGTCTTCATGCGGTCTAAGGAGAACACCACGTCCTCAGCCGTGAGCGCGTTGCCGCTGTGGAACTTGACGTCGCCGCGCAGCTTGAAGGTGTAGGTGTTGCCGTCGATCGTCCAGCTCTCCGCCAGGTGCGGCTGCTGGCCTGGCTCACCCTGCTTCGGGATCACCAGCGTATCGTAGACGTTGAACATCAGTATGGAGTCGGCATAGTCCGTCGCCTTGCCGGGATCGAGCTCGCCGACCGCGACCTCGTCGAGGCGCAGAACGGTCTCCGCCGCCGCCACGCCGGCGGTCGCAGCGGTAACGGCGGTAAGAGCGGTCGCGGCGATCAGACCTGCCGCGAGTGTTTTCAGTATCGATTTCATGACTGCTTCCCCTTTGTTGTCATGCGTTGCTGCGGTGCGCTCAGACCGCGGTCGCCTCGACGCACGGCCTTGCCTGTGGTTGCCGATTCAGCGATCGACGCTTCCCCGAAAATATCCATCGTGCAGGTATGCAGGATCGCCGTCGTCGACGTGGTGTGGTTCCACGTGACGTGCGTTGCGGTGGACGGGAAATGGATGCTGTCGCCGGCTTCGAGAATGCTGCGCTCGCCGTCGATCTCGATGGTCATCGCGCCTTCGAGGATGAAGAAAATCTCCTCGCCCTCATGCGACATCGGCTCGCTGCGGAAGCCTGGCGGCTCATGAATGATGACGCTGCTCAGGATGTTGCCGGGGAAGCTGCTCGACAGGCGCTCATAGACGAGCGAGTTGCCGCCAAGCGCGTAGTGGGGCCGCTCGGCGTGCCGCGTCGTCGGCGCAGTCACCTTCGGCTGCACGAGGAAATCGTTGACCTGCGCACCAAGCGCGCGCGCCACGTTGACCAGCGACGTGAGCGACGGCGTCGTGATGCCGCGCTCGATCTGCGAGATGAAGCCAACGGACAGGTTGGAGGCGTCGGCGACGTCCTTGAGCGTCAGGTCGAGCGCAAGCCGCCTGTCGCGCAGGCGCTGCCCGAGAGGCAACTCCTCGTCACCCGACACTGCTTTGCTGGGACCCTCGCCCACATGGCACTCCATTTTAGTCAGCCTAAAATTGTAGTATGGCTAAAACGGCGTCAAGCGGAATCTGCGGTTGTGGATGATGTGCGGAAACGGAAGCTTTGCAACGGCTCGCGAGGCTGACTCGGAAGCTACAGCATGCGACATAACACCCCGGCGCTGCGCAGCGATACGACCGGTGCAAGGGTGGGACGCATGCTCGCAAATGGAAGCAAGGGCACGGGCATCTCCGCCCACAGGCGGGCGCCCGACCTTTCAGACTTCGGCGCAGAGCTCGACATGATCGAGGCGCTCGGCGTCGAGTCGATCGAGATCCCAATCTTCGACCTCGACCTCATCGTCGGCGGCAAGGTCCGCCGCCCGCAGATGGATGCGCTGAAGCGCGCTGCGACGGGCCGCAGCGTCAGCTACTCGGTCCACGGCCCGCTTGCCATCAACTTCATGGACGAGCCGTACCGCCTGCCGCGCCACTTGGAGGTGCTACAGGCGTCGCTCGACATCACCGCCGAACTCGGGGCCGAGCACTACGTCATCCACTCCGGTCTGGCACGCTCGCAGCAGGCGAGTGGCGTCGAATCGCGGCTCGACCAGCAGCGCGAGTGGCTCGCCCGGGCGGGCGACCTGGCACGGCAGCGTGGCATCGTGCTCTGCGTCGAAACGCTGTTCGGCGATCATGACGGCTCGACACTCGCCACCGCGCCCGCGCGGCTTGCGACCGAACTGGCGGCCATCGGCCACCCGAACGTGATGGCGACCATCGATTTCAGCCATTCGTGGATCAACCTCGACTACGAGGGCCGCAAGCGCGACTACGTCGCCGAAATCGCCCAGCTGGCACCTTACGGGCGGCACCTCCACATCCATGATTCCTTCGGGCGGCAGGACGACATCTGGATGTTCACCGAAGGCGAGCGCCTTGCCTACGGCCATGGCGACCTGCACCTGCCGGTCGGGTGGGGCAACATCCCCTGGGATGCGCTGCTCGACGCCTGCACCTTCCCGGCAGGCGTGCTGTTCAACATCGAGCTCAGCCTTCGCTACTGGCATGCCGCGCAGGAATGCGTCGATGCGACCAAGGCGATGGCAGCACGGGCCAACGTGATTCCTGCAGCGGCCTGAGGCCATCGACGCGGCCGGCGAAACGGAATGACCGCATCGCGCCGGCCCGCAATCTTTTCTTGCGCGCGTCCTCGCGGCGGCGCACGCGAATTGCTTTCTCTACGGCCCTCCCCTTTGCATTGGACGCCGCCGCGACGGCATGCCTAAACTCCGCGCCGGCCCGGCCTCTCGCCGGCCGGCGGGAGGAATGCGAATGGTAGAAGGCGGTAAGCTCAGCCTGCACGTGCCGGAGCCCGAAGTGCGGCCGGGCGGCAGGCCCGACTTCTCCAACGTCGAAATCCCCGAAGCCGGCTCTGTCGACCGCCCGCCCGTCGATGTCGACCCGGCGCTCATCCGCCCGATGGCCTTCTCGATCATCCGCGTGCTCAACCGCCAGGGCGAAGCGGTCGGCCCATGGGCGGGTTCGCTCTCCGACGAGGAGCTCGCCGAAGGGCTGCGCCACATGATGACGCTGCGCATCTTCGACACCCGCATGCAGACGGCGCAACGGCAGGGCAAGACGTCCTTCTACATGCAGCATCTCGGCGAGGAGGCCGTGTCGACCGCCTTCTCGAAGGCGCTGTCGAAGGGCGACATGAACTTCCCGACCTATCGCCAGGCGGGGCTGCTCGTCGCGTCGGACTATCCGATGGTCGACATGATGAACCAGATCTACTCGAACGAGCGCGACCCGCTGAAAGGGCGGCAGCTGCCGATCATGTATTCGGCGAAGGACCACGGCTTCTTCTCGATCTCCGGCAATCTCGCGACGCAGTACATCCAGGCCGTCGGCTGGGCGATGGCCTCGGCCATCCGCAATGACGACAAGATCGCCGTTGGCTGGATCGGCGACGGCTCGACCGCCGAAAGCGACTTCCACGCCGCGCTCGTCTTCGCTTCGACCTACCGCGCACCGGTGGTGCTCAACATCGTCAACAACCAGTGGGCGATCTCCACTTTCCAGGGCATCGCGCGCGGCGGCTCAGGCACGTTCGCGGCGCGCGGGCTCGGCTTTGGCATCCCGTCGCTGCGCGTCGACGGCAACGACTATCTCGCGGTGCACGCCGTGGCGAAATGGGCGGTCGAGCGGGCGCGCAGGAACCTCGGGCCGACGCTGGTCGAATACGTCACCTACCGGGCCGGCGCCCATTCCACCTCGGACGATCCCTCTGCCTACCGCCCGAAGGACGAGTCGGATGCGTGGCCGCTCGGCGATCCCGTCGTGCGGCTGAAGAACCATCTCATCCACCGCGGTCTCTGGTCGGAGGAACGCCACACGCAGGCGGAGGCCGAAATCCTCGAAGGAGTCATCGCAGCGCAGAAGGAGGCCGAGAGTTTCGGCACGCTGCATGCCGGCGGCAAGCCGTCGGCGCGCGACATGTTCGAGGGACTGTACGCCGAGATGCCGCCGCACCTGCGGCGCCAGCGCCAGCAGGCGGGAGTGTAGCGCATGCCACGGCGTTCGATGATCGAGGCCATCCGTGACGCGATGGACGTTTCGATGGGCCGCGACGACACGGTCGTCGTGTTCGGTGAGGATGTCGGCTTCTTCGGCGGCGTGTTCCGCTGCACCGCCGGCCTGCAGCAGAAATACGGCAGGACCCGCTGCTTCGACGCGCCGATCTCGGAGTCCGGGATCGTCGGCGCCGCGATTGGCATGGCCGCCTACGGGCTGAAGCCATGCGTCGAGGTGCAGTTCGCCGACTATGTCTATCCCGCCTTCGACCAGATCGCCTCGGAAGCTGCGCGCATCCGCTATCGCTCGGGCGGGCAGTTCACCTGTCCGATGGTGATCCGCATGCCGACCGGCGGCGGCATCTTCGGCGGGCAGACGCACAGCCAGAGCCCGGAGGCGCTGTTCACGCACGTGTCCGGGCTGAAGGTCGTGGTGCCATCAAATCCGTATGACGCGAAGGGGCTGCTGATCGCATCGATCGAGGACCCGGATCCGGTGATCTTCCTGGAGCCGAAGCGGCTCTACAATGGGCCCTTCGACGGGCATCACGAGCGCCCGGTGACGGCATGGTCGAAGCACGAACTCGGCGAGGTGCCGGACGGCCACTATTCGGTTCCGCTCGGCAAGGCGGTGGTGCGCCGGCCGGGCAGCGCAGTGACCGTGCTCGCCTACGGCACCATGGTCTACGTCGCGCAGGCGGCGGCTGAGGAAACCGGCATCGACGCGGAGATCATCGACCTGCGCACGCTGGTTCCATACGACCTCGAGACGATCGTGGCTTCCGTGCAGAAGACGCGCCGCTGCGTCGTCGTGCACGAGGCGACGCAGACCTCCGGATACGGCGCCGAGCTTGCCACGCTGGTGCAGGAGCACTGCTTCTTCCATCTGGAGGCGCCCATAGCGCGCGTTGCCGGCTGGGATACGCCCTACCCGCACGCGCAGGAGTGGGACTATTTCCCGGGCCCGGCGCGCGTGGGCCGTGCGCTGACCGAGACGATGGAGGCGTGACGCATGGGTGAGCACGTCATCAAGCTGCCCGATGTCGGCGAAGGCGTTGCCGAAGCCGAGCTGGTCGAATGGCACGTGAAGGTCGGCGACCTCGTGCGCGAGGATTCGCTGCTCGCAGCCGTGATGACCGACAAGGCGACGGTGGAGATCCCCTCGCCCGTCGATGGCGAGATCCTGTGGCTTGGCGCCGAGGTGGGCGAAACGGTTGCAATCGGCTCGCCGATCGTGCGCCTCAAGGTTGCCGGCGAAGGGAACGTGAAGGCGGGCGACGCCTCGAAGACCGCCGAGGTTCCCACCACCCCGCAAGCGGGAGCGGAACAGCCAATCGCAGCACCAAAGGCAGCAGAGGCTTCTGGCAAAGACGGACCCCATGCCGCTTCCCCCTCTCCCTTGCGGCAAGAGGCCAAAGACGGAGGCAGGCCGCCCTCGAACGGGCACACGCGCAACGGCAACGGCGCGCCACGCGCGGAAGGTGAGCGGCCCCTCGCCTCGCCCGCCGTGCGGCTGCGCGCGCGCGACGCCGGCATCGACCTTCGACAGGTGGCGGGGACAGGACCTGCAGGCCGCATCACGCACGACGATCTCGACGCCTTCCTGAATGGCGGCGGCGTAAGGCCCGGCAAGTCTGCGCTGGCGCGCAACGACAGGGTCGAGGACATCAAGATCGTCGGCCTGCGCCGCCGCATCGCCGAGAAGATGCAGTTGGCCAAAGCGCGCATCCCGCACATCACCTATGTCGAGGAGGTCGACGTGACCGCACTCGAAGAGCTGCGCGCCACGCTCAACCGCGACAAGAGGCCGGAGCGGCCGAAGCTGACGCTGCTGCCCTTCCTGATGCGCGCCATGGTGAAGGCGATCGCCGAGCAGCCGCGGCTGAACTCCACCTTCGATGACGATGCCGGGATCATTCACCAGCATGGGGGCGTGCATATCGGCATCGCCACGCAGACGCCGGCTGGCCTGATGGTGCCGGTGGTGCGTCATGCCGAAGCGCTCGACATCTGGGCCTGCGCCGCGGAGATGAACCGCGTTGCCGAAGCCGCGCGCGACGGCACAGCAACGCGCGACGAGTTGACTGGCTCGACCATCACGATCACCTCGCTCGGCGCGCTCGGCGGCATCGTCACCACGCCGGTGATCAACCATCCCGAGGTCGCCATCGTGGGCGTCAACAAGATGGCGGTGCGGCCGCACTGGGACGGCACCGATTTCGTGCCGCGCAAGATGATGAATCTCTCCTCGGGTTTCGACCATCGCGTCATCGACGGCTGGGACGCGGCGACCTTCGTGCAGCGCATCAAGGCGTTGCTCGAGACGCCCGCAACGATCTTCGTGGAGGGGTGAGGGCATGTCGGAGATCACGGCCAAGCTGCTCATCATCGGAGCCGGTCCGGGCGGCTATGTCTGCGCCATCCGCGCCGGCCAGCTGGGCGTCGATACGGTCATCGTCGAGGCAAGAAAGCCGGGCGGCACATGCCTCACCATCGGCTGCATCCCGTCGAAGGCGCTCATCCACGCGGCTGACGAATTCGAGAAGGTGGCGCTGATGGCAGCGGGCAAGAGTCCGCTTGGCATTTCCATCGGCACGCCGGCCTTCGACATGGCGCAGGCTGTCGCGTGGAAAGACAGGATCGTCGGCCGCCTCACCGGCGGCGTGAGCGGGCTCCTGAAGAAGCAGAACGTCAGGATCGTGCAGGGACGCGCCCGCTTCCGCGATGGCAAGACCGTCGAGGTCGAGACGGACACGGGCCGCCAGATCATCAAGGCCGAGAACGTTGTGATCGCCACGGGTTCGGTGCCGGTGGAACTGCCGTCACTGCCATTCGGCGGCGACGTGATTTCTTCGACCGAGGCGCTGTCTCTCGGCAGCGTGCCGGAGAAGCTGGCCGTCGTTGGCGCAGGCTATATCGGCCTCGAACTCGGCATCGCTTTCGCCAAGCTTGGCGCGAAGGTCACGGTGATCGAGGCCGAGAGCCGCATCCTGCCGCTCTACGATTCCGAGCTGACGAAACCCGTCGCGAAGCGCCTGTCGGAACTCGGCGTCGAGGTTCTGCTCGGCGCAAAGGCCCAAGGCGTCGACGGCAGCGACCTGCTGGTTGACGTCTCAGGCGAGACGCGCCGCATCGATGCGGACAAGATCCTCGTCACGGTCGGGCGCCGCCCGAACATCGAAGGCTGGGGGCTGCAGGAGCTCGATCTCGACCGCAAGGGGCACGCCATCCGCATCGACGAGCAGTGCCGCACCTCGATGCGTGGCGTGTTCGCCATCGGCGACGTGACAGGCGAGCCGATGCTGGCGCATCGCGCCATGGCACAAGGCGAACTGGTCGCCGAGATCGTCGCGGGCAAGAAGCGCGCCTGGGACAAGCGGGCCATTCCCGCCGTCTGCTTCACCGATCCCGAGATCGTCTCGGTCGGCCTCTCGCCGGACGAGGCGAAGGCGACAAAGACCGAGATCGTCACGGCGCAGTTCCCGTTCGCCGCCAATGGCCGGGCCATGACAATGCTGGGCGAGGACGGCTTTGTCCGCGTGGTTGCCCGGGCGGACAATCATCTCGTGCTCGGCATCCAGGCGGTCGGCCACGGCGTGTCCGAGCTATCTGCTGCGTTCGGTCTCGCCCTCGAGATGGGCGCGCGGCTGGAAGACATCGCCGGAACGATCCACAGCCATCCAACGCAGGGCGAGGCCTTTCAGGAAGCGGCGCTCCGCGCGCTCGGCCACGCGCTGCATATTTGAGGGGTTCGACCTGGAGCGCCGTGCGAAGCTCACCCGACCGGAGCAATCTCCACGACATAGACCGGCGTGCCGACACTGGCCGGCGCGACTTTCATCGCTTCGTTCTCCACGATTGCCGTATCGCCGGCTTCGAGATCGGCGCGCCCGCTTGCCGTTGTCACGACGCAGCCGCCATGCGGCGAGACCACGAGGCTGGTCAGGCCGGGCTTAACGTCGACCGGCCAGACCGTGCGCACGACGCGATGCGCCAGCGCCCCGCGCCGCGTCATCACGTTGAGGTCGGTAACCGGTCCGTCGATCAGCGTTGCCGAAGCTGGTACATCGCCCCTGAAGGCATGAGGCGACGAGGTCTGCGTCAGCTCGGTTGTGACGCTGTCCACGGTCAGCCGGATGCCGGCGCCTTCGAGGATCGTCAGCGTGCGGTCGATGCCGTCAAAACGGGAAAACGGCCCGTCGCCTTCCACCCGCGCCATGCTGACGCGCCAGAGGAAGTCGTCCATGCCTGCGTCTTGCGGATGCACTGCGATCTCGGTGGTCGAACCGCCGCCATTCTTCCACGGCATGACCCGGCAATCGGGGGCGCGGACGATCCTTATCACCCGAGAATCCCTGGCAGGTTGAGCTGGTGTTCCCTGGCGCAATCGATCGCGATGTCATAGCCGGCATCGGCGTGGCGCATGACGCCCGTCGCCGGGTCGTTCCACAGCACGCGGCCGAGCCGCGCCGCGGCCTGCGGCGTGCCGTCGGCGCAGATCACCACACCGGAATGCTGGGAGAAGCCCATGCCGACGCCACCACCATGGTGCAGCGACACCCAGGTCGCGCCGGAAGCGGTGTTGAGCAGCGCGTTGAGCAGCGGCCAGTCGGACACGGCGTCGGAGCCGTCCTGCATCGCTTCCGTCTCCCGGTTGGGCGAGGCGACCGAGCCGGAGTCGAGGTGGTCGCGGCCGATGACCACCGGCGCCTTCAGTTCGCCCTTCGCCACCATCTCGTTGAAAGCGAGGCCGGCCTTGTGGCGGTCGCCCAGACCGATCCAGCAAATGCGCGCCGGCAGGCCCTGGAAGGCGATGCGCTCGGCCGCCATGTCGAGCCAGCGGTGCAGATGCCCGTTCTCGGGGAACAGCTCCTTCATCTTCGCGTCGGTCTTGCGGATGTCTTCCGGGTCGCCTGAGAGCGCCGCCCAGCGGAACGGGCCGATGCCCTTGCAGAAGAGCGGACGGATGTAAGCCGGCACGAAACCGGGGAAGGCGAAGGCGTTCTCCAACCCCTCCTCCTTGGCGACCTGGCGGATGTTGTTGCCATAGTCGAGCGTCGGCACGCCGGCGTTCCAGAAATCGACCATCGCCGCGACGTGGACCTTCATCGACGCGCGCGCAGCCTTCTCCACCGCCTTCGGGTCGCGCTCGCGCTTCTCGCGCCATTCGGCGACGGTCCAGCCCTGCGGCAGGTAGCCGTTGATCGGATCGTGCGCCGATGTCTGGTCGGTGACGATGTCGGGACGCACGCCGCCGGCCTTCATGCGCCGCACCAGTTCGGGAAAGATGTCGGCGGCGTTGCCGAGCAGGCCGACCGACTTCGCCTCGCCGGCCTGGGTCCAGCGCTCGATCTTCTCCAGCGCCTCGTCGAGCGTCAGCGCCTTCTCGTCGAGGTAGCGGGTGCGGATGCGGAAATCGATGCGGGTCTCGTCGCACTCGACCGCGAGGCAGCAGGCCCCGGCGAACACCGCAGCCAGCGGCTGCGCGCCGCCCATGCCGCCGAGCCCGCCGGTCAGGATCCACTTGCCCTTGAGACTGCCGCCATAGTGCTGGCGGCCGGCTTCGGCGAAGGTCTCGTAGGTGCCCTGCACGATGCCCTGCGTGCCGATATAGATCCACGAACCGGCCGTCATCTGGCCGTACATGGCGAGACCCTTGCGATCGAGCTCGTTGAAATGCTCCCACGTCGCCCAGTGCGGCACGAGGTTGGAGTTGGCGATCAGCACGCGCGGCGCGTCCCTGTGCGTGCGAAACACACCGACCGGCTTGCCCGACTGAACCAGCAGCGTCTGATCCTCGTCGAGCTCGCGCAGCGCCGCGACGATGCGGTCGAAATCGTTCCAGGTGCGGGCGGCGCGCCCGATACCGCCATAGACCACCAGCTCCTGCGGATTCTCGGCAACGTCGGGATCGAGGTTGTTCATCAGCATGCGCAGCGGCGCTTCCGTCAGCCAGCTCTTGGCCGACAGCTCGGCGCCGCGCGGGGCGCGGATGGTGCGGGTGTTGTCGATGCGGGTGTGCGTGGTCATGGAAGCCTCCGCTTCGTTCAGCCCTGCGCCCAGCGCAAAGCGGCCTCGAGTATCGTTGTCAGCGTCGCGCCCTCGCTCAGTCCCGCCATGGAGTGCGGCAACCAACGAACAGAGGCGCGCTGCCGGGGGTGACGGTTGGAAAGGTCATGGTGCGGTGGCCACGCCGGGCAGTCCGGCAGCCTTCACGGCATCGACGATCGCGCCGGAGCGCACCAGCGCGTTCGCCTTCTCCATGTCGGGGTGGAAGTGTCGATCGTCGTCCAGATGCGGCACCTGCGCGCGCAACAGACGGCGCACGGTTTCCAAGGCGCCGCTCGATGCCAGCGGCGCGTGGAAATCGCAGCCTTGCGCCGCCGCCAGCAGTTCGATGCCGATGACCGCAGTGGCGTTTTCCACCATGGCGATCAGCCGGCGCGCGCCATGCGCCGCCATCGACACGTGGTCTTCCTGATTTGCCGAGGTCGGGATGGAATCGACGCTTGCCGGATAGGCCCGCTGCTTGTTCTCCGAGACCAGCGCCGCCGCTGTCACCTGCGGGATCATGAAGCCGGAGTTGAGGCCCGGCTTCGGCGTCAGGAAAGCAGGCATGCCCGACAGTGCCGGATCGACCAGCATGGCGATGCGGCGCTCGGCCAGGGAACCGATCTCGCAGACGGCAAGCGCGATCATGTCGGCAGCGAAGGCAACCGGCTCGGCATGAAAATTGCCGCCGGAGAGAGCGGTGTCGTCCTCGGCAAAGATGAGCGGATTGTCGGTGACGCCGTTGGCCTCGGTCTCCAGCGTGTCGGCGGCCTTGCGCAGGACGTCGAGCGCGGCGCCCATCACCTGCGGCTGGCAGCGCAGGCAGTACGGGTCCTGCACGCGCTCGTCGCCGACGCGATGCGACTCGCGAATGGCGCTGCCCGCCATCAGCTGGCGCAGCGCCTCGGCCGTCTCGATCTGCCCACTGTGCCTGCGCAGGAGATGGATGCGCGGATCGAAGGGCGCGTCGGAGCCTTTTGCCGCGTCGGTGGAGAGCGCGCCGGTGACCAGCGCCGACTGATAAAGCCGCTCCGCCTCGAACAGGCCGGCCAGTGCATAGGCTGTGGAAAACTGGGTGCCGTTGAGCAGCGCCAGACCTTCCTTGGCACCCAGCGTCACGGGCATGAGACCAGCCTGCCGCAACGCGTCAGCGGCTGGAATCCGGGCGTTTGCAACGAAACAGTCGCCGACGCCAATCATCGCGGCGGTCATGTGCGACAGCGGGGCAAGATCGCCGGAAGCGCCGACCGACCCCTGGCTGGGGATAACGGGGATAACTCCCTTCGCCAGCATCGCTTCGAGCAGTTCCAGCGTGGCCGGCTGAACCCCCGACGCGCCCTGCGCGAGGCTCGCCAGTTTCAGGGCCATTATCAACCGCGCGACGGCGACAGGCATGGGCTCGCCGGTGCCGGCGGAATGGCTGAGAACGATGTTCTTCTGCAGGGTCGCAAGGTCCGCCTGCGGGATACGGACGGAGGCGAGTTTTCCGAAACCGGTGTTGATGCCGTAGACCGGTTCCCCTTTGGCGAGAATGCGCTGCACGGCGTCGGCGCTCGCCTGCACACCGGCCCAGCAGCCCGGAGCGAGCCGCGGCGTCGCGCCCTGCCAGATCGCGCGCCAGTCGGCGAGCGCGGCGTTGCCGGGGTGGAGCGTCAATTCGGTCATTGTCCCCTCCACACCCGCTGGTGCAGCGGATTGAATCCCATGCGGTAGACGAGTTCAGCCGGCCGCTCGACGTCCCACATGGCGAGGTCGGCGGACTTGCCTGCCTCCAGCGTGCCAACATCGCCGAGCCGGCCGAGCGCGCGCGCCGCCTCGCGCGTCACACCGGCGATGCACTCGTCCACCGTCATGTGGAACAGCGTCGCCGCCATGTTCATCGTGAGCAGCAGCGAGGTGAGCGGCGACGTGCCGGGATTGCTGTCGGTGGCAAGCGCCAGGTGCACGCCGTGACGGCGGAACAGTTCGACCGGAGGCTTCTTCGTCTCGCGGATGAAGTAGTAGGCGCCGGGCAGCAGTACGGCCACCGTGCCGGCCTTCGCCATCGCCGCCGCTCCCTCCTCGTCGGTGTACTCAAGGTGATCGGCCGAGAGCGCGCCGAAGCTGGCGGCCAGTGCCGCGCCATGCAGGTTGGAGAGCTGGTCAGCGTGCAGCTTTACCGGCAGGCCGAGCGCCTTCGCCGCCGAGAAGACGCGCGCCATCTGCTCCGGCGAAAAGGCGATGCCTTCGCAGAATCCGTCGACGGCATCGGCAAGGCCGCGTGCGGCGATCGCCGGCAGCATCTCGTCGGCGACCTTCCCAATGTAGGCATCCTTGTCGCCAGCGGCCTCCGGCGGCATCGCATGCGCGCCGAGGAAGGTGGTGGTGATCGTCACCGGCCGCGTGGCGCCGAGCCGCCTTGCCGCGGCCAGCGATTTCGACTCGTTCTCCAGATCGAGCCCGTAGCCGGACTTGACCTCGACCGTCGTCACGCCTTCCGCGATCAGCGCATCGAGGCGCGGCAGCGTCTGGCGCACCAGATCGTCCTCGCTCGCTGCCCGCAGCGCCTTGACCGAAGAGACGATGCCCCCGCCTGCCCTCGCAACCTCTTCGTAGGATGCACCGGCCAAGCGCATCTCGAACTCGCTGGCACGGTTGCCGGCGTGGACCAGATGCGTGTGGCAGTCGATGAGGCCGGGCGTGATCAGCCTGCCTTCGCAATCGACCGTTTCCGTCCCCGATGCCGTGGCGGGCAGATCAGCCGCAGGCCCGACGAAGACGATGCGCCCTGCCGCACTGATGATCGCGCCGTTCTCGATCAGGCCAAGCCCCGGCATGTCGGCGCGCAAGGTCGCGATGCGCGCATTGCGCCACACGCGAGCTGCGTTACCCGATGGCATCGTCGCATTGCCTCCCAGCGATTGACCATTATGTATATACATAATAAATGTGAACGCAAGCCACCCAAACTGGCCGGAGGAGCCTTCCGCAATGACGACGATCCACGCCGGCACCGCGCTCACCCCGACCGGCTGGCAGCGCGATGTGCGGGTGACGCTGGACAGCGGCCGCGTCGGGACTGTCGAAACGGGCGTTGCTGCCGCGCCGGGCGACGAGCGCGTCGCGATCCTCGTCCCCGCGATGCCGAACCTGCACAGCCATGCCTTCCAGCGCGGCATGGCCGGGCTGGCCGAGGCGCGGGGTCCAGGTGCCGACACGTTCTGGACCTGGCGTGACGTGATGTACCGCTTCGCGCTGGCGATGACGCCGGACGATGTCGAGGCGGTCGCAGCGCAGCTCTACGTCGAGATGCTCGAGGCCGGCTTCTGCCGCGTCGGCGAGTTCCACTATCTGCACCACGACCGCGACGGGCAGCCCTATGCGAACGTCGCCGAGCTCGGCGAACGCATCGCCGCCGCGGCGTCGGCAACCGGCATCGGGCTGACGCTGCTGCCGGTCCTCTACGCCCGCTCGGCCTTCGGCGGGGCCGCGCCGAACGAGGGGCAGCGCCGCTTCGTCAATGGGCTCGACCGTTTCTCGCGCCTGCTGGACGCCTCGCGCAGGGCTGTCGCTTCACTCCCCGGCGCGCTGGTCGGTGTGGCCCCGCATTCGCTGCGCGCGGTGACGCCCGACGAACTCGCAGCGGTGCCGGCGCTGGCCGGCGCGGCGCCGATCCATATCCATGCGGCCGAGCAGATGAAGGAAGTGGAGGACTGCCTTGCCTGGTCGGGCAGGCGCCCGATCGAATGGCTGCTCGAGAACGCCAGCCTCGACCAGCGCTGGTGCCTGATCCACGCCACCCACATGACGCTGCCAGAACTCACCGGTCTCGCCCGTTCGGGCGCGGTGGCCGGGCTCTGCCCCGTCACCGAGGCCAATCTCGGCGACGGCACCTTCCCTGCCCCGGCCTTTCTGGAACGCGGCGGCCGGTTCGGCGTCGGCTCCGACTCCAACGTGCTGATCGGGGTGCCGGACGAATTGCGGCAGCTCGAATATTCGCAGCGGCTGGCGCGCCGCGAGCGCAACGTCGTTGCCCCGCCCGGCGGCTCGACCGGCCGCGACCTGTTCGACCGCGCGGTGGCGGGCGGCGCACAGGCGCTCGGCGTCGCTGCGCCGGCCATCGCCGAGGGTGCGCCGGCCGATCTCGTCGCACTCGCCGACGACCACGTCTCGCTCACCGGCAAGTCCGGCGACGCCATTCTCGACAGCTGGATCTTTGCCGGCGCCGATGCCGTCGACGGTGTCTGGGCCGGTGGTCGCAAGGTGGTGAGCGGCGGCCGGCACGCCCAGCGCGACACGATTGCCGCGCGCTACCGCGCCACGATCGCACGGCTGATGGCGGCATGAGCGACGCCGACCTGCCGATCCACCAGCGCATCCTCGCCGACATTCGCGCACGCATCGTCTCGGGCGCATGGCCGCCTGGCCACCGCATCCCGTTCGAACATGAGCTGACGCAGGAGTATGACTGCTCGCGCATGACCGTGAACAAGGCGCTGTCGCAGCTGGCGCGCGCCGGCCTGATCGAGCGGCGGCGCAAGTCCGGCAGCTTCGTGCGGCGGCCGCAGTCGCAGGCGGCGATCCTCGAGATCCACGACATCGCGACGGAAGTGCGCGATCTTGGCCTGCCCTATCGCTACGAGCTGGTATCGCGCCGCCGCCGCACCGCCACGCGCGGCGACCGCGAGCGCATCGCGGCGCCCACGGGGTCGGCGCTGCTCGAACTCGCCTGCCGCCATTTCGCGGCAGCCGAGCCGTTTTGCCTGGAAGAGCGTCTCATCGCGCTGGAGACGGTGCCGGAGGCCGAGGCCGAGCCCTTCACCGAACATGCACCGGGGCCGTGGCTGCTGGGCCGCGTGCCGTGGAGCGCGGCGGAGCACGCGATCAGCGCGGCGGCGGCCGATGCCGAAACGGCGCGGCTTCTCGCCATACAGGCCGGTTCGCCGTGCCTCGTCATCGAGCGACGCACCTGGAGCGACGGCAGGCCGGTGACGCATGTGCGCCTGACCTATCCGGCCGACCGCCATCGCGTCGTGGCCCGTTTTACGCCGAGCGATTCCTAGCCGTCGAACGATGCGCTGACCTTGTCGGGGGTCGCATGGCCGTCACGCGGACCGCTGGCTGAGCCCGGTGCCCGCAGCTGCAGCCTCAGTGGGTCAGCTGCAGCTTCGCGATGGCCAGACCAATGGTGCGGAACACGCCATCCAGCTGGCTGACGTCGTTGGTCGGGTAATAGTTGTTCGGCGACGAGGCACAGGCAGTGTAGAGCGTGCGGTTGGCAGCCGTGTCGGCCTGCAGCAGCACAGTGTAGATCTGCACTTCCTGCCGCTTCAGGTCGTCGCAGACATTGCGCACCCAGCCATCGACGTTGCGGGCAGCAGTTGCCTGGTTGAGGCTGCCGAAGCGGTTCGACGCCATGAAGCCGTAGGAACCGTAGTCGGAGCGCGTGGCCATGCTGCTGGCGCCATAGACGACGTTCTCGCCGTCGGTCAGCAGCACCACGACCTTGGTGACGCCCTTGCTCTTGAACGGCTTGCCCTGCGTGTATGGCGCGCCCGGCGACAGCACGCGCATGCCCCATGCAAGGCCTTCCGACACGTTGGTGCCGGAGCCGTTCCATTCCTTCATCGCCGAGACCGCCTTGCGCAGCTTGGCGAAGTCGTTGGTGAGCGGCACCACCGGCGTCGGGCAGGCGCGGTTCGGGCCGACGGTCAGCGGCCCGACCTCGTTTATCAGCTTGGCCGTGGACGAGGTGTATTTTGCGGACGAGCAGATGACATCCATGTCGGCGCCGGTGACCATGTCGTCGAGGTAGGAATTGTTGAAGCCGGTCGCCCGAGTTGCCATAGGCCGACGAGGGCGAGCGCGCCGCCCCCGGCTCGTCCGGTGCGAGATACGGCACGAACAGCGTTTCGGGCTTGGCGTATTCCGGCGCCACACGCACCTCGCGCGTCGAGCTGCGCACGGCTTCCAGCATGTTCACCAGCGAGGTCGCAGCGGTGCGCAGCGCGCCGATGCGCGCGCCCGCCATCGAGCCGGTGTTGTCGAGCACCAGCACGACCTCGAGCTCGTCATTCGCTTCATACGCCTCCGCGTCGGCCAAGACTTTCCTCTTGGCGCCGAACAGCCACGGGAAGTTCAGCCTGACGTCCGCGGTCGCCACGCCTGTTGTCTTGATGGCGGTGGCCGTGTTCACGACGGTCAGCTTCGCGACCGCGTTCATCAAGTCGCCCTTGCCAGCGATGTTGGCGGCGAAGAAGGCCTGGAAGGTCTTCTCGCGGTCGACGCTGGCATCCTTCAGATGCGACGCTGCCAGAATCGCGCTGTCGAGCGCGTTGCACAACGTGGCGCGCGAAGACATGAGATTTGTCACATCGACGGCAAAGGCGACGGCGGCGGCCATGGCCGGCATGCAGCGACGAGCATGATGGCGAAGTTTCCGCGGCGGTCGCGGAAAAAGCGATTGAGCAAGGCAGGCCCCACCTCGACGGCTTCAGGGGCATCAGGCCCGGCTGAGCGTTCGTCTGATCGTGTTTTTGGGGGCATCATGCCCGGATCGACGCGGAGCCTAGTCTAGCCCCAAATCCGGAATCAGTTGTTACCGATGCGGGAAACCGGCACGTTCTTCGGCATCACTGGTTGTCGCAGCCTTGCCCGCGTCGCCGCGGGCAAGGCCTGGTCCGGTCGCGACGTCAGATCGCCGCGATGATGATGATCTCGACGAGATAGCCCGGCGCGGCGAGCTTGGCCTCGCCGGTGGCGCGGGCCGGGGCATTCGGGCTGTCCACCCACTTGTCCCACACTGCGTTCATCTCGGCGAAGTCCTTCATGTCGGCCAGCCAGATGACAGCCTGCAGCAGCTTCGACTTGGAGGAACCGCTCTGGGCCAGCAGCGCATCGATCTTGTCGAGCACTTCCTTGGTCTGCTCGGCAACGCTCTTGCCCGCGGTGCCGACCTGGCCCGCCAGGTACACCGTGTTGCCGTGGATAACGGCCTGGCTCATGCGTGGGCCTGCCTCAATGCGGCGAATGCTCATACTGATCTCTCCTGGTCATGCGCCGGCGGCGCGGAAACGGGCGGGCGAAAGCGGAGCGACGGTCTGTGCCAGCTCGCCTTCGATCGCGGTGCGTCTTATCAACTGTCCGGCCAGCCGCGACAAGGCCAGAGCGGTCTGAATTCCGTAACCGCCCTGCCCCGCGAGCCAGAAAAATCCCTCAGCCGCCGGATCGAAGCCCACGACCGGCGTCTTGTCTGGCGCGAAGCACCGCAGCCCGGCCCAGCTGCGTTCGACGCGCGTCACCGGAATGTCGACCGCCTGCTCGAAACGGTCGAGCCCTTCGGCCAGCACCATGTCGTCCGGCCACGCGTCATGCGGCTCGACCGGATCCTCGTCGCCCGGAGAGACGAGAAGACGCCCCGCTTCGGGCTTCGCGTACCAGCGTTCGCGCACGTCGTTGAGCAGCGGCCAGCGATTGACGTCGATGCCGGCCGGCGCCGGCACGACCGCCATGGAGCGTCGCTTCGGCTGGATGCCGACGCGCGCCACGCCGCTCGCCTGCGCAACCTGGTCGGCCCAGGCGCCCGCGGCGTCGACCAGCACGTCGGCGGTCACGGTTCCGGCCGGGGTTTCGATGCGCCAGCGACCGCCGCTGCGCGTCGCGCGCGTCAGCCCGGCGCGTGTCAGCAGACGTGCGCCACACATGCTGGCCTTGCGCAAGAAGCCCTGATGCAGCGCCGCCACGTCGATGTCCTGCGCGTCGGCCTCATAGGCGGCTGCGACGAGCCAGTCGCGTCGCAAGGCAGGCGCCATCTTCAACGCCTCGTCGATGCCGATCTGGTGGATGCCTTCCGCCTCGGCCAGCAGCGCACGAAACGCCGGCAGGCCCTCGGTGTCGCTGACGTTGAGAACGCCGCGCTGTTTCAGCAAAGGTTCCGGAAACAGTGCGGTATCGCGGTCGAGGTAGAGCGGCAGGCTGGCGCGCGTTAGCGCGCGGATCGTGGGGGGGCCGTAATTCTGGATGAAGATTGCTGCCGAGCGGCCGGTCGAATGATGGCCGGGGCGCTCCTCCTGCTCCAGCAGCACGACACCGAAATCGCCAGCCAGGTCCGCGGCAAGGCCGGCGCCGGCAATGCCCGCCCCCACGATCGCAATGTCGGTGACGATGTCGTTCATCACGGCTCCTGCTGCCCTTTCGGCTTCATAGCCCGGCGGACGGTCACGACAATGACAAGGGCCGCGCCGGCCATTGGGCCAAGGGTCGGTTGACGCCGATGTAATAGTATTACATAACCCCGATCGAAACCGGGACGATCTGGTCGCGTGAACCGCACGCGCAGGTCGCCTGAAAGCAAGCAACCTGAATGCCGCAAGCCTGCCTCACCTTTCGCGATCTGACGCTCGGCTACGACAACCACGCGGCCGTCCACCATCTGTCGGGCACGGTGGCGTCGGGCGCGCTAACCGCCGTGGTCGGCGCCAACGGGTCGGGCAAGTCAACGCTGCTCAAGGGCATCGTCGGCGTGCTCAGGCCCATGGCGGGCGCCATCTCGGTCGCGTCGGGCGTGCGCACGGCCTATCTGCCGCAGCAATCCGAACTCGACCGCAGCTTTCCGGCGCAGGTAAGCGACCTCGTCTCGCTCGGCCTCTGGCCCCGCCGCGGCCTGCTCGGCCGCCGCAGCGCCGACGACCGCCAGCGCGTCGAGCATTCCCTGCAGGCCGTGGGGCTCGCCGGTTTCGAGCGGCGGCCGCTCGACACGCTCTCCGGCGGGCAGTTGCAGCGCGCGCTGTTTGCACGCGTGCTGGTTCAGGATGCCGAGCTGATCCTGCTCGACGAGCCGTTCAACGCCATCGATTCCAAGACCGTCGCCGACCTGATCCTGCTCATCAAGCGCTGGCATGGCGAACAGCGCACCGTCCTGGTGGTGGCGCACGATCTCGATCTGGTGCGGGCGCATTTCCCCGAGACGCTGCTGCTGGCCCGCCAGCCGGTCGCGTGGGGTCCGACGGGCGAGACGCTGCGACCGGAGAACCTGCTGCGCGCCCGCCGCTTCGACGAAGCCTGGCATGACGACGCGCCCTGGTGCGAACCCGAGCCGCTTGCGGGGCATGACCACGCGCACGGCGACGGCCATCACCATCACGAACACGGCCACGACCACGGCCATGCCGGACATGGACCCAGGGCGGCGTGATGTACGAGTTCCTGATCGCGCCGTTCGTCGATTTCGCCTTCATGCAGCGGGCACTGGCCGGCTCGGTCATGTTGGCGCTCGGCGCCTGCCCGGTCGGCGTGTTCCTCATGCTGAGACGCATGAGCCTGACGGGCGATGCGATGGCGCATGCCATCCTGCCCGGGGCGGCGGTCGGCTTCCTGCTCTACGGCCTGGAGATCGTGCCGATGACGCTCGGCGGCCTTGTCGCCGGCGTCGTTGTCGCGCTGGGCGCAGGCGCGGTGTCGCGCTTCACCATCCAGCGCGAGGATGCCTCGCTTGCCGCCTTCTATCTCATCTCGCTCGCCATCGGCGTGCTGATCGTGTCGATGCGCGGCTCAAGCGTCGACCTCATGCATGTGCTGTTCGGCACGGTGCTGGCGCTGAATGACGAGGCGCTGAAGCTGATCGCCTCAATCGCCGGCCTCACGCTGCTGGCGCTGGCGATCTTCTGGCGTGCGCTGGTCGCCGAGTGCCTCGACCCGCTGTTCCTGCGCTCGGTGAGCCGGCTCGGCACGCCGGTGCATTTCATCTTCCTCGGCCTGGTCGTCATCAACCTTGTCGGCGGCTTCCAGGCACTGGGCACGCTGCTGTCGGTCGGCATCATGATGCTGCCCGCCGCCGCCGCGCGCTTCTGGACGGTCCGCGTCGAGACGATGTGCGTGCTGGCGACGCTGATCGGCATCGCCGCCTCGGTTTCCGGGCTGCTCATCTCCTATCACGCGTCACTGCCCTCCGGCCCGGCGATCGTGCTGTCGGCAGGTGTCGTCTATCTCGCCTCCATCCTTGTCGGAACACGCGGCGTGCTCGTGATGCGCAGCGGCCGGCACCGCCACCGAACCGCCTGAGAAGGAACCGCGCCAATGCACTCAACGCTTCGGCTTGCCGCCATTTTGACTGTTATAACATTCGGATCAGGTTTCGCGGCGATGGCTGAACCCATCAAGGTGGTGGCCAGCTTCTCCATCATCGGCGACTTCGCGAAACAGGTCGGTGGCGAGCGCATCGCGCTCACGACGCTGGTCGGGCCGAATGGCGACGCGCATGTCTACGAGCCGAAGCCCGCCGCCGTTGTCGCGGTGTCACAGGCCGATGTCGTGCTGGTCAACGGCCTGCATTTCGAGGGATTCCTCGGCCGCCTTGTCGAGGCCAGCGGAACGCACGCGACCATCGCCGAACTCAGCAAAGGCATCGAACCAATCGCCATCGCCCATGAAGAGGGCGAGGAGGATCATGCCGGTCACGACGATGCGAACGGCCATGACCCCCATCACGGCGACACCGATCCGCACGCGTTCCAGTCCGTCGCCAACGCCAAGATCTACGTGCAGAACATCGCGCAGGCTTTCTGTGCCGCCGATGCGGCCGGCTGTCGCGAATACGGCGCCAACGCCGCCGCCTACATCGCCAGGCTCGATGCGGTGGAGGCCGAGGTGAAGGACGCCATCGCTTCGATCCCCGCCGAGCGCCGCGTGATCATCACCTCGCATGACGCCTTTGGCTACTTCGAGAAGGCCTACGGGCTGCGCATGCTCGCGCCGGAAGGCATCTCGACCGATGCGGAGGCGTCCGCGGCGGACGTTGCCGCGCTGATCATGCAGGTCAAGCAGCAGAAGGCGGCGGCGATCTTCGTCGAGAACATCACCAATCCGCGGCTGATCGAGCAGATCTCGG
>JBFXFO010000001.1:57451-77768 GCA_050178915.1 Rhizobiaceae bacterium | reverse complement strand
TGGATGCCGCGCGCGATGCGGAAGCCGCTGCCAAGGCGGCACGGCCGAACATGTTCAAGAAGCCGGACCTCGACGAGATGGGCACGTCGGGCGACCACGCCATGCCGGCCGGCGCCGTCCCGCGCTCGCTGTTCAAGAAGCAGAACGCGCGCGAGGCGCATGGCTCCGACTACGGCACGCCGGAACGCGCCACGCTGTTCAGGAAGAACTCGCTCGATGAGATGACCGTGCGCCGCACCGAGAAGCCGGTGCAGGGCGTGAAGCCGTCACGCCTGCCCGACGACCCGAAACCAGTCCTGCGCAAGCGCGCCGGCATCGGCTCCTACGAGGATCCCGTCGACCAGAAGCGCGCCGGTCGTTCCCGCAAGACCGGCCGGCCGGGGAAGTAGCTACCTCATGCCGAAACGGCGCGGACGACACCGCGCCGTTCTGAGAGCCCGAGCCTCTTGGCCTCAGTAGCAGCTCTCGTAGATGCCTTCCATCGGGGCGTTGAGCGAGCACAGGATGCCGCCCCACTGGTAGCCTTTGCGGCCGCCCCAGTATTCGATGTACCACCACGGAAAGCCGTTCTGGTAGACGCTGGTGTTTTCCAGCAGCGTCACGTGCTCGCCCTGCTGCAGCGACGCAAGCTTGCGATAGTTCTGGCCGGGGCCTTCGCGCACGATGCCGCCCCATGACCCGGCCGGCAGGCCGTCCGACGGCGGGTTCGGTTCCTGCTCGTCCGGCGGCAGGTTGGAGCCGTAGTCGGCGTTCTTGCACTGCTCGTCGGAGGCGAAGAAGGCTTCCATCCACGCTTCGCCGTTCGGATAGTCGTCGATGAAGGTGGTCAGGTCTTCCGAATAGGTGCGCGCCAGGAAAGCCAGCACCTCGCGCCCGAGCCCCTGCGCCTCGATGTTGCCGGCGATGCAGCCGCAGAACTCCTGCGCCACCTCGGCGGTGACATCCGGATCGTTGCCCTGCTGGTAGTAGTTCACGCAGGCGCGGTCGAAAGCCGGGCTGGAGGAGGCGAGCACCACCGGCAGGCTGGCGCGGATGCCGGCCTTGCCGAGGCCCGCATTGCCAAGGATGGAGGCCTGACGTCCGCCGGCATCGGCCGCGCTGGCGAACGCCAACGACAGAGACACCGCCAGCGCGGCGCCGAAAATCTCGCGTATCGACATGGAATTGCCCCGTGCTCGCACGTCCCCTTGCGGCAATCTAGCGTGACGTTTCCGCCGGAGTCGAGGCGGCGGCGGGGCCGGCGGCGACCATTTCTGGGTGCGATTGATCCGGCCGCCGGTCGATCGACCGGCAGCCGGATTGGCCGACCGTGTTTCCGTGGCCGGCCTCAGCAGGGGCCGTCGGTGATGATCCTGTAGCCGGCTGCGTCCGCTTCGCAGGCATTCGAGAACGTCTGCACGTCGCCGCGACGGCGAGCGCACACCGGTGCATATTCGCGCGTGCAATATTGCGGGCCGGGAGGCCCGCCGTCCCACCCATTGCCACCGCCGTCCCAGCCGCCGCCACCCCCGCCGCCGTAGCGGCACTCGCCAGGGCGCATGTTGCGGAAGCCGGCCATTTCGGCCTCGCAGGCATTCGGGAAGGTCTGCCGCTCGCCGTGCCGGCGGGCGCAGACCGGCGCATATTCGCGTGTGCAGTATTGCGGGCCGGCCGGCGGTCCCGGCGGTGGCCCGGCATCGACCATGCAGCCGGCAACGAACAGCGTTGCTCCCAGCACGAGAAAAGCGCCAACACGCGACAGCCACTGCATAGCAATCCTCCATGGGCCGGAGCCCCTGCGGCAATTTTCTCCGCCTGTTGTCGAAACGCAATCCCCGTTCTTGCCGGCGGTGTATGCTCCCCGGGATGGCCGATGGTGTTTCCGTCCTCGTCTTCGACATGTCGCGCACCGGCGAACCGGACGGTGAGCGCGTCGTGCCCGGCTTCGCCAGCGTCGAGGCCGCCCGCGCCTATGCCGAGGCGCGCGTTCGCTCGTCGATCGAGGAACTGCGCGCCGACGGGCAGAGGCCGCAGCAACTGCGCTCGCTCTGGCACCTCTACGGCGAGGACTGCTCCATTGCGGGCGACGGCTGGAAGGGACGCGAGCAGCTCGACCTCTACATCGCCGTGCCTGCCGCGCCGGCCGAGTGCAACTGGTCGCAGTTGACCCCAAGGCGCAGGCGCTTCCATGCCATTGTGCTGGTGGCCGATGCGACGGGCGAGCACTCGGCCTATGCCGGCGGTTTCCTGCGCCGCTTCACCCGCCCCACCCGCGACGACCTGTTCGAGCACTTCCGCGCCGATGCCGTGGCCGCCTTCGCTCGGCAGGGCAAGCCGGACATCGTGCCGGCATCGGCAAGCGTCGTGCACATCCACGCGCTGCGCGATCCGCCCTCGCCTCCGTCCGGGAGGCCGTTGAAGAACTGGCGGGTCGACGTCGACTTCGTCTGCCACGACATCAAGTTCGGCAGTTCCGCGTCGGGCGTGTTCGCCTGGCCGGAAAAGCCTGCCGGCGAGGCGCTCGACCACATGACGCGGCTGCTGATGTCGGACGCCTGCGCGCTGCGCGGGGATTCGCCAGACAACGGCGATTTCTGCGACGTGCTCAGGCTCGGTGTGGAGGAGACTGCCGACGCGCCGCACTACGACGCGTAGCGGCCCGGCCTCACTGGAACTGCTCGGCCTTGAGCATCTTGCCTATGCCGCGCGGCCGCACCGGAACGCAGGGCTTGCCATCCTCGCAGCTCTGCGTCACCGCGTCAGGCTCGCCGCCGCAGGCTTCAGGCGAGGTCAGCTCGAATCCTGAATGCTCGGCGGTGCACTTGTTGGGGAAGATTTTCGTCACCTTGCCGTCGCTGGCGCAGACCGGCAGGTAGATCATCGGGCACATGACGACGAGTTCGCCGGAGGGCCGCTCGTCGGCCGCCTGTGCCGCACCGGTGAACAGCACAGCGGCAGCGATGATGGTTGAATGCATGAGGCGCATCGCGCTGCTCCTGTTTCAACGGAGCATGCCCGCGCGTCGCGACCGAAATGAGGCTGCAAAGGGGTTTCAGGAGGGAAAGCCTCGGCCCGACGTGCTGATCCGGCTCATTCCGGGGCATGCGTCAGGTGTCGGCAAGAGGGCGGAAATCCTTGCTGCGATATAGATCCGCACTCTCGCGGTGCCACCGTCATTGGTCAGACACCGCTTTCCCTCCGATGACCGCGACAATAGAGGAGGCCATCTGAACGGTGCGTGGCGAGCGCATTCATGACGCGTTCAGCCGCCAGCACCGGTGCTGCACCCGAAGAATCCGTGACCGCATGCCTTGGCGCGGGCCGGCGCGCGGGCCACTATGCCGCTGCGCCGAAAGAGGGATCGCCGATGGACGCCAGGGATTTCATGCCGGACGAGGCGGCCATTGCGGGCATCCGCGCGCGGCTCGATCAATACGAGGCTGAGCGTGCCCGCATCGCCCGCCGCACGCGCCTGCGCGTGCCGCTCTATGTCGGCCTCGTCATTGTCATCGTGCTGGTGCTGGCGATCGCCTTCAACAGCTTTGCCGATCCCAACGAGCAGTGGTTCTCGGCGCCGCACGTCTTCCTGTATGTCGGCGGCGTCATCGCGGCGCTCATCGCCTGGGTCTTCGCCAACGGGCCGGGATCGGACCTGCGGCAGACCTTCCGCGAGCAGCTCTTCCCGGTCATCTTCGGCTTCATCCGGGACTTCCGCTACACGCGGCTCGCCACGCCGGAGAGTTTTGCGCGGCTGCCGCGCGAGGCGATCGGCGACTACAACAGGCAGGGCTTCGACGACACCATCTCAGGCGTCTATGGCGGTTTCCCGTTCGAGCTCTACGAGGCATCCTTCTGGACGAAGTCGGGGAAGACCGAGACGCCGAACTTTCGCGGCATCGTCCTGGCATTCGAACTCGTCACGCCGTTCCCCGGCGTGCTGATCGCCGCGCGCAAGACCGGCGCGGTTTCCTCGTTCCTCGGCGACCTTTTCGGCACGCGGCTCGAAGCGATTTCGTCGGGCGTCGAGGCGCTCGACGCGGCCTATGATTTCCGCACCGACAACAGGAAGGTCGCGCAGCCGCTCGTCGGCGGACATCTGGTGCAGGCGCTGCAATGGCTGGGCGAAGCCTGGCCGGGCGAGCCGACCCGCGTCGCGCTGAAGGGCTCCGACGGCTTCCTGCTCATCCCGACAGCGAAGAACTTTTTCGAGATGCCCGAAATCGGCGTCACCGCCGACTACAAGGAGCACATCGCGCCGATGCTGGCCGATATGGCGCAGCTCCTCGCCACAGCCTCGCTGGTGCGCAAGGTCGGCACCAGCGGCGAGCCTGCGGCAGAGGAGCCCGCCGCTCAGCCGTAGCGCAGCTTGAAGGCGATGATCGTGCCGAGGAGCGCGATGCCGATCACGTTGGCGCCGATCAGCGGCCACGACACGATCAGGATGCCGTAGGTCCCCCACAGCAGCGCACCCGCGAACAGCGCCGCCTGCGTGCCGAGCGAGATGTCGTGCGTCGAACGCTCGCGATAGATCTTCACCACCTGCGGCAGCCAGGCAAAGGTGGTGATCGTCGCCGCGACGGTGCCGATGAGTTCGATGAAAGCGTTCACGTGGGAATCCGGTAAAAGGCCCTCATGCAGCACATCCGGACGATTGTGAATGGCCTCGGCGCGCTGCTCGGTTGATGCAGGGTTTCCGTGACGCGCGTCTGGCCCGGGGACACAAATCGTGTGTCGCGCAATTTCCCTGCCGCCCGTCCGTGATCGCGCCGCCGGCACAATGCGGCGCATGCTGGGCAGGCGGACGCCCTTGATGTCACGGGTCATCAGCGGCGCGTGCGGGCCTGCAACAGCCGAACGCATCGGCACCGATCGAATGCGGCGGAAATAAGCCGCTGATTTGCCTGACGAATCTTCACCGTTCGTGATTTGCGAAAGGCGCTCCGGCAGACCTAACTCCGGCCCGTCGGACGGCGCCATCCAGCCCGCCCGATGCTTGATAAACGAAACGGAGTATCCGTCATGAAGAAGCTCATCCTCGCCGCCGCCGCCTCGTTCGCCATGCTCGGCGCGGCATATGCCGCCACCGTCGAAGGCGTCGTCCAGTCCGTTGATCCGGCGACCCGCACGGTGACGCTGGAGGACGGCAAGTCATTCGTCGCGCCGGAGTCGGCAGCGATCGACCAGCTTACGGCCGGCGCGAAGATCAAGGTCACCGTGGACGACACGACCGGCGCGGTCACCGGGGTCGAGGTCGCCTCCTGACGACGGCTTGACCGATTTCACAACGGCAACGCCGCGGACGATGGTCCGCGGCGTTGTCGCATCCCGGAAATGGATTGCGGTTCTTCAGAACAGCGAGGTGGCCTTCGCGAAGGCCCACCCGGCGCCGGCACCGACGGCGTTGACCGTCCCGCGCGCGATGCCGCCGACCATCTCCACCGTGCCGTAGGCAGCGCCGCCGACGAACTCGACGGTGCCGCCGGCAACGCCGACGATCGCGTTGCGGGCGACGACATAACCGTCGGCCGCGCGGATCATGATCGAGCGGTCGCCCTTTGCGGCTGTCAGATCGACCGGTTCGGCCGGCCTCGTCGAAGCGGTCCTGGTCGTGTCGACCAGCGGCGCGCTGGCGAGCCGCACCGGGCTCTCCTGCGTGGAGCGGCAGATGCCGACGATGGTCGGATAGCTGAAGTCCATGTCGCGCACGGCGCGGCCCTTCAGCGCTTCCTCGCACTCGGCCAT
This sequence comes from Rhizobiaceae bacterium, assembly GCA_050178915.1. Classification (GTDB taxonomy): domain Bacteria; phylum Pseudomonadota; class Alphaproteobacteria; order Rhizobiales; family Rhizobiaceae; genus JBFXAF01. The sequence goes on along the minus strand of JBFXFO010000001.1, from coordinate 72,047 downwards.
GGTCGCCCACTCCGGCTGGCTGGTGCTGACATACTCGCACATCTTCGCCTCGGAATCGCAGCCGAGCACGGTCATCGCGATGATCGCGGTCTTGAGCATGAAACTGTCCCTCCGGCAGAAATGCCGCCCGGACTTTTCATCGGCCCGGATCGCGGCGGGACTTGGCCGCAATTGTGGAATGACGGTGGCGGCGCCTGCCCTTGCGCGCTGCGTCAATAGTCGAAGATCTGCTCCAGCTTGACGCCGGCGCCGGTCAGTTCCGGCAGTACCGTGTGCAGCTTGCGCACCGCCACGATCAGGGCTGTCCGCGTCAGGTCGGGCGTCGCCGGCACCGGATAGGAGAACAGCACGCGGCTGCCCTGCGGCGGTGAAACGGTCTCCGGCGACAGCATCGTCATCAGGATCTCGTCATTCCCGCCGATCTCGACGAAGGAGAGGCCGCGCTCGATCAGCCGCGGGATCATGCCGGTGAACGCCTGCTGGCGTCGCGTCATGAACACTGCGCCGTCCTTGCCCATGTCGCGCTCGAGGTAGGTTTCGCGCTCCGGCCGGATCGCTTCCGACACCGGTCCTCTCGCCCAGACATGGATGTCCGGCGAGGCTGGCGCCCGGCCCGCCATCGCCAGGCGCATCAGATCGGCGACGCCCTGCTTCACCGAGTAGGCGGCGACGAAGGCCCATCGGCGTTCGGTCGAGCGCACCATGTCGTCATTGGCGGCCGGTGCAACGGCGAGCAGCGCGGCGCGCTTGCCGGCATAGGGATAAGCGTACCAGGGCGTCGTGGCGAGAAACCCGGCGTAGTCGGCCGCGTTGGCCGCCAGCTGCCCGTCGGCCGCCGTTCTCTTGCCGCTCGCCCATTCGGTCAGCCGCCCGATCGTGTTTTCGTAGGCAAACTGCACGAAGCTGTCGATCGTGTAACCCGTCCCCGCCACCACCAGCACCCCGTGCTGGCTGAAGTCGAAGGACTGGTCCGAGGTGGCGCGGATCGCCATGGCGTAGTCCTGCCAGAAGCGGCCGACATAGCCGAGAAAGGGAAAGCCGCTCGCGTCGCCGGCCTTCACGAAGCTCGCATAGTCGCGCGCCTGCTGCAGGATCGATCCTTCCGGATAGCCGAGATAGGTCGCCTCCTCCGGGCGTTCGTAGCCGGAGATGCCGGTGCGGATTTCCTCGGCCAGTGTTGCCGGCGGCGCGCTGTCCGTCGTGCCGGGCAGTGCCGTGCGATCGATCGAACTGGTGGTCAGGAAGCCGTACCCGAGCCCGACGATCGGCACGAGGATGACAAGGATGATGAGGAAAAGAACGAGTTTGAAAAGCCGCCGGAGGAAGCGCAGCAGGAACATGGGCTCACGCCGGGGAGAGGGTTCGGAGGCGGAGACGACAGCACGTTCCGGCGCTGCCGGAACCGGCGGATGTCTCCGCAAGGATGAAGTCGGGCGTCTCGATCGGCGTCATGCGCGGCTGACTTCCTCAGCGTAAGCCGGCAAAACCTAGCTGATTCCGCGTGCCGATGTCAGCAGGCGGAAGCGCTTGCCCTCCGCCCCGTCCCGTGTCTTGATAGGCTTTGGCAGAAGGCAAAGCCGCTGCCGCCTGCGACGGCCGATGGGAGGGCCGGCCGCCGCCTGAGTGGGTTTCACCCCTAGGAGGAGGCTAGTCACCATGGGAAAACGCGCCGGAGGAAGACTTTCGGGACCGAAGTGCATCGCCATCGTCGGTCCCTTCGCCAGCGGAAAGACCACGCTTCTCGAAGCGATCCTTGCCCGAACGGGCGCCATTCCACGCCAGAACCCCGTCTCGTCGGGATCCAGTGTCGGCGACCACTCGCCGGAGGCGCGAGCCCACGCGATGAGCGTGGAGGCGACCGTCGCCACCACCGAATTCATGGGCGACCGGCTTACCTTCATCGACTGCCCCGGCTCGGTCGAGTTCGCCTTCGAGGCTGAACCCGTGCTCGCCGCCGCCGACCTGGCCATCGTCGTGGCCGAGGCCGACGAGAAGAAAATTCCTGCGCTGCAGCTGATCCTGCGCCGGCTCGACGAGGTCGGCATCCCCCGCATGCTGTTCCTCAACAAGATCGACCGCACGGCGTCGGGCGTGCGCGACGTGCTGAAGCTGCTGCAGCCGGCGTCGTCGACACCGCTGCTGCTGCGCCAGATCCCGCTCCGCAAGGACGGCGTCGTCGTCGGCTCGATCGATCTCGCCCTCGAGCGCGCCTACATCTGGCGCGAATTTGCCGAGAGCGAGGTTGCAGCGATTCCGGGCGACGACAAGGCGCGCGAGCTGGAGGCCCGCTTCTCCATGCTGGAAACGCTGGCCGATCATGACGACGAACTGATGGAGCAACTGCTCGAGGAGAAGGAGCCGCCGCGCGATGCCATCTTCGACGATCTCTCCGCCGACCTGCGCGACGGCGCCGTCACGCCGGTGCTGATCGGCACCGCCGAGAAGGGCAATGGGGTCATGCGCCTGCTCAAGGCGATCCGTCACGACGCACCCGACGTCGGCGCAACGCAGAAGCGGCTCGGCGTCTCGGAGAATGGTGGCCTCGCCGCGCATGTGATGAAGACGGTGCACACCGCGCATGGCGGCAAGCTGTCGGTGACCCGCATTCTCGCCGGCATGGTCGCCGACGGGCAGGAGCTGTTCCTGCCGGATGGCCGCTCGACGAGGGCGTCCGGCATCTACCGCATGCTCGGCAAGGAGCAGACCAAGCTGCCATCGGCCGGCGTCGGCGACACGGTTGCGCTGGGCAAGCTGGACGAAGTGAAGACGGGCGACACGCTGTCGGGCCAGAAGACAGGCGGCAAGCCGCTTTCCGTTGCCAGCCCGCCCGAGCCGGTGTTCACGATCGCGCTGCGCCCGCGCGAGCGCAAGGATGAAGTGAAGCTATCGGCGGCGTTGCACCGCATCGCCGACGAGGATCCCTCGCTCGGCCTCAGCCACAACCAGGACACCGGCGAAACCATCGTCGCCGGCCATGGCGAGATGCATCTGCGCGTGGTCAAGGAACGGCTGGAAGGCCGCAACCAGATTCCCGTCGACAGCCACCCGCCGGCCGTCCCCTATCGCGAGACCATCCGCAAGGGCGTATCGCAGCGCGGCCGTCACAAGAAGCAGTCCGGCGGTCACGGCCAGTTCGGCGACGTGGTCCTCGACATCAAGCCGCTGCCACGCTCCTCCGGCTTCCAGTTCACCGACACGATCACCGGCGGCGTGGTGCCGAAGCAGTACATCCAGTCGGTCGAGACGGGCGTGCGCGAATTCCTGAAAAGCGGGCCGCTCGGTTTCCCCGTGGTCGACGTCGCGGTGAACCTGTCGGACGGCTCGTACCATTCGGTCGACTCCTCCGACATGGCGTTCCAGATGGCAGCGCGCCTCGCCATGAAGGAAGGCATGGCGACGTGTTCGCCGGTCCTGCTCGAGCCGATCATGAAGGTCGAGATCGCCACGCCGTCGGACGCCACCGCCCGGATCACGGCGTTGATCCCGCAGCGGCGCGGCCAGATTCTCGGCTACGACGCGCGGCCGGACTGGCCGGGCTGGGATCTGGTCGAGGCGACCATGCCGCAATCGGAGATCGGCAGCCTCATCGTCGAACTGCGGTCGGCGACGGCCGGCGTCGCCAGCTACACCGCCCGCTTCGATCACATGGCGGAGTTGACCGGACGGCTTGCCGACGAGGTTCTGAATGCCAGCGGCAAGGCCGCCTGAAACGGTTTCATGCGCGGTCCCGAACGGTTCGGGGCCGCGCATTTCGCGATCTGGCTGATTCGTTTCACCCGCTTTCCATTGGCGGAAGCCGTCGGTTCGTGCTCAACGATGATCCGATGCAGTGACGGCGCCCGGGGGGTGGTCCGGACGCCGCCTGCGCGGTCCAAGTTCCTTGAGAAACCCAGGTCCGCCGCCTGAATGCCGGGGGAGTTACCGGCAAACTTCAAAAACTGGCGGGATGCGGCGGTTGCCTGAGCCCGGACGTGAACGACGCCCCCGTCATCCCCGCCCGACACCGCATCCTGTTGCGAGTATCGCCCGGCGTGACAGCCGGCACATAGGTTACAGGGGGTTACATGTGACCGTTACGCGATGCGTCAGGCCGGACGCAGGCAACAAAAAAGCCGGATCGAAGAACGACCCGGCTAAGTTGATTGGAGTGTCACAAGGACAACCTCCAGAGGGGAACACCGCCAGGCGCTAATGGGAGGAGGAACGCGCCCGACAGTGATCAAGATATGGGCTGGCCCTGCGAAATAAACGAGCACTTTCTTTTGCAACGCACCCATGCAGAAATGCAATGACTGTGGTCCAGCGGCGATTCCGCGCTGATAGGACCAGATCAGCTTCTCAACATCCGCAGTGTTGCTTGCCGCTCTGGCGACACATGACCACAGATAAGCTACGACCTTCGTATCACAGACAAGTCTAAGCTGCGAGGATCGGTCGCACCCTTTCAGTTCATGGATTGATATTCGTCCTTCCACAGCCAGGTTGCGCATAAAGAACACCCTCCTATTCCTGATCGAAAGGGAGAGTTATTTTGCACTGCAACAAGTGGTTGGAACGTCTGCCGAAATGCCTGACGAATAGCCTGTCCTGTCTGTTTTGACGGCAGTTCGCGAGGTGCCTGCGGCGGCTCAGAAAGCCCAGCTGCGGGCCTTGGCCAGCACGAAATCGCGGAAGACGTGCAGCTTCGCCTGGTTCTTCATCGCTTCGGGATAGGCGAAGTACGTGTCGAACGACGGCACTTCCGTCTCTGGCAGCAACTGCACGAAGTTGCTGTCCTTCTCTATCAGGTAGTCGGGCAGCATGGCGATGCCCGCGCCGCGCTTCACCGCGCGCTTGATCGACAGGATGTCGTTGATCTGCAGCGTGGCGACGCGCTTGCCGCCGTCGAAATCGCCCACCGTCTCCAGCCAGTTCAACTCCGACAGATGCGACGGCACCGGCTCACCGAACGTCACGATGCGATGGTTCTTCAGATCCGCGATCGCCCCCGGCTTGCCGTGCTTCGCCACATAGGACGGCGCGGCGTAGAGGTGGAAGTGCACCGTGAACAGCCGGCGCTGGATCAGATCGGGCTGCTGCGGCTGCCGCAGGCGAATGGCGCAGTCGGCCTGCCGCATCGTCAGGTCGAGCTCCTCGTTGGCAAGGATCAGCTGCACCTGGATGTCGGGGTAGAGCTCCATGAACTCCGGCAGGCGTTCGGTCAGCCAGCCAGCGCCGAGGCCCACCGTCGTCGTGACCTTGAGCAGGCCGGAAGGCCGGTCGGTGGTCTCGGTCAGCCGCGCCTTGATGTGCTCGAGCTTCATCAGCACGTCGTGTGCCGTGCGATAGAGCATCTCGCCCTGCTCAGTCAGCACCAGGCCACGCGCGTGGCGGTGGAACAGCGGCACGCCGACATCGTGTTCGAGCGCACTGACCTGCCGCGAGATCGCCGATTGCGACAGGCGCAACGTCTCGGCCGCATGCGTGAAGGATCCAGCCTCCGCCGCTGCGTGGAATACGCGTAGCTTGTCCCAGTCGAGCGCCATTATTCCCCTCGTGTCGGCGCCTACCTATTTGCTATCGCTGCGGGGTGGAACCCCGCGCGGCCTTATTCGGCTGCGGCAAGATGTGTCTGGACGCCCGCCAGGTACTTCTCCGCCTCCAGCGCCGCCATGCAGCCGAAACCCGCCGCGGTCACCGCCTGCCTGTAGACGTCGTCGGCCACGTCGCCGGCCGCGAACACGCCCGGCACGTCGGTGCGCGTCGAATTGGGCTGCGTCCACAGATAGCCGTTCGGCTTCTGCTTCAGCTGGCCGACGAAAAGCTCCACCGCGGGCGCATGGCCGATCGCCACGAAGATGCCGTCGGTCGAGAACTTCGATGTCGCGCCGGTCTTTGCGTCGCGCAGCTTCAGCCCATTGGCCGAAGGCGGCAGCGGCAGCTTGCCGGGCACGCCGACGATCTCCTCCACCACCTTGTCCCACAGAATCGTCACGTTCTCCTTGGCGAACAGCCGCTCCTGCAGGATGCGCTCGGCGCGGAACTCGCCACGGCGATGGATCACCGTCACGTGCTTGGCCAGGTTGGACAGGTAGAGCGCTTCCTCGACGGCGGAATTGCCGCCGCCGATGACCACCACCTCCTTGCCGCGGTAGAAGAAGCCGTCGCAGGTGGCGCAGGCCGAGACGCCGAAGCCCTGATAGGTCTGCTCGCCCGGAATGCCGAGCCACTTCGCCTGCGCGCCGGTCGCAACGATCAGCGCGTCGGCAGTGTATTCGGTGCCCGAATCGCCGGTCGCGCGGAACGGCCGCGTCTTCAGGTCGACCTTGGTGATGACGTCGCTGATGATCTCGGTGCCGACATGCTCGGCCTGCTTGCGCATCTGCTCCATCAGCCACGGCCCCTGGATGGGGTCGGCAAAGCCGGGATAGTTCTCCACGTCCGTGGTGATCGTGAGCTGGCCGCCCTGCTGCAGACCCGCCACCAGCACCGGCTTCAGCATGGCGCGCGCGGCATAGATGGCAGCCGTATACCCGGCCGGTCCCGAACCGATGATCAGCACTGGCGCATGCTTGGTAGCCATGATTTTCCAGCCTTTCAGGCAAATCCGAACGGGCCGTCGCCTCCAGGGCTACAGCCGCCAGCCTGATCTAAGGATCAGCTTGCCCCTTCCGCAAGCCCGTAAGCGGTTTTCACACAGTTGCTGACACCGCTTTGCGTGGCTGTCCGACGCGGCTCGAAGGGATTGGCGCGGGGCCGGCGGCTGGAATAAGAGAGACGACGCTCTGGATTCTCCCGCCTTCCGAAGGCCCGCCCTTCCGCAAAGGACCTCATGCCGCTCAAGGCCGATCTCGACGCCATCGACTGGAAGATCCTGCGCGAACTGCAGGAAGACGGACGCATCACCAATGTCGAGCTGTCCCGCCGCGTCGGCATCTCCGCCCCGCCCTGCCTGCGCCGCGTCAAGCGGCTGGAGGAAGCCGGCATCATCCGCGGCTACCGCGCCATGCTCGATGGCCCGCAACTCGGCGCCGAGGTCGTCGCCTTCTGCGTCATCGGCCTGCATCACCAGTCGGAGACGGAACTGAAGGCGTTTTCCGACCTGACGCGCGGATGGCCGATCGTGCGCAAGGCGTGGATGGTGTCGGGCGATTCCGACTTCCTGCTGCACTGCGTGGCGCCCGACCTCGGAACCTTCCAGACCTTCGTGATCGAGAAACTCACCTCGACCGACAATGTCGATACGGTGCGCACCGCGCTGACCATCAGGCAGGTCAAGGACGCCGGACTGGTGCCGATCGACGAGGCGCCGTGAGGCGCCCCCGCGTTGCCTCGCGCCGCGCGCCCCGCTAGACCGATGCCATGACGAACCCTGAAGCCATTCTGGTCATCGGCCCGCGCTGGGTCGGCGACATGGTCATGGCGCAGTGCCTCTTCTCGGCGCTGAAGGAAAAATACCCCGACGCCGCCATCGACGTCATGGCGCCGGCATGGGCCGGTCCGCTCGTCGGCCGCATGCCGGAGGTGCGCGAGCGCCTGGACGCGCCGTTCGGGCGCGGCCGCCTGGAAATAGGCTCGCGCTGGCGCGCCGCGCGCAGGCTGCGCGGCCGCTACGCCCAGGCCTATGTCATGCAGGGGAACTGGAAGTCGGCGCTCATCCCGCTCTTCGCCGGCATCCGCAAGCGCGTCGGCTACCTGAAGGAGTTCCGCTACGGCCTGCTCACCGACATCGTGCCGCTGCCGCGCGAGATCAAGCGCCGCACCGCCCGCACCTTCTTCGGCCTGGCGCGCGGCGGTACCTATCGCGACCCGCATCTGAGCGTCGATGCGGCAAATCAGGAAAACCTCTTCGCCACCTACGGCCTGACGCGCGGCAACTATGCCGTGCTGATGCCGGGCGCCGAATATGGCCCGGCCAAGCGCTGGCCACCGGAGCGCTACGCCGCCCTCGCCGGCGCGTTGATCAAGCGCGGCATGCGCGTGGTGCTGCTCGGCTCGGCCAACGACCGTCCGGTGACCCGCGAGATCGTGGCGCTCGCGCCGGGAACGCTCGACCTCGCCGGCGAGACGCGGCTGGAGGACGCCATCGACCTGACCGCCGGCGCGGTGTTCGCCGTCTCCAATGACAGCGGCCTGATGCACATCGCCGCCGCTGTCGACACGCCGGTCATCGCCATCTTCGGCTCGACCTCGCCCGACAACACGCCGCCGCTCACCGAGGCGCGTGAACTGGTGACGCTGCGTCTGGCGTGCTCGCCCTGCCATGCGCGCGTCTGCCCGCTCGGCCACATGAACTGCCTGAACCACATTTCGGTAGAGCAGGTGCTGGTCGCCGCCGACAGGCTGACCGCCGGACGGCAGCCGGCATGAAGCTCCTGCTCGTGAAGACGTCGTCGATGGGCGACGTCATCCACACGTTTCCAGCCGTCACCGACGCGCTTGCCGCCCTGCCCGGTCTGACCATCGACTGGCTGGTCGAGCGCCCGTTCGCGCCGATCGCGCGACTGCATCCGCGTGTCGGCGAGGTCATCGAGGTCGAGACGCGCCGCTGGCGCAAGACGCCGTTCTCCGCCGCGACGCGCGCCGCCACTGCCGCGCTGGAGCAGCGCCTGACCGCCGCGCGTTACGATCTCGTGGTCGACGCGCAGGGCCTAATGAAGAGCGCCTGGCTCGCGCGCAAGGCGGGCGCGCCGGTCGCCGGCTTCAATCTGGCCAGCGCGCGCGAAGGCCTTGCCGCCTTCTCGTACCGCAGGCGCTATGCCGTGCCGCGCGACCTGCACGCCATCCGCCGCACGCGCCTGCTCTTCGCCGCCGCGCTGGGCTATCGCCCCGACCTCGAGCGCCTCGACTACGGTCTCGACCGCGCCGAACCTGACCCGGCGCGCATGGCCTTCCTGCTGCATGGCACCAGCTGGGAGACGAAAAAGTGGCCGGTGGCGAACTGGATCGCGGTTGCCAACGGCCTCGTCGGACGCGGCATGCGCCCTTGCCTGACCTGGTCGGACGAGGCCGAGCAACTCGTCGCCGAAACCATCGCCGCCGCCGTTCCGACAACGCTGGTCATCCCGAAGAGTGGCCTCGACCACATCGCCGGGCTGCTGTCCCGCGCCGCGCTCGCCATCGGCGTCGATACCGGGCTGACGCATCTGGCGGCTGCATACGGCCTGCCGACGGTGGCGCTCTACACCGCCACGCGCACCGGCCTGACCGGAGCGCTGGGCGCACGCACGGTAGCGTTGAGCGCCGTCTCCGATGACGCGGCGCAGAAGGTCAGGCGCGGCGCGCCGGCCTATACCGGCGCGATCTCGCCTGTGACGGTGTTGGAAACGGCCAACCGCCTGCTCTCGACCTGAGGCAGCGCAGACCGACTAGGCCTGCATACAGGCAGGGCCTAGATCCACTGCAGCTTGACGATCTCGTATCCCCGCGCCCCGCCGGGCGCGTTGACCTCAATGGCGTCGCCGACGCCCTTTCCGATCAGCGCGCGCGCAATCGGCGAGGAGATCGAGATACGGCCGGACTTCACGTCGGCTTCCTGGTCGCCGACGATCTGGTACGTCTTCTTCTGCTCGGTCTCTTCGTCGACCAGCACGACGGTGGCGCCGAACTTGATCTTGTCGCCGGACAGCTTCGACACGTCGATGACTTCCGCGCGTGCGATCAGATCCTCGAGTTCCGATACGCGGCCCTCGTTCAGGCTCTGCGATTCCTTCGCGGCGTGATACTCGGCGTTCTCCGACAGGTCGCCATGCGAACGCGCCTCGGCGATCGCCTCGATGATGCGCGGCCGCTCCTCCTGCTGGCGCCAGCGCAGCTCTTCCTTGAGCGTATCGAAGCCGTTGGCCGTCATCGGCACTTTGTTCATCGTCCTGACCTTCCTGCCCCACCCCGGCCGGCACAATCCGTGCCGCAAGCCACAGGGCTAAAAAGAAAAACGGTCCGGAAGCCTTGGGCCAACGGAACCGTCCAACCTCAGTTCGCGTCCAATATAGCCAAGCGCTGCGCCTATTTCACGAAAAAATTGCAGGCCAGACGCAAGGACATCCCCTCAACTCCAACAAAACCGGGGAAATTGTCGGCTCACCGGCTCGTGACCAAGGGTTTACCCCAAAAGCCTCGGCTGATCGGCGCGGCAACCTATATGGCCTCATATGCAAAGCTTCAGACTCCTCGCTTCCGCCGCCGTCCTGACGGCCATCGCCACCGCTGCCTCAGCCGAGGATCGAACCGTCGGCACGAAACTGGTCGGCGTGCGCGCGACGATCGTCGCCGATGGTCTGGAAAATCCCTGGGGTCTCGACTTTTTGCCTGGCGGCCGCGCAATCGTGACCGAGCGCGCCGGTGCGCTCCGCATCGTTGCAAAGGACGGGACGCTCTCCGAACCGGCGACCGGCCTGCCGGAGGTCCGCGCCTCCGGCCAGGGTGGCCTGCTCGACGTCATCGCCGCGCCCGACTTCGAAACCTCGCACACCATCTTCTACACCTTCTCGCAGCCCGGCGAAGGCGGCGCCGGAACTGCGGTGGCGCGCGCCACGCTGAGCGGCACCGACGCCGCACCCGCGCTCGACAATGTCGAAGTGCTGTTTTCCATGCAGCGCAAGACGACGCGCGGCCAGCATTTCGGCTCGCGCCTCGTCTTCGGACCGGACGGCACGCTGTTCGTCACCACCGGCGACCGCGGCGAGCGCGACCGGGCGCAGGACATGAGCGACAGCGCCGGAGCGGTCCTGCGCATCAATCAGGACGGCTCGGTACCTGCCGACAATCCGGCCCCCGACGGAGGCGACCGGCTGGCGCAGCTCTGGTCGAAGGGGCACCGCAACGTGCAGGGCGCCGACTACGATCCGTTGACCGGCGGCCTGCTTGTCGTCGAGCATGGTGCGCAGGGCGGCGACGAGGTCAATCTCGCGGAAGCCGGCAAGAACTATGGCTGGCCGGTCATCAGCTACGGCGTCGACTATTCAGGCGCAAAGATCGGCCTGGGCCAGCAGGCCGAAGGCTACGAACAGCCGCTGCATTACTGGGACCCGTCGATCGCGCCATCGGGCCTGGCCGTCTACGACGGCGAGATGTTTCCCGAATGGAAGGGCGACCTGCTGGTCGGCGCGCTGAAGTTCGGGCTTCTCTCGCGCCTCGACCGCGACGGGCAGGGCAAGATCCTCGGCGAGGAACGGATGCTCGACGGCGAATTCGGCCGCATCCGCGACGTCAACGTCGCGCCGGACGGCTCGATCTGGCTGCTCACCGACGAAGCCGACGGCGCCATCGTCCGCCTCTCGCGCGCGTCCTGACGAAAAGGCCGGCCGCATCGTTGCGGCCGGCCTCCTCGATCCAGTTGCGGACTTGATCAGCCCTTCAGGTAGGCGTCGATCTGAGCGGACAGTTCGGCGTATTCGGCGCAGCTCTTGCCGCAGCGCCTTTCGATCTCGGCAAGCTGCTCCCTGGCGGCATCGACATCGCCAAGCTGCAGATGCGCCTCGCCCATGTACTCGCGCACCAGCGTGTAGTCCGGGTCGGCGCGCAGTGCTTCCTGATAGTAGCCGAGCCCGACCAGCACGCGGCCCTGCTTGCGGTGCGAATAGCCGAGATAGTTCAGGATGCGCGGGTCCGACTTGTCGGCCGCGAGGCTCAGCACCGTGATGGCTTCGCCGTAGCGGCCGGCCTTGGCCAGCGCCTGGCCAGCCTCGTAAATGCTCTCGTCATCCAGCTTGCCCTGTTGCGGCGGGACGCATTTTTCCTTTTCCTTGTCCCACACCTCGCCCTCTTTGCACTGGGTCGTGGTGTTGTCGCTGCCGCCATCGCTGCCGGCCGCGAAAGCCGGCTCGACCAGCAGCGGTACCGCGGTCATGAGAGACACGACGGCGGCAATCAGTCTTCTCTGCATCGCTAGTCCTCCTGTCGTCCGATCACGGATATGTTAGCTGTGGGCCGGCGCCTTAAAAGGAGTGCTGCCGGGCTTCTTTCACATCAACGTACGGGCGCGCTCAATTCTTCCCCACTGCTTCCCCAGTCGATTGCCAGCCGGTCGATTGTTTGCCGGTCGATTGCTTGCCGTTCACGGCTTCCCGATCGGCCAGACCGCCGGCCAGCTGTCGATGCCGCCGCCATCCTGCCCGTCGCAGTCGCCCTTCACGCGTGCCATGACCAGCGAGAAGGCCGGTCCGACGCCGCGGACCGACATCTCCCACTTCTCGTAGGATCCGCAGTCGCCCAGCCCGCGTCCCTTGAAGAAGGCTTCGAGCACCTTCGACTTCCGGTCCCACCCGATATTGTAGGCGAAGCCCGTCACGGTCGGCCCCTTGTCGCCCATCGTCGCAAGGTAGAGCTGCTCGAAATCGCCGCCGTCATAACCCGCATACAGCACATAGGGCTGGTTGTAGGCGCCACCCTCGGCGCAAGGCAGGGCGAGCAGCGAATAGCGGTCGTCGATGTCGGCTTCGAACCCTCCGGCGCGCGCGAAGCTGCTTTCGTCGAGGAACGAGCACTTGCCTTCGCCCTCGAAATCCTCGCGCACACCGTCCGGCAGATCCGCGATCGCCTCGATATCGCGCGCCCGGGTCGGCGGTGCCGTCTTGGTGCCCCTTGCCTGCAGCGCATCCGGCGTCTCGAGCCGGCCCTGCACCTCGTCGGCGAAGATCAGCGCCGCGACCAGCCCCGACAGCGAATAGCTTGCCGTCAGCGTCTCGCCGCCCTTCATGCCCTTCGCCTCGGCTCTCAGCCCATTGCGCATGGCGTCGAGCAGGTTGATCGGGTCGGCGACGCCGGTGAGTTTGTACTCGTACCAGTCGGCATTGTACTCCATCGCGTCGACCGGGATGGACATCACCGCCTTGCCATCCACGCTGATGCTCACGATCGAGCCCTTGTCGAGGTCCTGCGCCGCGACCACAAGGTCGAGCGCCGTGCCCTCGCCCGCTTTGCGCTGGAACGACAGCGTGTTGAGCGTGCCCGGCTCGCCCTCGACCTTGAGCGAGACGGAGCAGGTGAGCCCGTTCGTGCAGGACACCGAAACGTCCTTGAATTCCTTGAACTCGCTGGCCGCTGCGGCGGCAAGCGAGCCAAGCAGGAAAGCGGCGGCGGCAAAAGTTCTAGACATCGTCCACCCATGCAGATGCAGAAAATCGGAAGCGACTTGCACCCCAGCATTGCGTCCGGACGATGTCTAGGCGCGGAAGATGAAAGCGGCGCCGCCGGCGATCAGCGCAAAGCCGATCAGATGGTTCCAGGTCAGTTGCTCCTTCAGGAAGAACACGGAGAAGATGGCGAAGACGACCAGTGTCACCACTTCCTGGATGGTCTTCAATTCCGCCGCCGAATAGACCTCGTGGCCGATGCGGTTGGCCGGCACGGCCAGCCAGTATTCGAAGAAAGCGATTCCCCAAGAGAACAGCACCGCGAGATAGAGCGGCGAGGTCTTGAACTTCAGGTGCCCGTACCAGGCGAAGGTCATGAAGACGTTCGACGCGATGAGCATCAGGATGGGAAGGACTTTCGGAGTGAGCAGCATGGTCATGGAGAGGAGATCCCGGTCTGTGTCACCTCGCATTTCAGGCCGCTTTCACGGGCTGTCAATCGAGCCGCCAACGCATTCATCCCGGCGCAAAATGCGTTATGTTGGCTTTCGATGGAGGGAGAGGAGCAGCCCGTGACCAAGCCGGCCGAACGCGAATGGGAGCTGACCATCGGCCCCGACACCGTGCGCGACCTCATCCTCAAGGCCAACGCGCTCAGTGCGGCGGTCAATGAAGATTACGCCGACGGCAGCGAGCACGAGGTCGAGATCGACGGCAACGCGCACAAGACGCACCAGCATGACGGGCTGGCGGAGGAGGAGACGGAAGACCTGCGCGCCGAAGAATTCCGCCAGCTGATCGCCGACCTGAACGTTGACGAGGCTGCCGAACTCATCGCCCTCGCCTGGATCGGCCGCGGCGATTACGACGCCGCCGAATGGCACGAGGCTCTGGACGAGGCGCGGCGACGCGGCAACAAGCGCACGGCCGCCTATCTGCTCGGCCTGCCGCTGCTTGGCGACTATCTTGAAGAAGGCCTCGAAGCGCTGGGCGCATGACGTTGCGTAACGCAATGTGATCGCTCTCGTCTTTGCAACCGGATCGTCCGCTCCCAGTTGTGACGGACGATGGTCAATCGCCTCAGGCCAGTGCTTGTCGCCTTGCTCGTCTGCGCCATCCCGATTGGAGCCGCGGCAGCACGCCTGCGCCTGCTGGCAGACGCCCCCATCCCCATCGTCAATCCGGTAAAGCAGAAGCAGGCCGCAAAGGTGGCGCGGAAGGGCGCCGCGGCAGCCAGGCAGGCGGCGCGTTGGGCCCGCCGCGCCGGGGTCGTGATCGCCCGCCAGGCCGACAAGGCGAGCCGGGCCGAAGCGCGCAAGGCCAAAGCAGCGCCTCGACCGGCGCAGGCAGTGCCGGTTCCGACACCGAAGCCGAAGGTGGCCGATGCATCACCCGCCAGGAAAGTCCCGGCTCCAGCTGTGCAGGAAGCCCGTGGCAGCAAGGCGGACGACAAGCAGGCGTCGACCGCTCCGCTGGTGTCGAAAGCGACGCCGGTGCCGATGCCGGCCGACGAAGTCGCATGCCGCGCGCGCCTGAAGGCAGCC
>JBFXFO010000001.1:41333-57351 GCA_050178915.1 Rhizobiaceae bacterium | reverse complement strand
TGTGCAGGAAGCCCGTGGCAGCAAGGCGGACGACAAGCAGGCGTCGACCGCTCCGCTGGTGTCGAAAGCGACGCCGGTGCCGATGCCGGCCGACGAAGTCGCATGCCGCGCGCGCCTGAAGGCAGCCAATGTCAGCTTCAAAGAACACGAGCCGCTCTCCGACCCGCTCGGCTGCTCCTCGCCCTACCCGATCTCGCTCGACGATCTCGGGCTCGACATCGCGCTTGAACCTGCCGCAGTGCTCAATTGCCATATGGCGGAGGCGGCCGTGACATACACGCGCGATGTCATCGCGCCACTGGCCGCCGCCGAGTTCGAGACGCGCCTGAAGGGCATCCGCCAGGCCTCCGCCTATGTCTGCCGCCCGCGCAATGGCACCACCAAGCTTTCCGAGCACGCTTTCGGCAATGCGCTCGACATCGCGGCCTTCATCCTGGAGGACGGCGCCGAAATCCCCGTGGAGGCGACCCGCGAACGCGAGCGCTCGGAGTTCCTGTCGAGAGTGCGCTCGAAGGCCTGCGGGCCGTTCAAGACCGTGCTCGGCCCCGGCAGCGATGCCGACCACGCGACGCATTTCCATCTCGATCTGGCGCAGCGTCGGCGCGGCGGCACCTTCTGCCAGTAGCCTCGCTGTCTGCGAGCCCGCCACGTTGCCGGCGCGTCCGCCGCCGCATTACCGGCGGCTCCGCCGCCGCAATTCCGCCGCAGGGCTGAATCGCGGCGCTGATCTTTCCTTTACCGTTGAACCGTATCCTGCCCTTCTCCCAAGGGGACGGGTTCATGTTGTTGCGTATCCGTGCCGCGAACGGGTGCCGCCCGACCGGGCGCGCCTTGCGGCTTGCTGCTGTCAGCGTGCTGGCGCTTTCCGCCTGCTCGACCGACAGCGCATTGTCGGTGCGCCCTGGCGTGGACATCGGCACCACCGCTTCCTACGCCCCCGAAAGCACCGCTGACGGGAAGCGCTACGTGCTGCCCGACCAGAGCGGCCTGTCGCAGCAGACGCAGTATGGGACGCAGGACACAGGCTATTCGCAGCCGGATACCGAATACGCCTCGGTAGGCGACGGATCCTATGGCGCTCCGCCAAGCAGCCTGCAGGAACAGGCCGAGCGCCTCGGCCCTCCGTCGGACGCACCCTATCCGCTGGCGGCGGAGACCGACTCGATGGCGGGCGCCGGCGCGATCGAACCGATCGACGCTCAGGTTGGCCAGCAGGACATGGCCGGCGCGGCAACGTCGGATGCCGAGATGGCCGATGGTGTCGCCACGTGGGATTCGGCAATGTCGCAGCCAGCGGGCGCGTCGCAGTATCGCGTCGACAATGTCGATGCGCTCGGCCTCCCCGGCCAGCCGGAACAGCCGGCGGCCACCGACAGCTACCGCGTCGCCGCGCTTCCCCGCGTCAACCAGCCCCGGATCGAGTCCGAGCCCTCGATTTCTTCCGACGAGATCGCATGCCGCGCCGCGCTGAAGAAACTCGACGTCTCGTTCAAGGATCTGCCGCCGATCCGCGAGGGCCGTTCCTGTGGCATCGACCATCCGGTCAGGATCTCGTCGGTCGGGCGGGTCAAGGTGTCGCCTGCGGCGACGCTCACCTGCGACATGGCGCGCACCTTCGCCACCTGGACGAAGAAGGAACTCGTTCCTGCGGCCCGCAGCCGCTATCTCACCGGCGTCAGGACGATCCACCAGGCGTCGAGCTATTCCTGCCGCAACATCGCCGGTTCCGGCACGCTGTCCGAGCATGGCAAGGGCAACGCCATCGATATTTCGCGCATCGAGCTCAATTCCGGCCGCGATATCGACGTCCGCAAGAAGGGCCTGTTCGCCTTCCGCGCCAAAGGCTTGCTGAACAGCGTCCGCTCCGACGGCTGCGAGTACTTTTCCACAGTCCTCGGTCCCGGCTACAACCGCGACCACCGCGACCACTTCCACTTCGACATCAAGGAACGGCGCAACGGCCGCCGCGCCTGCCACTAGGCAAATTCGCGCTGTAAGTTGTTGATTGCACTGGGCCGGGAACCACCGCCCGGCGCACCGGGTTAGTTTAGCACTTCATTTCCCACCGGCCCGGGTGCTATTGCAACTCCATGCTTTACGTAGAAGTCGCAGCCGTCATCGTTCTCATCCTCGTGAACGGCGTTCTGGCGATGTCCGAACTGGCGATCGTCTCCTCGCGTCCGGCGCGTCTGAAGACCATGGCCGACCGCGGCCTGCGGGGCGCCAGACACGCGCTGGACCTCGGGGCCCATCCGGGACGATTCTTGTCCTCGGTTCAGATCGGCATCACGCTGGTCGGCGTCGCCTCGGGTGCCTTCTCGGGCGCCACGCTGGGCGACCGCCTTTCCAGCACGCTGGTCGATGCCGGCGTCCGCGACGGCCTCGCCGACGCGCTGGGTGTCGGCATCGTCGTCGCGGTCATCACCTACGGTTCGCTCATCGTCGGCGAGCTGGTTCCGAAGCAGATCGCACTGCGCAACCCCGAAGCCATCGCCTCACGCGTCGCTCCGGCCATGAAGATTCTGGCGCGCGTGGCGTCGCCGCTGGTCTGGCTGCTCGACATGTCCGGCCGCGGCGTCCTCTGGCTGCTCGGCCAGACCGAGGAAAGCGCGGAAAAGGTCACCGACGAGGAGATCAAGATGCTCGTCGCCGAGGCAGAGACCGCCGGCGTGCTGGAAGCCGACGAGCGCCGCATGATCGCCGGCGTGATGCGGCTGGGCGACCGCGCCGTGCGCGCTGTCATGACGCCGCGTACCGATGTCGACTGGCTCAACCTGGAGAGCGACGAGGCCACGATCCGCAAGCTGCTGACCGAGACCCAGCACTCGCGCCTGCCGGCCGGCGAGGGCAGCGTCGATTCGATGATTGGCGTCGTGCAGTCGCGCGAGGTCCTGGCCGCATTGCTGGCTGGCCAGCCGCTCGACATCCGCGCCTTCGTGCGCACCGCTCCGATCGTGCACGACCAGGCCGACGCGCTCGACGTGCTGACGACGCTGAAGGAAGCCGAAGTGCCGATGGCGCTGGTGCATGACGAGTATGGCCACTTCGAGGGCGTCGTCACGCCGGCCGACATTCTCGAGGCGATCACCGGTGTCTTCCGCGCCGATCTCGACGACGACGATTCAACCGTCGTCGAACGCGAAGACGGTTCGCTCATCCTGCCGGGCTACCTGCCGGCCGACGAGATGGCCGAGCATCTCAACATCGACCTGCCGGAGAGCCGCGACTACGAGACGCTCGCCGGCTACATTCTCTCGCACCTGCACCACCTGCCGGCGACCGGCGAGATCGTCGACTCGCAGGGTTGGCGCTTCGAGGTCGTGGACCTCGACGGCCGCCGCATCGACAAGGTCATCGCCAGCAAGCTGCCTGACGGCCGTCGCAGCGCCGCGCGGCACTAGCGGCTATGCGGTGACGCTGCCGCCTATGCAGCGACCGGAACCAGCCGCAGGCTCGCCGGCACGCCGCGGCCCCTTCCCTCACGCGCGGCCTTGACGGTGGCGAGGAACTGCGCGGCGCATTCCGGCCAGGTGTAGCGCATCGCCTTCTGCCGGGCCGCGGCGCGGTCGATGGTCAGCGCGTCGAGCGCGGCCCGGCGCAGATCGGGCGAGACCACGCCGCCGATGCCGTCGCCGACAATGTCCTTCGGGCCGGTCACCGGAAACCCTGCGACCGGCGTGCCCGACGCCAGCGCCTCGATGATGACGTTGCCGAACGTGTCGGTGAGGCTGGGGAAGACGAAGACGTCGGCCGAAGCGTAGATTTCGGCCAGCTCCTCGTTCGGACGGTGGCCCCAGAAGTGCACGTCGGGGTAGCGCGTCTTCAGCTTCGCCATTTCCGGGCCGTCGCCGACGACCAGCTTCGAGCCCGGCAGGTCGAGATCGAGGAAGGCGGGGATGTTCTTTTCAACCGCAACGCGACCGACGGACAGGAAGATCGGGCGCGGCAGGTCGAGTTCCCGGCGCTTGTCCGGCCGGAACAGGTCGATGTTCACGCCGCGCGTCCACGGCTTCAGCGTGTTGAAACCACGCGCGGCGAGATCGTCGGCAAGCGACTGCGTCGCCACCAGGCATCCGTCGCCGGAATTGTGGAAGCTGCGCAGCCAGTTGTAGGCCCACCGCTCGGGCACCGGCACGCGTGCCGAAAGATATTCCGGGAAGCGCGTGTGATAGCTGGTGGTGAAGGGATCGCCGCGCTTCAGGCAGAGGCGTCGCGCCATCAGGCCGAGCGGCCCCTCGGTCACGATGTGGACGTGATCGGCCTCGAATTCGTCGATCATGCGCGCCACGCGGCCGGGCGTCGTCAGCGCCAGCCGGATGTCCGGGTAGGTCGGCATCGGCAGTGTCCTGAACGCCAGCGGGGTGAGGAACAGCGCCTCGGCGCCGAACGGCTTGAGAGCGTCGGCAAGGCGTTCGAGCGTGTGGACCACGCCATTCACCTGCGGACGCCAGGCGTCAGTGACCATCAGGATGCGCAAATCGCTGCCTCCGGTGCTGCCGAATCATGAGAACGCGCCTGCAGGGCGAGGCCCGGTTGACCACGGTCAGATGACAGCCGCGTGAAGGCGGCAGCGCAGCGTCACACGAATGCTGTATGCTGGCGCGCCCAGCGGAGGCTGTGACGGCCATGCAGCGGAACCTCGCGGAACTCCAGAAAGGTGCGTTCGACCTCGCAGTGATCGGCGGCGGCATCGTCGGCGCGTCGATCGCGCGCGATGCGGCGCGCCGCGGACTGTCAGTCGCCCTGGTCGAGAAGGACGACTTCGCCTGTGCTGCGAGCGAGGCGATGTCGCATCTCGTGCATGGCGGCATTCGCTACCTCGCGCAGGCCCGGTTCGGAATGGTGCGGCAGTCGCTGGCGGAGCGCGCCGTATGGCGACGGATCGCGCCGCTGCATGTGCGGCCGCAGCCCTGCCTGATGCCGCTCGCCGGCAAGGGCAGGCTCGGCGTGGCCTCGATGCGGGCGGCCGTGGCGCTGTTCAACAGCCTTGGCGGTCGCGAAGGCGCGCCATCGCCCCAGCCCGCCTTCGTTTCGGCACGCGCCGCGGTCGCCGCGGAGCCGGCGCTCGCCATGCCCGGTCTGGAAGGCGCGCTGGCGTGGCATGACTGCCGCGTCGACGAACCCGAGCGCGTGGTGCTGACGCTGCTGGTCGATGCCGTGGCGCATGGCGCGTCGGTGGCCAATCATATGGAGTGCACCGGGCTGCTGCGCCGCAACGGGCGCGTCGCGGGGATCGTCGTCCAGGATGCCATCGGCCGCGGACGGATCGAGGTGCGTGCGCGCGGCGTCATCAATGCCGCAGGGCCGTGGGCGGCGGAACTGGCGGGGCGTCTGGCGACGGGCCAGAAGAGCGCGCGGCTCACCGTATCGAAAGGCATCCACATCGTCGCCGGGCCGATCGCAAGGGACGCGGCGCTCAATCTGGCCGGCAGGGGCGAGCATGGTTTCGTGCTGCCCTGGCGCGGCATGAGCCTGATCGGCACGACCGACGACGCCATTGAAGGGCCGCGCGACCGCATGAGCGCGCAGCCCGACGACGTGACACGGCTGGCGGAGCGTATCGCCAGGCTGCTGCCCTCGGCACGCGAGTTGCTCGCAGCACCGCTGGCGACCTTCGCCTCGGCGCGAGCGCTGCCGGGTGATGCGGCCAACACCTACAGGGCCGCGCGCGAGGAGGCGATTGTCGATCACGCCGGCGACGGCGCGCAGGGACTGTTCTCCGCCTATGGCGGCAAGTGGACGACGGCGCGGCGGATGGCCGAGCATGTGGTGGATCGCGTCGCCGCCGCCCTCGACATGAAGGCGGGGCCCTGCGACACGCACACGGCGCTGCTGCCCGGCACCCCGGACGCCGATGTGCCGGCATTCCTCGCGGCGTGGCGCGGGCGGCTGGCCGGCTGGCCGGCGGAAGAGGCCGACAGCTGGGTCGCGGCCTACGGGACCAGCCTGCCCGAGCGCCTGGGCAAGCTGCCGCTGGACGCCGGCGCGGATCGGCGCGAGGCGGCGCGTTTCGCATTTGCGGTCGAGGACGAGATGGCGGTGACGCCGGCCGACATTGCGCGGCGGCTGGCGCGCTCGCACGGCATCGCGCGGCCCGGCGTCGAGGCGCGCGCGGCGGAGTGGCTTGCCAGACGGGCGAAAGTAACCGACGCTGGCATCTGACTGAGCAGCGGCTCGTGGGGAGGGCACGCATGGCCGTCGGGCTGGTGGTCAATCCTGTGGCGGGCGGCGGCCGCATGCGCCGCGAACTCCCGGCGATCAAGGCCGCGCTCACCCCGCATTTTCCCGACCTCGACGTGCGCGAGACACAGGCACCGGGCGACGCCGCGCGACTTGCCTGCATGCTAGTGAAAGACGGAGCCGGGCTGGTGATCGCGGCGGGCGGCGACGGCACGGTGAGCGAGACGGTGGACGGGTTGCTGGCGGCGAAGGCCGAAGGCGCCGCCGGTGCGCAGCTCGGCATTCTGCCGGTCGGCACCGGCTCCGATCTGGCGCGCGGGCTCGGGCTGAAGGGAACGCTCGGCGAACTCGCGGGGCGCATCGCCAGCAGCGCCGGTCGCACGCTCGATGCCGCCCGCGTCGACTTCACCGACGATGACGGAGCGCTTGCCAGCCGGCATTTCATCAACATCGGAAGTCTCGGCCTCTCCGGTCCGACCGACCGCGCGGTCAACGCGGTGAAGAGCAGCGACCGCATGTCGGGCAAGCTGGTGTTCCTGTGGCACACGGTGCGCGAACTGATCCGCTACCGCTTCCAGAACGTCCGTGTGACGGTCGACGATCAGCCGCCGGTGGAGGCGAGCATCGCGCTCGTCGCCTGCGCCAACAGCCGCTACTTCGGCGGCGGCATGATGATCGCGCCGGACGCCAGGACGGATGACGGGCTGTTCGAGGTCGTGATCGTGCGTGGCCGGTCGAAGCTTTCCCTGCTGAAGGATCTGCGGCTGGTCTACAGCGGCGCGCACCGGAATCTCGCCTCCTGCACGTTCCTGCGCGGCAGCAACGTTGTTGTCGAGCCGCTCGGCGATCCCATCGCCAATGGCGCCCTGCTCGACATCGACGGCGAGTCGCCCGGGCGCATACCGGCGACGTTCCGCATGGTGCCGGGTGCGATTACGGTGCGCTGCTGATGGCCGAGGAAGCCATCCGCCTGTGGGGCTGGCTCGACCCCGACCACCCCGATCCGGTCGCCGGCCTGCCGGAGGTGGAGGCATGGCTTGCCGCCCGCCTCGGGCTGGAACGGCTGCCGGCGACACCGCCGGTGGCGCTCGACCCGGCGCGCGTGCCGAAGTCGAAGCTGACCCAGCGCATGCGCACGGCGCTCGCCGCGGCGCTTGCGGACGGCGTGTTCTCCGACGACCGCGCGGTGCGCGCGCTGCATACGCTGGGACAGAGCTACCCCGACCAGCTGCAGCGGCGCGCCGGAAGGATCGCGAGAACAGTCGACGCGGTGGCGTTTCCGGAGAATGCGGCAGAAGCGGCTGCCGTGCTCGCGGCGGCGGCGAAGTCGGGATTCCGAGTCGTGCCGCGCGGCGGCGGCAGTTCGGTCGTCGGCGGCCTGAGCGCGCCGGCCGGTGACAACCGGCCTGTGGTGGCGCTGGACCTGTCGCGCATGAACCGTGTGCTTGAACTGTCGAAGCAGGACCAGACGGTGACGGCCGAGGCGGGCATCCGGCTTGCCGATCTCGACGCAGCGCTGAAGCCTGAATGGCTGACGCTCGGACACGAGCCGCAGAGCTTCCATGCGGTGACGCTCGGTGGCGCGCTTGCCGCCGCGGGATCGGGCCAGCGCTCCGATCGCTACGGCCCGGTGGGCGAAAATCTCGTCTCCGCGCGCATTGCGACGCCGTCCGGCCTGTGGTCGACCGAGCGCTTCCGGCACGCTGCGACCGGTCCCTGGCTCGGCGGCCTCGCCATCGGCTCGGAGGGCGCTTTCGGCATCATCACGGACGCGACCATGCGCCTGCATGCGCGGCCGGAGCACGTCGAGGACCGTGCCTGGCTGCTGCCCTCCTTCGCCGACGCGGCGGCGGCCGTGCGCGAACTGGCGCAGCAGGGGCACGCGCTTGCCATGCTGCGCGTCTCCGACGAGGCCGAGACGGATTTCCTCGGCGGCTACCGGCTGGCGCGTGCGGGGCTCGACCGGCCCGGCTCGCTCGAACGGATGCTGCTCAAGGTGAAGGGCGCGCCGAAACGGGCGGCCCTGCTGATCGCCGGCTACGAGGGAGCGAACCAGGGAACGGCCTACGCCTATGCGACGGCGAAACGCGTGCTGGCACGGCACGGCGCCGTCGGCCTCGGCGGCCGGCCGGGACAGTCGTGGCGCAAGGGGCGCTTCGAGGGTCCGCACCTGCGCGAAAGCCTGATGGCGCGGGGGCTCGGCGTCGATACGTTCGAGACGGCGGTGCCATGGTCGGCGGTGGAAACGGTACACGCGGCCGTCGGCGCGGCGCTGGCCAGGGCGATTGCCGCCACGCTGCCGGGCAAGGGCCGGCCGGCAGTGTTCTGCCACCTCAGCCACTCCTACATCGAGGGCGCCTGCCTCTACTTCACCGCGATCTTTCCGCGCGCCGACGATGCTCTCGAACAGTGGCGCACGATCAAGCAGGCAGCGACCGATGCCATGGTGGAGCATGGCGGGACGGTCAGCCACCACCACGGCGTCGGCGCGGACCACGCAGCGTGGGTGGCGCGCGCCAACGGGCCGCTGGAGATCAAGCTGATGGAAGCGATCCGCCGCGAGCTCGACCCCAAGGACGTGATGGCGCCGGGGATCAGGGCGGCGTTTCCCTGACCGCCCGCTCCCGCCGGCGAGCGGCTAACGCGCCTCGTTGCACTCCACCAGGCCGTTCGGCAGCTCCACGCATTTGTGCCGGCGTTCGCGTCCGGCGCAGCCGGGCAGCGCCAGCGCAACGACGAGCGCAAGCAGCGCCGCCAGCCTCACCCGGCATTCCCCGGCGCCGGCATCAGCGGGTCCGGCGCCATGTGCAGGTGCAGCGCCTTGCCATCATAGGGATGTGCCTCCGCCACTGCCTCGTTCAGCTCGACGCCGAGGCCGGGCTCCTTCGAGGGAATGACATGGCCGTCCTGCCACTCGATCTTCTGCTTCAGCAGCGTCGCGTGGAAGCCGTCCCACTGCTTCAGCGATTCGAGGATGAGGAAGTTCGGCAGCGTCACCGCCAGCTGGATGTTGGCGGCGCCGACGATCGGCCCGCAATAGCAGTGCGGCGCGATCTGGATGTGATAGGCCTCGGCCATCGCCGCGATCTTCTTGGTCTCCAGAATGCCGCCTGAGCGGCCGAGATCGGGCTGCAGGATGCTGGCGGCACGCTGTTCGATAACGCGCGCAAATTCCCATTTCGTCGCCAGCCGCTCGCCCGTCGCGATCGGGATCGAGGTGCCGCGCGCCACCTGCGCCATCACCTCCGGCATGTCGGGCGGCACCGGCTCCTCGAACCAGAGCGGATCGTAGGGCTCGATGGCCCGCGCCATGCGCAGCGCGCCGGATGCGGTGAACTGCCCGTGCGTGCCGAACAGGATGTCAGCTTTTGTGCCGACCGCCTCGCGTATCGCCTTCACCATGCGGGCCGAGAGGTCGATGTCGATCAGGCGCGGCTGGTGACCGTCGAAAGCCGTGTAGGGTCCGGCCGGGTCGAGCTTCACGGCGTTGAAGCCCTGCTGCACGTAGAGCAGCGCACATTCGGCCGCGAGATCGGGATCGTTGTAGACGTTCTTCGGCCCCACATCCTCGGTGTGGACGCTGCCCTCGTGCGGGTAGAGGTAGGTGTAGGAGCGCAGCGTCTCGTGCACCTGCCCGCCGAGCAGCTTGTAGACCGGCTTGTTGGCTTCCTTGCCGACGATGTCGAGGCAGGCCATTTCGAGCGCCGACACACATCCCATCATCGAAATGTCAGGGCGCTGCGTGAAGCCCGACGAATAGGCGCGGCGGAAGAACGTCTCGATGTCGTGCGGGTCCTGGCCGATGAGGTAGCGCTCGGCGCAGTCCTCGATCATCTTCGCGGTGACATGCGGGCCGAAGGTGGCGTTGTAGGCCTCGCCATAGCCCACCACGTTCGAGTCGGTGGTGAGGCGCACGAAGATGAAATACTTGCCGCCGATGCCGGGCGGCGGATTGCCGACCACGAAGGTCTTCACGTCGGTGATCTTCATGACTGGCTCCTTGGTTGGTTTGAAAGCACCCCCTCACCGCCGCCGCTTCGCGGCGCCACCTCTCCCCCTGCCCGGGGGAGAGGAACCACTGCCGCGGCGTCCCTGCTCCAGCTTGGGTTCCTCGCCCTCACGCCGTGGGGGAGAGGTGCCGAGCGAAGCGAGGCGGTGAGGGGGTGATCAGGCATGGTCAGGCTTTCAGGTAGCGCAGGTCTGACGCGACCACGCTTTCAGCCAAACGACCGTCGAGAGCGGCCAATATCGTTTCGCAAACCGACGTGAGCTGCTTGAAAATATCGGTGTTCCAGAACCGAATTGTCGAGAAACCCTGTTGCCTGAAGAACTCGTCGCGGCTCCGGTCACGAGCGTTGTCGGCGTGCTGGCTGCCGTCCACCTCGATGACCAGCTTATGGCTACGGCAACAGAAATCGGCGAAGTAGGGACCCACCGGGAACTGGCGGACAAATTTGAGGCCGCCAAGCTTCCGGTCCTTCAACTCCTCCCAAAGAAGGGCTTCTGCCATGTTGTCGCCGTGCCGAAGGGACCTCGCCCGCGTCGTCGCTCCCGGCTTCCGACGACTGCGGCCGCCCGGCGTAGCGTTTGTCACTTGTTGTCCTCCAGCACCATCTCGGCGCCCTTCCAGCCCGTCATTATCGAGGCGGCGTTGGTGTTGCCGGTGATGTTGCCGGGGAAGATCGACGCGTCGATGACGCGC
Source organism: Rhizobiaceae bacterium (assembly GCA_050178915.1). Lineage (GTDB taxonomy): Bacteria > Pseudomonadota > Alphaproteobacteria > Rhizobiales > Rhizobiaceae > JBFXAF01. Next base: position 46,469 of record JBFXFO010000001.1, on the reverse strand, counting down.
AGGCCCGCAATTCCGTGCACGCGCAGGCGCGGATCGACCACCGAATTCGCCGCGTCGGACCCCATGCGGGCCGTCGAGCACGGGTGGTAGACGGTGCCGCTGCGGCGGCGGAAATCGTCGATCATCTGCTCGTCGGTCAGCACCTTCGGGCCGGGCAGCACCTCTTCCTCGATCACCGTCGAGAGTGCTTTTGTCGCCGCGAGCCGGCGCAGGAATTTCACCGCGCCGAGCATCTCCTGCACGTCGGAACCGGTCGAATAGGCGTTGGGCACGATCTTCGGATAGGCGGCCGGATCGTTGGCCTTGATGTGGATCGAGCCGCGGCTGGTGGGGCGGCAGTTGGAGAGACCGAGCGAGAAGCCGGCGAAGGGGTCGGGCGAGAGGATCGGGCGTTCGCCGGTCTTCGGGATGACCGTCGAGAAGGCCTGGAAATAGAGCTGCATGTTGGCGCGCGCATGCGCAGCGTCGGTGCGGAAGAAGCCGCCGCCATGGTTGATGCTCATCGACAGCGGACCGCTGCGCAGGAACATCCACTGCATGCCGACCAGCAGCTTGCCCCACCACGGGCGCAGCCGCTGGTTCAGGGTCGGGACGCGCGCTCTGTAGGTGTAGTTGATCCCGACATGGTCCTGCAGGTGTTCGCCGACATTGGCGTTGGCGTGCACGACCGGAATGCCGAGGCCGGAAAGGATGGCCGGGTCGCCCACGCCTGAAAGTTCGAGCAGCTGCGGGGTGTTGATCGACCCGGCCGACAGGATGACTTCGCGCCCGGCGCGTGCCTGCTCGACGGCGCCGTTGCGACGGTATTCGACGCCGACGGCTCGCGCGCCTTCAAACAGGATGCGGGTAACGAGCGCCTTGGTCACGACGCGGACGTTCGACCGCTTCATTGCCGGACGCAGGAAGGCGCGCGCGGCAGACACGCGGCGGCCATTGGAGATGTTGGTCTGGTAGATGCCGATGCCGTCCTGGCTGGCGCCGTTGAAGTCGTGGTTCTCCGCCAGGCCGAGTTCCTCCCCGGCTTTCACGAAAAGCTTTGTCAGCGGGTGCACGCGGGCGCGGTTGTCGGCGATGTGGATCGGCCCGCCGGTGGCGCGCCACCGGTCGGCGCCGGCCTCGTTGTCCTCGATCTGCTTGAAGATCGGCAGCACGTCGTCATAGCCCCAGCCCGGATTGCCGGCGGCCTGCCAGTCGTCGAAGTCCTCGCGCGCGCCGCGGATCCACACCATGGCGTTGATGGACGACGAACCGCCGAGCAGTCTGCCGCGCGGCCAGTGGTCGGCGTTGCCCGCCAGACCGGGGTCCGGCTCGGTGCGGTAGTTCCAGTTGACGGCGGGATCGTAGAAGGTCTTGCCGTAGCCAAGCGGCATATGCACGTAAAAGCGCATGTCGCTGCCGCCGGCTTCCAGCACCAGCACGGAAAAGCGTCCCCCGGCCGACAGGCGTTCGGCGACCACCGAACCCGCCGAGCCCGAGCCGACGATGATGAAATCATATGTCTGCATGCGCATGAACGCCCCGGTGCCGGAAGCTAACGGCACGGCAGGGGCGGCGTCACCATGCCCTTCCGGCATCGGCTGTGAAAAAAGCGACCGCCACGCGCGGCGTTGACGAGGCTTTGGCGCGCCGCTAGCCAAGCGGGAGAGAGCGGAGCGCCAGAACCATGTCCGAGCCCACCGAAAAGCCGACCGGCGAACTGACGCTGCGCACGCTCGCCATGCCGTCCGACGCCAACGCCGCCAACGACATTTTCGGCGGCTGGGTGATGGCGCAGATGGACCTGGCCTGCGGCATCCGCGCGGCGGAACGGGCGCGCGGCCGCGTGGTGACGGCGGCGGTCAAGGAGATGTCCTTCGCCAAGCCGATGAAGATCGGCGACACGCTGTGCATCTACACCGACGTGACGCGCGTCGGGCGTACCTCGATGACCTTGAAGGTGGAAGCCTGGGCGCAGCGCTACCTGTCGCATGTCATGGAGCGCGTCACCGACGCCGACTTCATCATGGTGGCGCTTGACGCCACCGGGCGGCCGACCCCCATCCCGCCCGCCTGATTTGGTCGCGGCTCTCCAGTAAGCCCCTCTCTTGCGATTTCTGGAACTTGGCGTTGCCAAGATGCCGAAATCGCTTTCTCCCCCGCAAGGGGGGAGATACCGCTGCATTGACCACTCCGCCTTAGTCTCGAAGTAGCGATAGGCCGTAGCGTAACGGCATAGCGCCCTTATCTCCCCCTTGCGGGGGAGAAAGCGATTTCAACGTCTTAGCGTAGCTAAGCGTTAGAAATCGCAAGAGAGGGGCTGGGCCGGGATGACGCCGCTGGCAAAAATCACTCCGCCGCGATGGCGCCGTCGAAGCGCGCTCTCGCCGCATAGATACGGTCGATGTTGGTGCGCGCCCATTCGCCCAGAGCATGCACCGGCACCAGCAGTTCGCGCCCGAGATCGGTCAGTTCGTAGTCGACGCGCGGCGGGATGGTCGGGAAGACGGTGCGGGTGACGAAGCCGTCGCGCTCGAGGCTGCGCAGTGTCGTCGTCAGCATCTTCTGCGAAATGCCGCCGACGTCCTGACGCAGCTCGTTGAAGCGGCGCGGGCCGTGCCCTAGCCGCTGCACGACGAGGATCGTCCATTTGTCGCCCACGCGCTGCAGCACGGCGCTGACGGCCCGGCAGTCTTCGGTTGCATGCGGGTGACCCGGTTTCAAGAAAGTGCCTCCTTGCGTGGCTCCCATTGGTATCCAATATGGTGTCGGTATCGTTCAGATACCAACAGTTTCTTGGTGACCTAAGCACCAATAGTACCAGAGACACCGAAAGGAAGCACCATGTCCAAACCGAAGATCGCGATCGTGATCGGCTCGATCCGTCCGAATCGCTTCGCCGACAAGGCCACGCAGTGGATCGCCGACATCGCCAAGGCCCGCACCGACCTCGATTTCGAGATCGTCGACCTGAAGGACTACCCGCTGCCCTTCTTCGACGAGCCGATCTCGCCGGCCTGGGCGCCGTCGAAGAACGAGGTGGCGCAGAAGTGGCAGAAGACCGTCGCCTCCTATGACGGGTACATCTTCGTGGCGGCCGAATACAACCGCGCGCCGACCGCGGTGCTCAAGAACGCGCTCGATTATGCCTATGGCGAGTGGAACAAGAAGCCGGCCGCCTTCGTCGGCTACGGCGTTCTGGGCGCGGCACGCGCCGTCGAGCACCTGCGCAACATCGCGGTCGAGCTGCAGATGGCCCCGACGCGGGCGGGCGTTCACATCGCCGGCGCCGACTTCATTGGCGCGCTGACGAAGAACGAGCCGCTGGCGGAGAAGACGCATCTGGCCGAAGGCGCGACCGCCATGCTCGATCAGCTCTCCTGGTGGGCGCATGCGCTGAAGACGGCGCGCGACTCCGACGCCGCGGCACAGTCCAAGGCGGCCTGATCCTCCCAAGGTCTCCGCGTGGCGGGAGGGCGGCTTCGGCCGCCCTTTCGTTTTGGAGGTCCAGGTCAGGCGGTACCGAAGTCGAGGACGGCCGCCACACCTGGGCAGCCATTGGCCCTAGAACAGCCGTCCACCGTTCGGCACCGGCCGCTCGATCGCGGTCAGCACCACCGCGCCTTCCTCGTCGGGCATGCCGAGCGTCAGCACCTCGGACATGAACTTGCCGATCTGGCGCGGCGGGAAATTCACCACCGCCATCACCTGCCGGCCCGGCAGCGTTTCCGGCGCATAGTATTTCGTGATCTGCGCCGACGATTTCTTCAGGCCGATCTCCGGCCCGAAGTCGATGACCAGCTTGATCGCCGGCTTGCGCGCTTCCGGAAACGGTTCGGCCGACACGATCGTGCCGGCGCGAATGTCGACCTTGTCGAAGTCGGCAAAGGTGATTTCGGCCTTCTTCGGCCCGCCGCCGGCGCTCATCCGGATGATCTCAGGCGCTGCCGCAGGTCTCGAACAGCACGCCGTCGAGCGCTTCGCGTGCCGTTGAGCCCGACCAGAGAACGAACTGGAAGGCCTGGAAATAGCATTCGCAGGCTTCCAGCGCCGACGACAGCAGCACCTCGACCTGCTGGCTGGTCGGCTCCACGCCACCGGCGAGCAGCAGCGACTGGCGGAACATGATCGCGCCTTCCTGTTCCCACAGGTCGAAATGCCCGAACAGCATCTGCTCGTTGATCAGCGAGAGCAGCCGCAGGATCTCCAGCGCCCTGTTTTCCGGCACCTTCACGTCGAAGGCGCAGGCAAGATGCAGCGCCTCGAAATCCTCCATCCACGAGAACGACACGTGATAGTCGGTCCAGTTCCCCGCAACGGAGATGGAAATCTCGTCCTCGGCGCTGCGCTCGAACGCCCAGTCATTCGTGTTCGCGACCTTCTCGATCACGTCCACCGGGTGCGAGTCGCGCTTGAATTGAAGTTCGGCGAGTTCCATCAAGAAGCTTCCTGTCGTTAGGGTCGGCGCCTGGGCAGGCGCGCCGGAAGAGATCACGCAGGACTCACCACTCCACCCCGGGAATGCCGCATCTGCACGGTTTCCGCCTGTCGGCGCGATTTTACGGTGCATGACCCGTTTCCGAATCATGCTGTAATTTCAGTCTATTGATCGAGAGTCGCGGCGCCAGCCCCCTGCAGCCGCTCAGAGGCTCGCCGGTGTGGACAGAGCCCGTCGCAAAGAGTCACCCAGCCGGCTTAAGGGATTCTGCGGACAGCGCTTTTGGAAGGCCTCCACAGGCCGCGAAAATTTTTTCGCAATCCTGCTTGGCAGACGCGTCAGGAGGCGTTGGGAGTCTCGGCTGCAGGGGCGACGCCGATTCTTGCCTCCAGCGCGGCGATGCGCTGCGCCAGCTTCTCGTTCTCGTCGCGCGCCTTGATTGCCATCTCGCGCACCGCCTCGAACTCCTCGCGCTGCACCACATCCATGGAGTTGAGCAGCCGCTCGGCCTGCGCGCGGAACGCGGTCTCGACCTCGCGCCGGACACCCTGCGCGGCGCCCGCCGCATCGGTCATCAGCTTGGCGAATTCGTCGAGGATGCGGTTCGACCCGTTGGACATGGGACACTCCCGAAGCGTTGCAGGCGGATTTGGGCGCTCGCCGCCCTTGCCAAGGGACGTAGGCCGGGCACCCGCCGAATGCAAGGCGACGCGCCGTCGCTT
>JBFXFO010000001.1:0-41233 GCA_050178915.1 Rhizobiaceae bacterium | reverse complement strand
CCGCCACCGGCCTCACCCGCCGGAAATGCGCCGGTGCGCGTTGTCGAGGCTGTCGCGCACCATGCCGAACACGCCGCGCCCGATCAGTTCGCGCACCACCTGCTCGTTGATGCCGCCGCGCGTCGCGTACTCCTTCGCCAGATGCGCGAAATCCAGCTCTGGCGATTTCTCCGGCGCGCTGGCGAGTGCCTTGTAGATCGCCGCGATGTAGTCGCGCGCCTTGCCGGACGGAACGCCGCGCTCCGTCATCCAGCCATGGATGGTGTCCTGCAGCGTGAAGAAGGTGGCGAACGTCGCTGTGACCCCGCCCAGCAGCTGAAACTCCTGCGTGCTCTCAACCTCGATCGCCGCACCCACGCGTCCAAACAGCGCCGCGACCTCCCTGTCTGGCGGGCAGATGATCGTCGCGCCTTGCCGGTAGGCCGACATCGGCATCGGCAGCGCCAGAGTGATCCGCGTGGCCGGAGCGACGATGCGCGCCACCTGCTCCGATGACACCGTGGCGATCAGGCTGACCACGTGATGGTCGGCGCGGAATGTCAGCGGGGTCAGCACTTCCGCGGCCACCTGCGGCCGCACCGCCAGCATCACCATGTCGCACTGGTCGAGCACCGCCTGGTTATCGGCTGCAACGCTGACATCCGGCAGGCTGCGCGCCAGCCCGGCCGAGATCTCCTCGTTGCGCGGAGAGACGATCACCTGAGCATCATTGTCGGCCACCGACTTCAGCCCGGTGACGATTGCGGCGGTCAGCGCCCCGGTGCCGATGAAGCCCAGTCTCATCCGATCTCTCCAACGCGTACTTGCCTTGCGGTCGCGCACCTTATCCGTGGGCGCATGACGGGCAACCCCGCTCCGCCTTGACCCGTCATGGCGGCTGCCGCATGGTCCGCGCCCGACGACCGGAGCACGCCGAATTGTACCCTGCCCTGCCCCTGCTGGCGCTGCCTTTCCCGAACATCGACCCGATCCTCATCCAGATCGGCCCGCTGGCCATCCACTGGTACGGCATCGGCTACATCGTCGGCATCCTGTTTGCGTGGTGGTATGCGCGCCGGCTCGTGACCAATGCGCGGCTCTGGCCGGAAGGCCGCCTGCCCATGCGCCCGGTGCATCTCGACGATTTCATCCTCTGGGCGGCCGCCGGCGTCGTGCTCGGCGGGCGGCTCGGCTACGTCATCTTCTACGAGCCGGGCAAATATCTCGCCGAGCCGCTGCGCGTCTTCGCCATCTGGGAGGGCGGCATGTCCTTCCATGGCGGACTTTCGGGCGTCATCCTCGCCATGGTGCTGTTCTCGCGGGCCCGCGGCATCAAGACCTGGACGCTGTTCGACGTCGTTGCCGCCGGCGTGCCGATCGGTCTCGGCCTCGTGCGCATCGCCAACTTCATCAACGCCGAACTGTGGGGCCGCGTCACCGACGTTTCGTGGGGCGTCGTGTTCTGCAACGAGCGCATGATCTCGCTCGAAACCGGCACCTGCCCGGCCGGCGAGTTGCCACGCCATCCGAGCCAGCTCTACGAAGCATTCCTCGAAGGCATCGTGCTCTTCCTGCTGCTGCGCATCCTCAGCCACTGGTTGCTCAAGCTTGGCCGCCCCGGCTTCGTCGGCGGCGCCTTCGTCGCCGGCTACGGCGTGGCGCGCATCTTCGTCGAGTTTTTCCGCGAGCCCGACGCGCAGCTCGGCTACCTCCTCGGCGGCTGGCTCACCATGGGCATGATCCTGTCGCTTCCGATGGTGCTGGCCGGCGTCTGGGCGATGGCCTCCTCGCGCCGCGAAGTGCAACCGGACCCGATTCCCTGAGGCCATATCCATGAGCGCCCTGAAAGCGCGCATCGTCGATCTGATCGGCGCGCTCGGCCCGCTCCCGGTGTCGGAATACATGGCGACCTGCCTGTCCGACCCGCAGCACGGCTACTACATGACGCGCGATCCCTTCGGCCGCGACGGCGATTTCACCACCGCGCCGGAGATCAGCCAGATGTTCGGCGAACTCATCGGCGCCTGGTTGGCCGATAGCTGGACGCGGCTCGGCAGCCCGCGTGACGCCATCATTGCCGAGATCGGCCCCGGCCGCGCCGCGCTGATGAAGGACATCGTGCGCACGCTGGCGCGCATCGCGCCGGCGCTGCGCGACAACGCGCGCTTTGTCCTCGTCGAGACCAGCGAGAAGCTCGCGCGGGCGCAGGCGGAGACGCTGGAAGCCTCGGGCGGGCGCTTCGAATGGGTGGCGCATGCCGGCGCACTCCCCCCTGGGCCGCTGCTCGTCGTCGCCAACGAACTGTTCGACGCAATCCCCATCCGCCAGTATGTGAGGACGGCGGCCGGATGGCGTGAGCGCATGGTGGCGCTCGACGATCGCGACGAACTCGTCTTCGCCGCCGGTTCCGGCTCGCTTGATCCGACGCTGCTGCCTGACGACGCGGCGGACGCCCCCGAAGGCGCCATCGTCGAACTCGCACCGGCCCGCTCGGCCTTGATGCAGGCGCTGGCCGAGCGCCTCGCCGCGCAGGGCGGCGTAGGCCTCTTCATCGACTATGGCTACACGCGCGCAGCTGTCGGCGACACCTTGCAGGCACTGCTGAGGCATCGCTACGACGACCCGCTCACGCATCCGGGCGAGGCCGACCTCACTTCGCATGTCGATTTCGCCGCGCTGGCCGCGGTCGCGCGCGCCGCTGGCCTTTCTGCTCACCTGACGACGCAGGGCGAGTTTCTCCTGGCGCTCGGCCTGCGCGAACGGGCGACCCGCCTCGGCATGAACGGCGACGCCGCGCTGCGCCAGCGCCTCACCGGCGAGGTCGACCGCCTTGCCGGTGAGGAAGCCATGGGCACCCTGTTCAAGGTGCTCGCCGTCGCCGCGCCGGGTCTGCCGCTCGCCGGCTTTCCCCCGCCGGCCTGACCGTCTGGCCGGCCAGTCCCGGATTGACTTGCCCTGCCCCATGGAACACTGTCCGCCCCCTGAAACGAGGTGCCGGCCGTCGGCGGACGGGCGCGCTCCCGCAACGGAAAGCTCTTGATGCTCGACATGTCCAGGCCTGAGCCATTGAGCTCGCCCTTGCTTGCCGCCGCAGAAGGCATCCGCCACGGTTTCTTCACCCGCAAGGGCGGCGTTTCGTCGGGCATCTATGCCGGGCTGAACATCGGCACCGGCTCCAGTGACGATGCCGGGCACGTGCGCGAAAACCGCCGACGGGTTGCCGCGTGGATGGGCGTCGCGCCCGAACAGCTGCTGATCCCCTACCAGATCCACTCGCCCGACGTCGTGGTGGCGCGCGAACCGTTCACTGAACGCCCGAAGGTGGATGCGCTGGTCACCGACCGTCCCGGCGTCGCCATCGGCGTCTCCACCGCGGACTGCGGTCCGGTTCTCTTCGCCGACGCGCAGGCGCGGGTCGTCGGCGCCGCGCATGCCGGCTGGAAAGGCGCCTTCACCGGCGTGCTGGAGAACACGATCGACGCGATGGAAAGGCTGGGCGCGCAGCGCGAGCGCATCACGACCGCGCTCGGTCCCTCGATCAGCCAGGCCAACTACGAGGTCGGCCCCGAATTCATCGACCGTTTCGTCGCCGCTGATCCGGCCAACGATCGCTATTTCGCGCCGTCGCAAAAGCCCGGCCACGCCATGTTCGACCTCAACCGCTACACCGTCGACCGGCTGACGCGCGCCGGCGTGCACGCCTCGCAGCTGGGCCGCTGCACCTACGCGGAAGAGGATCTGTTCTTTTCCTATCGCCGCACCACGCATCGCGGCGAACCGGACTACGGCCGCCTGGTGGCCGCGATCGCATTGGAGGGTTGAGCATCATGACGCTTCATTTCGAACGCACCGAATTCGACGCCCGCCGCGACCGCCTGCTGATCGAGATGACGGAGAAGAAGCTCGACGCGGTCCTGCTCTTCGCGCAGGAGAGCATGTACTGGCTGACCGGTTACGACACCTTCGGCTTCTGCTTCTTCCAGTGCCTCGTCGTGACGCAGGACGGGTCGATGGTGCTGCTCACCCGCTCCGCCGACCTGCGCCAGGCGCGCCACACCTCGACACTGGACAACATCGTCGTCTGGACCGACCGCGACGGCGCCAATCCGGCCATCGACCTGCGCAACCTGCTGAATGACCTCGACCTGCTCGGCCGCCGCATCGGCATCGAATACGACACGCACGGCCTCACCGCCTTCAATGGCCGCCGTCTCGACGAGCAGATGCAGACCTTTGGCCAGATCGCCGACGCGTCGGGCATTGTCGGGCGGCTGCGCCTCTTCAAGAGCCCGGCCGAGATCAGGAAGGCCGAACGTGCCGCCGAACTCTCGGACGATGCGCTCGACGCAGCACTTCCGCTGATCAGGCAGGGCGGCGACGAAGGCGCCATCCTGGCGGCCATGCAGGGCGCCATCTTCGCCGGCGGCGGCGACTACCCGGCCAACGAATTCATCATCGGCTCCGGTCCGGATGCGCTGCTCTGCCGCTACAAGGCGGGCCGCCGCAAGCTGAACAAGAACGACCAGCTGACCCTCGAATGGGCCGGCGTCTTCCACCACTACCACGCACCGATGATGCGCACCGTCCTCACCGGCAAGGCAAGCAAGCGCCATCAGGAACTGTTCGACGCCAGCCATGCCGCCCTTCTGGCGGTGGAGAAGGCGATGGTGCCCGGCAAGACCTTCGGCGACGTCTTCGATGCCCACGCGCGCGAGATGGAGGCGCACGGGCTGACCAAGCATCGCCTCAATGCCTGCGGCTATTCGGTCGGCGCCCGCTTCACGCCGTCCTGGATGGACATGCCGATGTTCTATCAGGGCAATCCGGAACCGATCGCGCCCGACATGACGCTGTTCGCGCACATGATCATCATGGACTCCGAAACCGAGACCGCGATGACGCTGGGCCGCACCTATCTCACCACGGAGACGGTTCCGCGGCCGCTGTCGCGCCATGCTCTCGACTTGATCGTGCAGTGAGCTTGGCCGTGGTGCCGAAGGGGCGCTGCACGGAGACTGGCCGGACATGAGCCGCGCGCTCGCCACGGCATTTGCCTGCGCCTGCCTTGCGATGATGGTCGGCTGCACCACGTCCGACGTGCTGGAGCCGTCAGCCATGGACGGCTCGAGCCAGCCGGCCGCGCTCCCGGCCCCCTCGCCTGTCATCGACGCACCGGTTGCTCCTGCGGAAGCGCTCGGGCAGCCGGCGCAGCCCGGCGCCATACCCGCCTCCAACAATGTCGCGATGATCCCCGCCGCCATGCGCCTCGGCTTCGCGCCGGTGGTGGGCGGCACCGCCGACGCGGTCACGCCGCTCACGCAGCAACTGGTCAGCCGCGCCCGCGAGCGCGGCATCGGCCTCGTCGCGTCGGGCGATCCCAGCGCCACGCATGTCCTCAAGGGCTATCTGTCGGCGGTCAGCGACTCGCGCTCCACCACCGTCATCTATGTCTGGGACGTGCTCGGCCCCGGCGGCAACCGCGTCCACCGCATCCAGGGGCAGGTGAAGGCCGAGGGTCGTTCCGGCGAAGGCTGGGCGGCCGTGTCGCCCGATGCGATGCGCAGCGTGGGCAACGCCACCATCGATGCCCTTGCGGCATGGGCCGGCGGCCAGCAGAGCTGACCAGGCAACATTCACGAATTCTTTGGGACGCTGCCTCTCAGCCCCTTGCATTGGCGGAGCAGCCCGCTAAAAGCCCCCGCAAGTGCCAGCCAGGATCGCCGCATGAAACTCTTCGCCGGGAACTCGAACCGAGGTCTTGCCGAAGCGGTGTCGCGTTATCTGAACATCCCGCTTGGGCGGGCCAGTGTTCGCCGCTTCGCCGATCAGGAGATTTTCGTCGAGATTCAGGAAAACGTGCGCGGCGAGGACGTGTTCGTCCTGCAGTCGACCGCCTTCCCGGCCAACGATCACCTGATGGAACTGCTGATCATGATGGACGCCTTCATGCGTTCGTCGGCGCGGCGCATCACGGCGGTGATCCCCTATTTCGGCTACGCAAGGCAGGATCGCCGCGCGTCGGGCCGCACCCCGATTTCCGCCAAGCTGGTCGCCAATCTGATCGCGCATGCCGGCGCCAACCGCGTGCTGACGCTCGACCTGCATGCCGGCCAGATCCAGGGCTTCTTCGACATCCCGACCGACAACCTCTTTGCCGCGCCTGTCATCACGCGCGACATCAAGGCCCACTACGACACGTCCAACGTGATGGTGGTGTCGCCCGACGTGGGTGGCGTGGTGCGTGCCCGTGCGGTCGCAAAGCGCATCGACGCCCAGCTCGCCATCGTCGACAAGCGGCGTGACCGCCCGGGCGAATCGGAAGTGATGAACATCATCGGCGACGTGCACGGCAAGGACTGCATGCTGATCGACGACATCGTCGATTCGGGCGGTACGCTGTGCAACGCCGCCGACGCGCTGCTCAACAACGGCGCCACCAGCGTCACCGCCTACATCACGCATGGCGTGCTTTCCGGCGGCGCCGCGGCGCGCATCAGCGGCTCGCAGCTGAAGGAACTGGTGATCACCGATTCCATCCAGCCCACCCAGGCGGTGATCGACGCGCACAACATCCGCGTGCTCTCCATCGCCGACCTGATCGGCGAGGCCATCTCGCGCACCGCGACCGAAGAGTCCGTCTCCAGCCTCTTCGACTGACCCATCCCTCCCGCTTGAACGTCGCAACGGGGTAGTCGTACCCTGCGTCAGTTCGTGGGAGGAGGATCGGCGTGACCGCTCTGAAGATTCCGGACCTTGCCGGCAAGACCGTGCTGGTCACCGGCGCCTCGACCGGCATCGGCGCGGCGCTCAGCCTCGCCTATGGCGAGCAGGGTGCCCGAGTCGGCCTGCACTACAACGCCAGCCGCGCGGCCGCCGAAAACGTAGCCGCAGCGATCGGCGACGCCGGGGCGGAAGTGTTCCTGGTGCAGGGCGACTTCTCGAAATCGGCCGACGTCGAGCGCGTGGTGGAGGAAACCGCCGCGCATTTCGGCCGCCTCGACGGGCTGGTCAACAATGCCGGCGGCATGCTCGGCCGCGTGCCCTACGCCGAGATGACCGACGCGCAGTACGACGCCGTGATGGACCTGAACGCCCGCTCGGTGATCACCGCCAGCCGTGTCGCCATGCCGTGGCTGAAGCGACAGGGCGGCTTCATCGTCAACACCAGTTCGATCGCCGCGCGCAACGGCGCCGGCGGCGGCGCCGGGCTCTACGGCTCGTCCAAGGCCTTCGTCTCCAATGTCACGCGCGGCATGGCGAAGGAGCTGATCGGCTCCGGCGTGCGCGTCAACGCGGTGGCGCCGGGTCTCATCCTCACCGCCTTCCACGACCGCTGGTCGAACGCCGAGCAGATGAAGGCGATGGTGGCGGGCATCCCGCAGGCGCGCGCCGGCACGCCGGAGGAATGTGTCGGCGCCTACCTGTTCCTCTCGTCGGCCATGCTGTCCGGCTACATCACCGGCCAGGTGATCGAGGTGAATGGCGGCTCGCTGATGCCTTAGGGAGGCTTACTCCTCCAGCGCGCCCGGCCTGGCGGTGGCGCTCGGCCTGTCGCCGACCAGCTTCAGCACGTCCTCATGCGTCCTCAGCGCCCGCCGCGAGCGCCGCGTCATCACATAGCCTGCCTGCGGCGCGCGGATTTCGACGATGCCGTCGTCCTCGCCGGCGGCATGCACCACCGTCGCCAGCCGCTGCCCCTTCTTCACCCGCGCGCCCGGCTTCACCTCATAAAGCACCGCGCCGGATTTCGGCGTCCGCACCATCTCGACATTGGCGATGGGCGCGACCACGCCCCTGAACCGGCCCGGCGCCCTGACCTTCGCGTCCTCGATGACGCCGCGCGCCACCAGCAGGCGGTAGAGCCCCTTCGCATCGGCCTCGGCAAAGCCGCGCTCGACATCGGCGATGCCGCGCAGCTCCACCGTGCTGATGACGATGCGCGAGAGGTCGGCGCCCGACGCCAGATAGGGATGCAGCGCCGCATCCTCGAACTCGCCGTCCGACGGCGGCTCCCACAGGACCACCGCCTCCACCCCGAAAGCGGCGGCACAATCCTCCATCGCCGGCCACAGCGGCGCCGGCACGTAGAAATAGGCCACGCCCTCGTCGTCGCAGTGCAGGTCGAGCACGATCTGGTGTCCGAGCGACAGCTTCAGCAGCCGCGCCTTGAGCCGCCGGTCGACCGAACCCAGTCTCGCCTCGTCGGGGATCAGCTTCGGGTCCGGCCGGTCGAGCTTGAAATGGTCGCGGTTGAAATTGGTGCGCGTGCCGAGATGAAAGCGCCCTTCCCGCTCGGCAAACATGTACTGCGCACGGCCGACCGGATTGGCTGCCGGCACGATGGTGATGTCGCCGCGGATGCGCCCTTCCGCCTCGGCCTGCTTGAGCTTCGGCATCAGCGCATGGATGGCCACCGTCCCGGGCAGCTCTCCGGCATGCAGCGCCGCCTGCAGATACGCCTTGTCCGCCTTCCGGTCGGAGCCGGCGAAGCGATAGACCGGGATTTCGTAGACGACGCCGTCCGTGTCGCCTTCGATCCGTTCGATGCTCTTCTTCATGCGGGAGACCCTCGCGTTGCGCCCGCCTTGATAGGCCCGTGAACGCACGCTTGGGAAGGTCCAGCCGGTTGTCCTGGCAGGAGCGCTGTTGCGGTTGACCGGTTTCGGCCCCTGCCCGATCGCCTGCATGAACCTGTCGGGTTCGGCACTTCTTCGGGGCGGGGCCTCGTTGCCCGTCACCGAGGTTGTGCGCAAGGCAAGCGGGATCGTCATGCCGGTTCGACGAACCGCATCTTGGGACGCGCAACGATGGCCACGCGGGGACGGCGGTGGCGCGCGGGCGCAGCGCGCCGGGCTCGGCCGGCCGTCGAGACGGCGCAGCGTCTGCACGGCCGGCACGGCGTCGGAATGCGCGACGGCGCGGTCCCGCTGATCGAGCGCCAGCATGAGAACGAGCGCGGCGAGCGCGCAGAAGGTTTCGGCCAGCCGGAGCGCGTCGTCAGGGGCGCTGCCGCACGGCAGGTCAGGGATGTCGAAGGGCGGCGCGGACGCCGCGAATTGCGCCAGCGCGACCGCAGCCGTCGGGCGCAGGAAGAACAGCACGAGGAAACGCACCGGCGCGGCCCGCCCTGCCGCGCGCTCGGCCAGCCGCGCGAGCGACAGCAACAACCTTGCCATCTGCCGCAGTGTTTCGTCGTCGCGCATCCGCTCTCCTTTCCGGCGGACAGGATGCGGCAGGTGCAGAGGGGGTGGATAGAATTATTTGCGGCGGCTGATTTGCTGCCGGCAAGCGGGTGGCTGGTGGTCTGAAAACGACCCCTTAATCGCTATTCCGACCGCGTAGATCGCTGCCCGAAACCTGACGTTCAGAAGGAACCTTGTTGCGAAGGATGGCGAGCACGTTGTCGGCGTCTTAAAGCCTTTGCGCCTACCCGCTTGGACAGGCCCGCGTGCTCGGCCAGCGCGCGCCCTGTATGCGTCCTGGCAATGTCGCCGGTATCGTTGATGGCACTGGCGTAAGCTGTGCGCGTGGCCACCGAGGATAGCTCACCTGTGGCCTTCTTCAGGCGCAGTAGGCCGTCACGCGGATTGTGATGCTGAACATGGCGGCAACCTCGCGGCCACCGCCATCGCTTCAGGGGAAGCGCCTGCTCGCCCTCGCGGTCGCCAGCGTCTTGCCATACCCGTCAACGGCCTTGGCGGTGAACTGGTACGTGTGCGGAGAAGGTGGGCAAGGGCCTTTGTACCGGAACGCGCCGTACGGCAGCGACTTTTTTCCGGTCCAGTTCACCGATCCGCCGCCATGCGAAAAGCTCGGCGCATCCTTGTCGACCATCACAAACTTGATCTTCTTGGTGCCCTCGGGCACGCCCGACATGGTGATCGGCGGCGACTTGCTATCGAAGCACTTCTTCGTCGGTCCCCACGTGAAACTCATGCTCATATCGGCACTGGCAGCGGTAGTCGCCGCCACAAGAGTGCCAATTGCCAGTACAGTTCGCATAGTTCCTCCAACATATGATAACATGTGCATGCTTGCATCATGGCGGGCCGAGATCAAGGCACCGGTTCATCCGCAGTCTCCACTACCGCGGTGCGAAAGCGCGGCGCCGATTCTGCGTAATTGATGTGTGCTGAAGCGTCTCGACCTTCGGTGTGAGCGACAGCAACAACCTTGCCATCTGCCGCAGTGTTTCGTCGTCGCGCATCCGCTCTCATTTCCGGCGGCCAGGATGCGGCATGCGGAGGGGGTGGATAGATAATTTGAGGGGCTGATTTGCTGCCGGCAAGCGGGTGGCTGGTGGTCTGCAAACGACACCAACTCTATCGTTCCAAGGTCGAGGACGCGACTGCTCGAAAGCCGTCGCTTTCGGAGTGGTTGACGGCCGCGGTCGTGGTTATAGCTGCCGTTCCGCGGCCGATCCTTCCTCGCCGTTTGGCGCGCCGATGTCGTTGTCGGACGATAGCTTTCGGTTGCCGACTTCACGTCGGAACAGCTCGGATTGAGGGCGTAAAGCTGTCATCTGGCCCAAACCGACTAAACGTCATCTTCCTCGTTCAGTCGCCCAATGAGCAGCTAGGCAGGAAACCACCTGCATGATGGACAGGCATAAGCCTTCACCGATATCGCAGCCACATCCCCTCCAGCGTTTGCTGCCCGGTGCTCTCCGCAAACCGCCGCGCGGGCATGCGGCACTCGAGATCGCCCACGTCGTAGCGGATGTCGGCCGGAAGCTCCGAGCGTACAGGCTCGTCGGCGGCCGGCTCTACGCTGGGGCTGAGCCATTTGCTCGCCCTGTTCCACGCTGCGAGAACGATCTGCAGCAGGCGCCAATCGAAGATGAGGAACGGGGTTGTTTGCTGGGTGTGCATATCAAATACCTCCTTGATGGGTGGAGGATGCCTTGTTCACTTCGGGACTGGAAACGAGTTGTGCAAATAAGCGGAATGAGCGAAGTTTATTGCATGGGCGTGCCTGCGGGACTCGACCTCGACCTGCTTAGAAGCTTCATCGCAATCGCTGAGGAGGGGAGCTTTACCCGTGCGGCCGCCCGCGTTGGGCGGACGCAGTCGGCCGTCTCGCTGCAGATGCAGCGGCTCGAGGGAGTGCTTGGCCAGGTCGTGATCGTCCGCGGCAAGGGCGGCAGCGTCGAGCTGAACCAGCAGGGACAGTATCTGCTCCAGCGCGCGGTCGAGCTGTTGGCGCTCAACGACGACATCATGCACTCGATGCAAGCCACCCCGGTACACGGCACCGTCCGGCTGGGCGTCGCCGAGCAACTATCCGCGCAACAACTGCCGCGGATCCTCGATCGCTTCGCGCATGTGGCGCCGGCGGTGCAGGTCGAGGTGGAGATCTCGGCGTCGTGTTCCCTGGCGCTGAAGTTGAAGAGCGGTGAACTCGATCTCGTCCTGATAACGGCGGGTCTCGAGCCTCGCCTATGGCCTGCGATCGAGATCTGGCGATGCGCGACAAGATGGGTCACCTCCGACGTGCATAGCCAGCATCTTAAAGATCCGCTGCCGCTGTCGACCTCGCCGGGCAACTGCCCGTTTCTTCCTGTCGAAAACAGCGAATGCCAGTGGCGCGCCATGGCAATCCGGGCCTTATCGCAGGGTGGACGCAAATACCGCATCGTCTCGACATCGTCGACAACACGCGGCCAGCTGGCCGCCGTTCAGGTCGGACTAGCGATCACTTGCGCGCTGGCCGAGGAGCCCCTGCTAGACGGGCTGCGCAACGTCCGGCCCGACGAGGGCCTACCGGATCTCCCCGATACCCGCTTTCTCATGCTCAAGGGCCGCACCCCGCGCCAGCCGATGACGGACATGCTGGCGGCGCAGGTGTGCGAGGTGTTTGGCCTTGTGGGAGAGGGATGACGGAAGCGTGTTGGGGGCAATGCCGTGATACGTCCCAGCCTGCACCGACCGCTCACATGACATATAATCCCTTCATCGACCCCGCTTTGCGGGCCCCGGGTGGCCCTAGCGGCTCGAACGACGGAGGTGAGGCGCGAAGCGGTCGTTGAATTGCAGGGAAGTGTAGGTCGGATGCTCAAGGCAAGGCGCCCCTCCGTGCATGGGGGGCGCACTGCCGACGGTCCGATTATGTACCGGTGATGGACGATGCTCGGTTCGAAGCCAGGAATGGGATGGGCGCACCGATCGTGGTGCGATCGGTGCGCGATGGATCAGAACTCGATCATCACCTTTCCCACATGCTCCGCTGCTGCAAAGTAGGCAATTGCTTCAGGAGCTTCGTCGAACTTGAACACCTTGCTGACAACAGTCTCAATGTTGTTCGCCTCAATGGCATCCAGCAGTTCGACAAACATCGAGCGGCTGCCGTTTGCGATGCCACGAATGGTTATGTTCTTTCTAATGAAGGCGACGTAATCCGGGATCGCGGGCCCGTTTCCAGGCGACACGCCGATAACGATGAGATGGGCATTCACGGCCGAAGCAGCAATTGACTGCCCCATCGTATCAACCCCTCCGGTCTCGATGACGATATCGGCACCGCGATCAGCTGTCGCCAACATCAGCTGAGCCGCCCAGTCAGGATGCTTGCGGTAGTTGACCAGGATGTCCGCTCCGAGCTGTCGGGCCTTTTCGAGTTTCTCGTCACTGGACGACGTGACGGCGACGCGTGCACCGTGAACCTTCGCAATCTTCAACGCTGCCATCGAGACGCCGCCAGTCCCCAGACACAGGACCAGATCACCGGCTTTGACGTGGGCGATCCTGACCAAGGCATTCCATGCTGTCAGGGACGCAGAGGCGAGAGCCGCCACGTCCTTGTCCGCGAGTTTGTCGGGGACCTTGATCAGAGACGCCGCTGGGAGAGCCACTTTCTCCGCGAGCCATCCGTCATGAGTGACTCCGATATCGTGTCCAAAGACGTCCGGTTGGTAGTCACCGTCAAGCCAGGTCGGGAAGTGCCCGCAAATGACACGATCACCAATCTTCACCTGGCTGACGCCTTCGCCAATGGATTCGACAATACCGACCCCTTCTGAGACCGGAATTCTTTCAGGAGGCAGGTCGCCGCCATACGTGCCACGAAGCATCTGCAGGTCGCGACTGATGAGGCTGACCAGTCGGGGCGCGACGATCGCCTCCCCAGGTCCTGCGACTGGATCGGGTCTGACGGTCGCGGTCAGCGAACTGAGTCCTTTGCGTTCGCCGAGCTGAAATGCCTTCATCATGTTCTCCCTGTTTGCGAGGGTCACGGACCGACTGACCAGCAACGCCAAAGCGGCGCTAACGTCATTCAGGCAGACAGGTCAAGGCCGACCAGACACGTGAGCACGGCCACGGGACCGGCTCGTCCCCGGCACCTGCCGGATCAGCGCATCGTCCGCTTTCCGGGTCAGACAAATTTTGCGTGAATGACTGAGACGGGGACGCGTTGCCGCCGAGGCCGTTGTCCAGATGAAGGGCAGTTTTCCCGCCGAAGTCACCGCAAGGGGCATGTGTTGACCGCTGCGCTCCGCGTGCAGCGGCCGTCCAGTCGACGTGCGGGGGGTAAGTCTCGAAGGCCCGCAGCCCCTCATCCGCCAGCCGGCACCTTCTCCCCGTCAGGACGGGGAGAAGGCAGTAGCGGGGTCCTAGAACAGGCCTTCGATGTAGCCCTGATCGTTCAGGTAGATCTTCTCCGAGGACGGCGTCTTCGGCAGGCCCGGCATGGTCATGATCTCACCGCAGATCGCCACGACGAAGCCGGCGCCGGCCGAGAGGCGCACTTCGCGCACCGGCACGACATGCCCGGTCGGCGCGCCGCGCAGGTTAGGGTCGGTCGAGAACGAGTACTGCGTCTTCGCCATGCACACCGGCAGGTGGCCGTAGCCGGCCTGCTCCCAGGCGTGCAGCTGGTCGCGCACGCTCTTGTCGGCGATCGCCTCCGAGCCGCGGTAGATGCGCTTCACGATCGTGTCGATCTTGTCGAACAGCTTCATGTCGTCCGGGTAGAGCGGCGAGAACTGCGCCGAGCCGCTCTCGGCCAGCTCGACCACCTTGTTGGCGAGGTCGAGGATGCCTTCCGAACCCTTCGCCCAGTGCTTGCAGAGGATCGCCTCGGCGCCCTGCTGCGAGACATAGTCCTTCATCGCCGCGATCTCGGCGTCGGTGTCGGAGACGAAGTGGTTCATCGCCACCACGACCGGCACGCCGAACTGCTTCACGTTCTCGATGTGGCGGCCGAGATTGGCGCAGCCCTTCTTCACCGCCTCGACGTCTTCCCTGCCGAGGTCTTCCTTCTTCACGCCGCCATTCATCTTCATGGCGCGCACGGTGGCGACGATGACCGCAGCCGCCGGCTTGAGGCCCGCCTTGCGGCATTTGATGTCGAAGAATTTCTCGGCGCCCAGATCGGCGCCGAAGCCGGCTTCGGTGACGACATAGTCGGCGAGCTTCAGCGCCGTCGTGGTGGCGACCACCGAATTGCAGCCATGCGCGATGTTGGCGAACGGGCCGCCATGCACGAAGGCCGGGTTGTTCTCCAGCGTCTGCACCAGGTTCGGCTGCATCGCGTCCTTCAGCACCACGGCCATGGCGCCGTCGGCCTTCAGGTCACGCGCATAGACCGGGCTCTTGTCGCGGCGGTAGGCGACGATGATGTCGCCGATGCGCTTCTGCAGATCCTTCAGGTCGGTGGCGAGGCAGAGGATCGCCATCACCTCGGAGGCGACCGTGATGTCGAAACCGGCCTCGCGCGGATAGCCGTTGGCGACGCCGCCGAGCGAGCAGATGATCTCGCGCAGGGCGCGGTCGTTCATGTCCATGACGCGGCGCCAGGCGACGCGGCGGGTGTCGATGCCGAGCTCGTTGCCCCAGTAGATGTGGTTGTCGATCAGCGCCGACAGCAGATTGTGCGCGGTGGTGATCGCGTGGAAGTCGCCGGTGAAGTGGAGGTTCATGTCCTCCATCGGCACGACCTGCGCGTAGCCGCCGCCGGCCGCGCCGCCCTTGACGCCGAAATTCGGCCCGAGCGAGGCTTCGCGGATGCAGGTGATGGCCTTCTTGCCGATGCGGTTCAGGCCGTCGCCGAGGCCGACCGTGGTGGTCGTCTTGCCTTCGCCGGCTGGCGTCGGGTTGATGGCGGTGACGAGGATCAGCTTGCCGTCCTTGGCCGACCGCTTCGAGGCGATGAACTCGGCGGAGATCTTCGCCTTGTCATGGCCGTAGGGCAGCAGGTGCTCGGACGGGATGCCGAGCTTCGCCCCGATCTCCATGATGTTCTTCTTCTTCGCCGCGCGCGCGATCTCGATGTCGGATTTGAACTCGGCCATTCTGCTTCCCCAAATGTGTGGAATTCGGGCGCCATATGCCCTGTTTTCGGGGCACATGGAAGCCCGACAACGGCGCCGCCCGCCGTCTCAAAACAGCCGCGCAATAAGCAAAAAGCGACAGGCGCGCCTCAGAAACCTCACGCCGCCCGCAAACGCCTGCGGCGAGTCGCCGGCGCAGCGCCCTCAGTTCGCCAGCACGTCGCTGATCTGCGACATGTTGCGGCTCACCTCCAGCACGTAGAGGCCGAGCGTGGAAAGGTGGCTGGCGAACAGCCCGTCCGGGCTGCTGTTGGCGACGATCCACGGCCTGATCTCCAGGCCGCGCCGGAAATTGTTCTCCATCTCGTCCCAGCGCGCATTCAGGTTGCGCTGCTTGATGACGTCCTCGAAGTCGGCGCGCGCCGCGCTGATCATGCCGTAATAGGCATACATCTGGCCGTAGGCGAACCAGAAGCGGTCGTCGGCGCGGAAGTCGAACACGCCGCCGGCGTGGTTCTCGACGCGGTCCTTGAGCAGCGCCGAGGTGTCGCCCATCGCGCTGACGATGTTGGTGAAGTAGCTGCGCAGATTGTCCGAGCGGGCGTCGAACACCGCCGAGCAGTTCTCCAGCCGCGTGTTGAACGATCGCAGGAATCCGATCGCATCGCGATGGTAGCTCGGCGTCGGCGTCTTGAAGCCGAACGGGTGGATGCCGAAGTACCACGTCTCCTCGTCGAAGAAGAAGTTGCCGCGCGCGCTTTCGAGATCGCGGTCGATCTGCGAGGTCGCCGCCACGCGGCCGAGATGGTTCACCAGTTCGAGCGACGTCGTGCGCAGCGCCTGGTTGATGCCGCGCTGGAACGACGCCTTGTTGTCGAAGAAGGGCGTGTCGTCCCAGTCGGCCACGAGGAAGAAGCCGAGCTTGTAGGCGAGCGTGGAGGAAATCCATGCATTCTGGTTGACGTTGTAGTCCGTCAGATCGATCGCCACCTCGACGATGCCGGATTTGCCGCAGACCTTGGCCGAGCCGTCGCCGGCCACCTCGCCCGCCGAGATGCTGCGCTTCTTGAACTCGTAGGCATCGACGTAGTTCGGGTTGAAGCCCGGCCATGTCTGCGTGTTCCAGAAGAACAGCGCGTACAGGACGACGATCGCGATGGCGACCAGCCCGACCACCAGCTTCAGGATCCAGCCGCGCTGCGTGTACCACTGGCCGATCCAGCGGAACGGCGCCAGCAGCCCGCTGACGAGCAGCCCCAGCCCCTGCCAGATCGTGCGAAACAGCCATCCGAAGAAGTTCCAGATCGGATCGAGCATTGGCCTGTCCCCTCAGTCGGTCAGCCCGTAGAGACGCGCGCGGAACGCGTCCTGGTCTTTCAGATATGTGCTTTTCAGCATCTCCACAACGTGCCGCCGCCACGGCTCGGAGAGCTCCTCGTAGTCCTTGTAGAAGCCCTGCTTGTTGAAGATGTAGCGCGACACGAAGTCAGCCGGCACGAAGTCGGAGATCAGCCGGTTGACCAGCCAGGCATCGGGATGGTCCGGCCGCGCCCGCACCACCTGGAAACGGTGCTGCGGAAACACCTCGTCGAGCTTCAGCTGCCCGAACTGGGCGATCTCGCGCTTCGCGCCGTTGAGGAAGGGGAACACGCCGTCCTTGGCGATCAGGTCGGCGTTCGACTGGATCCAGGTCTGCAGCCAGACCCGCGACGCAGCCGACATGTCGCGCTTCGGCTCCGCCTGCCGGATAAGTGCGCGCACGGCCATCTCGGCGCGATGCTCGAGATAGCCGGACGTCTCGATCCACGAGGCGCGCGGCAGGTCGAGGCGGCCGGTGGAGGCGAGGAACTTGAACACGCGCTCGGCGTCGCGGATCGACAGGTAGCTCACCTGCCACGGCCGCGAGCGGCGGAAACCCGGCGCCGAGGGGTCGGAGATGATCGTCGTCATGTCCGGATCGACAAACACGTAGAGCCCGCCGAAATGGCTGGTCCAGAAGGCGCTGTGACGGAAGATCACCTGGTCCGGCACCAGCGCGTTCTCGCGGATGTCGCCGCACACCTTCGCCAGTTCCACCATGCGGTTGAGCAGTGCATCGTCTCGCCACGCATGCGGCTCCTGCTTCAGCCGGTCAACCAGCGTGCCAAGCTCGGCCGCCTTGCCCAGCACGTCCTCGGCGGAGAGCACGCGGAACTCGACCTGGTTGATCGACAGCAGGTCCTCGATGTCTTCCACCTTGGCGACCGAATCCTCGATCTCGCCATAGATGACGTCCTTGATCGTCAGCGCGTCGATGGCGCGCTGGTTCCTGGTCATGAACTCGTAGACGAGCTGGGACGTGTTCGAGAACGCCGTGTGCACGACCGGCAGGTCGATCTGCGCCGGCGTCAGGATGATGAAGCGCCGGTTGACCTCGTTCGGGTCGAGATACTGCGGGTCGCCGAGTTCGTCCGCCACCTGCGGCGAGAAGCCGGTGCGGTCGATCTCGAAGCTGGCGAGCTTTGTCGGCGAGAGCCCGAACGCGACCAGCGCCTTGTTGTAGCGCCCGATCAGGTGCGGCTCGTCGACGGTGAGCAGCCGCCCGTAGATCAGCTCGTTGTCGCGCAGAAGGTCCATCAGGATTGCCCAGCCGTTCTGTCAGCCATGCAGGACGCCAATCGCGCTCGCCGCCTTGGCCAATCGCTTGTCAAGCGTTGCCAGGCGCAAGCCAGTTCGCAAGGAGAGCTCCAGATATACCCCATCATACAGCGTCAGCCCATGCTGGTCGGCGAGGTCGACGGCGTCAGTCCAGATCTGACCGCTGCCGTCGCGATCGATTGTCAAACTGAGTTCCGCCACGTGCTCGAATGTGCGCCGTCGAAACGCATGGTCTATCCGACCGCGCCGCACCGCCATGACGAGCGCGTTGCCGAATTCGATCGAAAACAACGGCGGCACATGGGCACCTTCCTCAATGACCTGCATAAGCGTCCGGCGAGCCAAGGGACTGCCTTCATCCGGCAGAGACCAAGCGAGAGCGACGGAACTGTCGATCACGATGCTCAATAGCGCCGACCCATCTGGATGTAATCGACGACCGTCAGGCCCTCGGGATCAGGCTTGACCTCCTTGCGCATCTCCAGAATCGCGCGGGCAGCTTCCCGGGCCTTTGACTTCTGCTCATCGGTCCGCACCGCAGGCACAAGTCGCGCAACCGCCTTGCCATGGCGCGTGATCGTCACTTCTTCGCCCTTCTCGACCAGTTCGAGCAGCGCGCTGAGCGTGTTGCGCGCCTCAAGCGTCCCAACCTCTCGCATATCGATCACCACAATCTAGCCAGCCTAGCCAGAATTTAGGGCACGCCACGTCCGTGTTCAATCTCCGGAACGATCACGCATTCCAGAGTCCCTTCTGCTTCAGCTCTTCCATCTCGCGCTGCGCGCGTTCGCGCAGGCGGGCGTCGCGCAGCATCTTGTTGACGGCGGAATCGTCGGCGCGGTCGGAGTAGCGGAATTCGGAATCGGCGTAGCGGTTGATCTCCTGCATGACCATGGCCATGTCGAACGGCCCGCGCAGCTCTTCCACCATCGCCTTCTTCTCGTCGTAGCCCTTGTGCATGAACGTCTCGGGCTTCTCGAACCAGTCGTCCGGCAGTTCGATGTCCATCGCCCGCATCTTGATTGCGTCGGTGACGTTCTTGATGGCGCGGCCGGTGAAGCGCGGCTCGGCCTCCTTGATCATGTGCAGGTAGGTGCCGATGTCGGACAGCGTCTTCGGCTCGCCCTTCGCCTTCGAGAACCGCTCGTAGACCTTGATCAGGCCGTCCTCGTGCGGCCTGGCATAGGACTCGTATGCCTCGGACACGGCGCGCTGGATCTGCTGCGCCTCGTAGAGCTTGTGGTCGCCCAGCTCGATCTTGTGGTTCTTGCCGGCAAGCAGCACGAAGATGTCGATGTAGTCGTCGCGCGTCTGCGGCCCGTCGACCAGCCAGCGTGCGCCGGCGCGCTGCCGCAGCGCATCGTCGACATTCTCCGGATAGTTGGAGAACATGCCGAAGCTGGAATTGCCGCGCACCACGGTCATCGCGCCGGAAAACGCGCTCATCAGCACGCCGGTGATCTCGTGCTGGCCGGCCGAGGCGCGGTCGTCGGAACGCTTCGCCGCCACCTGGTCGATGTCGTCGATCGTGCCAAAACCGATGGCGCGCGGGTTGAGCACATTGTCGATGAACTGGCGGCAGTTCTGGCCCGACTTGCCCTGGTAGGACGAGATCTGGTCGACGCCGAAATTCTCGTAGACGAACGGGTAGCCCGCCACCTGGCAGTAGTCATTGACCAGCCCGGCGATCATCTGGATCAGCGTGGTCTTGCCGGTTCCCGGCGCGCCATCGCCGATGAAGGTGAAGAGGAAGCCGCCAAGCTCCACGAACGGGTTCAGCTGCCGGTCGAAATCATAGGCCATCAGCATCTTGGCCAGCTTCACCGACTGGTATTTGGCGATGTGGTTGCCGACGACCTCTTCCGGTTTCTTGAAGGTCATCACCAGCGGCTTCGACTTCTTGCCCGGCGCCACGTCGAAGCCGTCGAGCGTGAAATCGTCCGCGTCGATGCGGATATGCGCGTTGTCGAATTCGCCCAGCCGGTCGAAGCGGCCCTTGCGCGTCAGCAGCCCGTCGATCGCCGCGCGCGCGAAGGCGCGCGCCCGCAGCGCCAGGTCGGAGTCGGCCTTGCTGCCCTTCAGCGCAGCGTCGAGCCCCGCGACCATGGACTTCAGCGCATCCTGCGCCGTGTCGAACAGGAAGTCCGGCTCCTCGACGTCGTTCGGCGGCTCGCCATCGGCATCGATCAGCTGCAGCAGATAGGAGGCGAAGGCGAAGGCCGAGACATAGGCCGCCGAGGATAGCAGCTTCTTGAAACTGGCCGCCTCGTCGCCTTCCAGGGGCGCGCGTGCATTCTTGGCCTGCAGGCTCTCAAGCTCGCCGGCGCGCGCGAACACGTCGTTCACCGCCAGCGCCACCTGCAGTCCGCGCCGCGCGCGGTAGAGCAGCGTGTGCTGGGCGATCGACATCAGCTGGTCGTCGGGCCTGAGCGCCATGACCGTCTTCGCTAGTTCGACCTCGCGCGTCTTGCGTACTGAGCCGGTGGAGATGGTCGAAACAAAGCGCCGCCCCGTGCCGGCCAGCTGCGTGTTCGACTGGCTGGACGAATCCTCCAGCACGATGACGCGCGTGATCATCGACTGCGCCGCAGCGCGGTGCTTCTCGATGTCGGCTTCCGGGATCGTGGTCAGGCCGGTGTCCATGGATGCTCCTCGAAACTGCCCTCACCCTTACCCTCTCCCCGCACGCGGGGAGAGGGAGGTGTCTGCGTCGTGCTCAATCTTGCTGCGAAGCATCGCGTCAACTTTCGCGCCCCCCCCTCTCCCCGTTCTTCACGGGGTGAGGGGCGGTGCTGACCTCGGCGCTTGCGCTACACATCCGAGATCACCTTGCCCTTCGACAGGATGTGCACCTTGTAGCCCTCGAAGATCTTCGCCGCCTCGCCGGCTGCGTACAGCGCCTGGTAGCTCTCATGCGGGATGAGCGCGTGCCGCTCGTACTCGGAGACGCCCTGCCGCGTGGCTTCCAGATCGTCGGTGTTGATGTGGAACTCCTGCGTCGCCTTCTCGCTGGAGAACAGACCCTTGCGCCCGGGCTTCTCGGCCTTTGAATAGACCTCCTGGATGGTCCAGGTGAGAAGCCAGGCATTCTCTGGCCGCCGCACCTTCGACAGCACTTCGGTCACCACCGAATTGTTCTCGGTGATGCCGGCCGAATAGAACGGCCCCAGCACCACGCGTCGCAGCTGTTTGGGATGCAGGTGCTCGAAATCCTTGTCGAGATTGGTCGCGATGGTGGTCGGCGACAGCGAGTAGGCCGAGTTCTTTTCGGTGAAATCGTCGAACCGGTGCGCGAGGTCGGGGTTGAGCAGCCCCTCGACCGGCAGCGGAATGTTCACGCGCTCGTTGAGCTTGCCGTCCGGCTTCACCAGCTGCTTCATCGAGTCGGACGAATCCTCGACCGTCGCCATGTAGACGAGCGGCAGATTGGCCACGCCGTCGAAAGCGGCCCAATGGACGAGGTAGAACGGCCGCATCGTGTTCGGGTTGACCGACACCTTTGCCGTCTGCGCCAGGTTGAACGGCGCGAAGGCGGAGCCCTCGTCCACCGCTTCCAGATAGAGCCGCTCGGCCATCGAGCGCTGCAGCGCTTCCGGAAACGCCTTGTGGCGCAGGATGAAGTCGGCCATCTCGACGCGGATCTCGCCGGCCTCGGGTATCGCCGCCAGCCGCTGCCTAGCGTTGCGCCGGTCGTTCTCCAGTTCCAGCACGTTCTGGAACACCGGGAAGCCGCTCTCGGCGCGCGAGATCTTGAACGTCTCGAGGAAGCCCAGCCGGTTGCGCCAGCACTGGAAGGAATTTTCCAGCCGCGCGATGTATTCGGCCACGATCTTGGCCACGATGCCGTGCCGGTACAGCGGCGAGGAATCGTCGCGCATGAACACGCCGAGCCCTTTCAGCGCGGCGTCGATGGCGTCGAAGTAGCGGACGGCGGGGTCGTCGGCAGGAGTCATGCGGCTGGTCTCGAAGGGCTAGTTCGCCAAGTGCCTGCCTCACCGAGCTCGTGAGACAGTAGGAACTGCCAGCCTCTCTGCTTGAGGGTGAGGTGGCCGGCAGGCCAGAGGAGGATGTCTGACGTGCCCAAAGACGGGCGTAGCGTTCTTACGACTGCACGTAGTTCGCCGCGTTGTGCTTCCTCATCACCTCGTCGAAGCGGCGCGCGAACGCGTCGTCCGCCAGCTTCTTGCGCCGCTGGATGTCGGCGGTCGACACCATGTTCTTTTCGTGCAGCTCGAGCAGGTCGCCGATGTGGCGCTGCGCCGCCGCGCCGATGCCGGCCATGGTCTCCTCCGCCGTCGTATCGACCTTCGAGCCCAGCGTGTTGATCTTGTGCGCCACGTCCTGCTGCGCAGCCGTCTTCAGCGAGTCTTCCAGCGCCTTGTAGAGAACGATGCGCTGCTCGGTGTCGATGGTCAGCTTGTTGATCAGCGTGTTCTGCGCCGCGATCTGGTTGTTGAGCGAGTCGACGAAGGTCTGGAACATGGAGGTGTAGCGCTCCAGCGTCTGGCTTTCGGCCAGCAGCTCCTGCTCCTTCGCCTGCTTCTCATTATACTCCGTCGCCAGCTTCGAGCGCTCCGACTCCAGCTGCGTGCGGTCGGTCTGGCTGGTCGAGGCAGCGATCTTGTTCTCGATGTCGAGCAGCAGCGGGTTCAGCTCCTCGATGCGCTTCTGCACGCCGGTCAGGTTCTCGATCGTCTGCTTGCGCCGTGCGATCACCTGCGCGAGCGATGCCTCGGAGGTCTTGTAGCGGCTGTCGAGCACCTGCTTCTGGGCCTTCAGGATGCCGACGATCGTGTCCGACTTCGCCAGCAGCTCCTGCAGATTGCCGGCCAGCGACATGTTGCGCACGCGCTCGGTGCGCATGCGCTGCTTCGACTGCGCGGAGAAGATGCCGACAAAGCTCTCCCAGCCGGTGAAGCTCTTCATCGACTCGAATTCGGTACCGAACACGTTGGTGGCGTCCTCGAGACCGATGATCAGGTCGGCAATGTTGCCTTCCATCACCTTCTGCTGCTTGACCACGTCCTCGATGCGGGCGTTCTCGATGTCGAAATCGGTGTTGCCGATCGTCGCGTCCGATTTCGCCAGCGTCTCGAGCATGCTGCCCGACTGGTCGATCTTGGAGCGCATCTCCTCGACCACCTGCTTGGTCTTGGCAATCTCGGCATCGAAGTTCTGCAACGTCGCCATTCGGTCCTCCGGAGGGTGCATCTCACGCTTGCGCCGCAGAAATATATGGCCCGCCCTTGGCGATTGAAAGACACGCACGCAGAAAGTGCCCGTGTCTGCGGGCGCCGCTGCAATAGCAGCGTCGCCGTTTCAGCGGCGTGTCGCTGCATCGTGCCGGGCCAAAACAGGTGGAGAACCCGCCGAGATCGGCGTGGCGGTCGCTCTACGGCTTCGGGTCGGCCTTCAGCCAGGCGATGAGGTCGGCGAGGTCTTCCGCGTCCTTGATGCCGATGAAGCTCATGCTGTTGCCCGGCAGGAACGCCTTCGGCGCCGTGAGATAGGCCGTGAGACTGGCGTCGTCCCAGACCAGTCCGGCCGCGCCGGCTTCGGTCATCGCCCGGGAATAGGAATAGCCTTCGAGGCTGCCAGCCTTGCGCCCGAACACGCCGACCAGATGCGGCCCGACCTTCAGGATCTCGCGCTCGGCCTCATGGCAGGCGCGGCACTTGTTGAACACCGAGCGGCCATGCGCGGCGTCCTGCGCCAGCGCCGGAAAACAGGAAGCAGCGATGGCGAAACCAGCGAGCAAGCTCGATATCGACCGCATGACCAGAGCCCCGATTGGCTGAACGCCGGCGCCAGCGTAGCTCTCCGAAAGCGGCAGAGAAAGCGATTTCAACGCTTTGGCAGAGCCGCGTGCAAGAAATCGCGAAAGGCTCTGTCTCAGCCGCGCGCAAACCCCACCAGATCCTCGGAAGGAATGCGTCCCATCTCCTCTTCCCAGTGACGGCGGCAGAGCGACACGTAAGCCTCCTTGCCGATCGCCACCTGCGCACCCTGCTTCGCCACCTTGCCGTCCGGCCCCAGCCGCACGACCATCGTCGCCTTGCGCCCGCAGCGGCAGATGGTGCGCACCTCGCGCAACTCGTCGGCGATGGCGAGCAGCGCCTTCGAACCGGGAAACAGATTGCCCTGGAAGTCGGTGCGCAGCCCGTAGGACATGACCGGTATGCCGAGCCGGTCGGCGATGCGCGCCAGTTGCCACACCTGCTCGTCGGTCAGGAACTGCGCCTCGTCGACGAACACGCAGTGCACCGGCGTCCGCTCATGATGCTCGCGCACGCGCGCGAACAGATCGTCGCCGTCGCGGAACATGTCGGCCGACGATTCCAGCCCGATGCGCGACGAGATGTAGCCCTCGTCGTTCTTGCGGTAGTGGCCGGCCACGAACAGCATCGTCGTCATGCCACGGTCGCGATAATTGTACGACGCCTGCAAGAGCATGGTCGACTTGCCGGCGTCCATCGCGGCGTAGTGGAAGTAGAGCTTGGCCATGCCCTTCTCCTATCCGAGCCAACCGCGCGTGGGGAATATCGGCGCCGCCGCGATCCACCGAAAAGCCGGCGTGCTGTCCACCCAGACCGCGGTCGCCCGGCAGAACGTGCACCAGGGCATCGTTGGCACCAAGTGGCTCGACTGCAGGAAGCGCAGCGGCAGCGGCATCGACGGCTGGTCCGGGCAGATGATTGACCGCATCGGCCTCATCTGCGAATGAACGGCGCGTCCCGCTAGGTCCCCTGGCCCCATCATCGAATGCGGCATCGTGTGTCGGCAAACGCCGCGCCGCTAAGCGTGAAGCGCGACCGCTTGAAACATCAGCAAAATGGTGTTTAGCTCATTGTTAGCGAAAATTAGCCGGAACGTCGTGTTCCGGCGAAACAAATGGGAGAATCTCCACATGGTGCGTTCCAGAACGCTGGGCATCGGCGTCAGCCTCGCCGCCTTCCTCTCCGCAGGCGTGGCGATGGCCGCCGATCCCGAAAGCTGCAAGGCGGTGCGCTTCTCCGACGTCGGCTGGACCGACATCACCGCGACGACGGCGACCGCTTCCGTGGTCCTCGAGGCGCTCGGCTACGCGCCCACCGTCGAGATCCTGTCGGTGCCAGTCACCTACACCTCGCTCTCCGCCAAGAACATCGACGTCTTCCTCGGCAACTGGATGCCGACCATGGAGGCCGACATCAAGCCCTATCTCGAGGACAAGTCGGTCGAGGACATCAAGACCAATCTCGAGGGTGCGAAGTACACGCTGGCCGTGCCGAAATACACCTACGACGCCGGCCTGCAGAGCTTCGCCGACATCGCCAAGTTCAAGGACAAGCTCGGCAACAAGATCTACGGCATCGAGGCCGGCAATGACGGCAACCGCCTGATCCTCGACATGATCGCGGCCAATCAGTTCGACCTCGGCGGCTTCGAGCTGGTCGAGAGCTCCGAGGCCGGCATGCTGTCGGCAGTGCAGAAGGCCGTGCCGAACAAGGAAGACGTGGTCTTCCTCGGCTGGGAGCCGCACCCGATGAACGCCAACATCGAGATGGCCTACCTTTCGGGTGGCGATGACGTCTTCGGCCCGAACTACGGCGGCGCCACCGTGCACACCAACGTGCGCGCCGGCTACGTCACCGAATGCCCGAACGTCGGCAAGTTCGTTTCCAACCTCACCTTCACGCTGAAGATGGAAAACGAGATCATGGGCGCCATCCTCAACGACGGCGCCGACCCGAAGGCCGCCGCAGCAGCCTGGCTGAAGGCCAATCCGGACACCGTCACGCCCTGGCTCGACGGCGTCACGACCTTTGACGGCGGCGACGCCGCAGCAGCCGTGAAGACCGCACTGGGCGGCTGATGCGATCTGCGCATCGCGCATGCTGAGCGTTCAGGCGGCCGTCCGGAGAGGATGGCCGCCTTTTTCCTAAGCCGGCCGCAAGTGCCGGCAGTCAAAGCAAAGACGCTGGAGGGGCCACGTGGATCCGATCACCGAATTCATCCGATCGTTCAAGATCCCGATCGGCCCGTGGGGCAAGGCTTTCTTCGACTTCCTGACCGGCAATTTCGCCTGGTTCTTCGACGCCATCGCGCGCGGCCTCACCTGGGCGCTGGTCGGTGTCATCGATCTGCTCAACATGGTGCCGCCGGTGCTGCTCGCCGTGCTCATCGCCGCGCTCGCATGGTGGATGCAGCGCTCCTGGAAGCTCGGCCTCGCCGTGCTCATCGGCCTGCTCTTCATCATCAACCAGAATTTCTGGAAGGAGACGGTCGAGACGCTGGTGCTGGTCGTTGCCTCCGCCGCCGCCTCCATGGCGATCGGCGTGCCGATCGGCATCTGGGCGGCGCATTCCGAGCGCGTCTGGCGTATCCTGCAGCCGATCCTCGACCTGATGCAGACGATGCCCACCTTCGTCTATCTCATTCCTATCCTGATCCTTTTCGGCCTCGGCGTCGCCCCCGGCCTGATCGTCACCGTCATCTTCGCCGCGCCGGCGCCGATCCGCCTCACCTATCTCGGCATCGTCTCGGTGCCGAAGCCGATGCTCGAGGCTGGCGCCGCCTTCGGCGCCACGCGCAGCCAGCTGCTCTGGAAGGTCGAGCTGCCGGCGGCGCTGCCGACCATCATGGCCGGCCTCACCCAGTGCATCATGCTGTGCCTGTCCATGGTGGTCATCGCCGGCCTTATCGGCGCCAACGGCCTCGGCAAGCTGGTTGTGCGCGCGCTGAACACCGTCAACATCCCGCTCGGCATCGAGGCGGGCCTCGCCATTGTCGTGCTCGCCATCGTGCTTGACCGCATGAGCCGCGTGCGCACCGGAGCCACCCGATGAACGCCGTTGTCCCTAGCCCTTCGGTGCGCACTGCCGTCGACTTCAAGAATGTCGACATCGTGTTCGGGCCCGACACCAGCGACGCGCTGCGCATGGTCGATGCCGGCGCCAGCCGCGCCGCCATCCTTGAGAAGACCGGCAACGTGCTCGGCTGCGCCGGCGCCAGCCTCACCGTCAACGAGGGCGAGATTTCCGTTCTCATGGGCCTCTCCGGCTCCGGCAAGTCGACGCTGCTGCGCGCCGTCAACCGGCTGAACGTCGTCAGCCGCGGTCAGGTCATGGTGCGCGACGGCGACCGCATGGTCGATGTCGCCTCCTGCGACGAGCCGACCCTGCGCCGCGTCCGCCAGAAGCAGGTCGCCATGGTGTTCCAGCAGTTCGCGCTGCTGCCCTGGCGCACGGTGGAAGAGAATGTCGGCTTCGGCCTCGAACTGGCCGGCGTCCCCGATGCCGAACGGCGCGAACGCGTCGGCCGCCAACTGCAGCTCGTCGGCCTCGACCAGTGGGCGAAGAAATACGCGCACGAGCTGTCCGGCGGCATGCAGCAGCGCGTCGGCCTTGCCCGCGCCTTTGCCACCGAGGCGCCGATCCTGCTCATGGACGAGCCGTTCTCGGCGCTCGACCCGCTGATCCGCACCAAGCTGCAGGACGAACTGCTGCAACTGCAGAAGACGCTGAAGAAGACCATCGTCTTCGTCAGCCACGACCTCGAGGAAGCGCTGAAGCTCGGCACCCACATCACCATCATGGAAGGTGGGCGCATCGTGCAGACCGGCGCGCCGGAGGACATCGTGCTCCGGCCCGCCAACGCCTATGTGCGCGACTTCATCGCCAACGTGAACCCGCTCTCGGTGCTCACCGCCTGGAACGTCATGCGCTCCCTGCATGAGCTTGAGCACACCGAGGACGGCTGGATCTGGCTCGACCGCCGCAGGACCACCCGCTTCAAGCTTGACGCCAACGGCCTCGTCGCCGCCGCCGAGCGCGACGGCCAGCCGGTCAACTGGGTCTCCTGTTCCGACGTGGAGGCGCATGCGGAGGAGTCGGGCAAGGTGTTCTGGGCCACGCCCGGCACGTCGCTGAAAGTTGTCATGCTCGCCATGCACCGCTCGCAGACCGCCCCCGTCGCGCTGTTCGACGAAGCCTCTCGCTTCGTCGGAGCGATCGGCGTGCGCGACGTGCTGTCGGCCGTGTTGCGGCGCTAGAGGCGCGAGGCGAGCGCCTGTCTCGCCTTTCCGGCAAGGCCTCGGCAAGGCGCCGGAAAGCCGGCGGGTTCGTCGACGGCGCCTCTTTTTGGCGGCAACCCGCCTTCGCTCCGCGCGTTTCTCTTTCGCCCTGAAGGCACGGAGGACGACCTCATGTTGAAGGACAAGACATCGTCGGCGATCGTCGCCGTCAGCGACATCGAGCGCGCCAGGAAATTCTATCGCGACACGCTTGGCCTCGCACTGGTCAATGACGATGCCGAACACGGCGTCATGACTTTTGCCACCGGCGCGACGGAGCTCGTCGTCTACCGATCCGACTTTGCCGGCACCAACAAGGCCAACGCCGTGGTGTGGGACGTCGGCGACGAGATCGAGACCATCACGCAGTCGCTCAAGGCCGGGGGCGTCATTTTCGAGCACTATGAAGGCATGCAGCGCGACGGCGACATCCATGGCGGCGGCGACATGAAGATGGTCTGGTTCAAGGATCCTGACGGAAACATCCTGCACCTGCACAGCATGTAGCGTTTTGTCGCTCCCACCTGCCCGTCTTTCCGGGCAGGTGGACCGTTTGGCCCGGCCGTGCGAAAATCCCGGTCGCTCCCCCGGTCGCTCCCATGCCAGACACAGTTCTCACTCCCCGTGCGAAAGTCCGCCCGAAGGTCGAGCGGCCGAAGCTCTACAAGGTCATCCTGCTCAACGACGACTACACGCCGCGCGAGTTCGTCGTGACGGTGCTGAAGGCCGAGTTCGGCATGAGCGAGGAGCAGGCGATGCGCGTCATGATCACCGCG
This sequence comes from Rhizobiaceae bacterium, assembly GCA_050178915.1. Lineage (GTDB taxonomy): Bacteria > Pseudomonadota > Alphaproteobacteria > Rhizobiales > Rhizobiaceae > JBFXAF01. The sequence goes on along the minus strand of JBFXFO010000001.1, from coordinate 12,519 downwards.
CATCAGAAGGGCGCCTGCGTCGTCGCCGTGTTCACGCGCGACGTGGCCGAGACCAAGGCGACCCGCGCCACCGACGCCGCCAAGGCGAAGGGTTATCCCTTGATGTTCACCACCGAGCCCGAAGAGTAGCCCGGCACGTTGCCCTGCTCCTGCCGCCTGGCGCGTGGCAGAATGCCTGCATGATTCGGCTCCTGCTCGCCCTCTTTCTGATGACCGCTCCCGCCGCGGCGGCGGAGATGTCGTTCTACATCGACAACCAGCAGGGTTACGATGTCGCCGTCGAACTGTACGGCGAGCGCCCCGGCCGGGTCTGGCCGGGCAACGACAAGGTCTACATGATCGAAAAGGGCTATCGCAAAAGCGTGCCGGTCAAATGCAATGCCGGCGAGCGCATCTGTTATGGCGCCTGGATGGTCGGCAATGACCGCGTCTTCTTCGGCGTCGGCCCCGACAAGGCTTACCGCTGCACCGACTGCTGCTTCATCTGCGTGCAATCGGACACCGCGACCATCCGGCTGGTGAGGTAGCGCAGCAGGACCAGGTGGGGGCGCCATCCGCGCCGGTGTGAACGATTGCCATCCCTTCCCCCTCCCCGCTTGCCTCGCTGCATGCGGCTGCGATACTTCACCCTGAATTTGAGGAGAGCGTCATGAATCCATCGGGTCAGATTGCGGTTGTCACGGGCGGCGGCTCGGGCCTCGGCGAGGCGACGGCACGCGCGCTTGCGGCAAAGGGGGCGAAGATCGCGATCTTCGATGTCGGCATGGAGCGCGCCGAGAAGGTCGCGGCCGATCTTGGCGGCATCGCGGTGAAGTGCGACGTCTCCAACGCCGAGAGCGGCGAGCATGGTTTCGCGACCGTCATCGAAAAGCTTGGCGCGCCTCGCATCCTCGTCAACTGCGCCGGCATCGCCATCGCGGCAAAGACCACCGGCAAGGACGGCCCCCACCCGCTCGATGCCTACCGCAAGATCATCGAGGTCAACCTGATTGGCACCTTCAACATGATCCGCCTCTTCGCCGCCCAGTGCGAGAAGCTGGAGCCGCTGGAAGGCAGCGAGCGTGGCGTCATCGTCAACACCGCCTCGGTCGCAGCCTATGACGGCCAGATCGGCCAGGCCGCGTATGCATCCTCGAAGGGCGGCGTGGTCGGGATGACCCTGCCCGTCGCGCGCGACCTCTCGCGCGCCGGCATCCGCGTCATGACCATCGCCCCCGGCATCTTCCGCACCCCGATGCTCGCCGGCCTCCCCGAGGACGCGCAGAAGTCGCTCGGCCAGCAGGTGCCCTTCCCGTCCCGCCTCGGCGATCCGGCGGAGTACGGCGCGCTCGCCGCGCATATCGTGGAGAACCAGATGCTCAATGGCGAGGTCATCCGCCTCGACGGCGCCATCCGCATGGCGCCGAAGTGAGCGCCTGAGCCTCGAATGACGGAGCGCAGGAGCGGCCCGCTCGCGGGTCTCACCATCATCGAGATGGCCGGCATCGGCCCTGTCCCGCTGGCAGGGCTGATTTTCGCCGAGATGGGGGCGTCGGTTATCCGCGTCGAGCGGCGCGGGGCGCCTCCGGGCTTCATTCCGCTGAAGCCCGAGCACGATGTCGACCGCCACGGCCGGGCCGTGCTTCAACTCGATCTGAAGCGGCCGGAGGGCGTCGCCCTGCTGCTGCGGCTCTGCGCCAGTGCGGACGTGCTGATGGAAGGTTTCCGCCCCGGCGTCATGGAGCGCCTCGGCCTCGGTCCCGAGGCGGTGCTCGCCGCCAACCCGCGTATCATCTACGGTCGCATGACCGGTTTCGGCCAGGACGGCCCGCTCGCCCTGCGCGCCGGCCATGATATCAACTACCTGGCAATGTCCGGCCTGCTGCATGCCATGGGCAACGCCGAGGGCCGGCCGGTCCCGCCCCTCAACCTCGTCGCCGACTATGGCGGCGGCACCATGTTCCTCGTCGCCGGGGTGCTCGCCACCCTCTTCGAGGCGGGCCGATCCGGCAAGGGCCAGGTGGTCGATGCCGCCATGGTGGATGGCGTCGGACTGCTTGCGTCGCTGACCTTCGCACTGCTCTCCGGCGGACTCTGGTCCGACCGGCGCGGCGTCAACCTGCTCGATTCCGGTGCGCCCTTCTACGACACCTACGAGACCGCCGACGGCCGCCATATCGCTGTCGGCTGTCTCGAGCCGCAATTCTTCGCCGAGTTTGCGCGGCTGCTGCCGCTCGACGCCAGCTTCATCGCTGCGCAGTACGACCGCAGCCGCTGGCCGCAGATGCGCGCAGCCATCGCGGCGCGCGTGAAGGAAAAGACGCGCGACGAATGGCAGGCCCTGTTCGAGAGTACCGACGCCTGCGTGTCGCCTGTGCTGTCGATGCGGGAGGCGCCCGAGCACCCGCACAATCGCGGGCGCAAGTCACATTCGACGCAAGGAGGGCTGCTGCGCGCAGAACCGGCGCCGCGGTTCTCCCGCACGCAGGGCGAGCGGTCCGCACCGCTTGACGAAACAGCCGCCGACATCCTCGCGCGCTTTGGAGTGAGCGCCGACGAGACCGCCGCCCTTGCCAAGGAGGGCATCGTCAGCCATTAAATCGGACAATGATTGTCAGGATTTTGTCCACCATGGAAGCCCAGACGGAAGCAGTGAAGAAGGACGTGTTGCGCGCCACCGATGCCGAAGGCATCAGGCTGGCGAAAACGCTGATCCGCAGTGCCCGCTACGGCGCCCTCGCCTGCCTCGACCCCGCCACCGGCGCGCCGCTGGCGAGCCGCGTCGGCGTGGCGACCGACCTCGACGGCGCGCCGATCATTCTTGTTTCGGGCCTCGCCGCGCACACCGGCGCGATCCTGGCCGATCCGCGCTGCTCGCTGCTGCTCGGGGAAACCGGCAAGGGCGATCCCATGGCGCATGCGCGCATCACGCTTGCCTGCAACGCGCGCAAGCTGGAGCGCGGCAGTGAGGAACAGCAGCGCGCGGCGCGCCGCTACCTCAATCGCAACCCGAAGGCGAAGCTCTACGCCGATCTCGGCGACTTCAGCTATTTCCGGCTCGAGCCGCAGTCTGCCAGCCTGAACGGCGGCTTCGGCAAGGCCTATGCGCTGACCCGCGGTGACGTCATGACGGCCAGTCCGGCGAACGAAGGTCTTGCTGCCGCCGAGCAGCGTTCCGTCGATCACATGAACGACGACCACCTCGACGCCATCGAAATCTACGCCACCGTCTTCGCCAACGCGCCATCCGGCGGCTGGATCATGACGGGCATGGATGCGGAGGGCATGGACCTGGCGGCTGGCGACGATCAGCGCCGCGTCTTCTTTCCCCGCGCATTGCAGGACGCCGGTGAACTGCGTGTGATGCTGGTCGAGATGGTCAAGGAAGGCCGTACCCGCGCCGCAACGTAGACTGCACGCGTCGCAGTTCAGCGTTGCAGTTGGGGCCTTTTCGTTCACAATCGCGAATTGGAACGCCACGCCCCTTCAAGCGTTCCCTACTTGAGAAACAGCTCATGGTGGGGCCTTCATGGATGTGGAACAGCATACGGAAAGTGCAGAAGAAGCGGCGGCGTTTCTGACGCTGCTTGCCAATGCCAAGCGCCTCGCCATCCTCTCCGAATTGCTGGAGCGGGAGATGTCGGTCGGTGCCATTGCCGAACGTGTCGATCTCAGCCAATCCGCTCTCTCGCAGCACCTCGCCAAGCTGCGCGCCTCCGGCCTCGTGCGCACGCGGCGCGACCGCCAGACGATCTATTATTCCTGCCAGTCCGAATCCGTCCGCCTGCTCATCTCGACACTTGAGAGCATCTACGGCCCGGTGATCAGACAGAACGGTTGACGCCGCGCGTTCCCTCGTCTTCCTGTCGCCGCAATGAACCGCTGCGACACATGATTGAATTCCCCATCGACGATCCCGCCGACCCGAGGCTGTCGGCCTATCGCGACATCCGCGAGCGCGACCTCGTCGGCCGGCAGGGACGCTTCATCGCCGAGGGCAAGGTGGTGGTCGAAGCGCTGGTCACCGGCGGACGCTTCGGCATCGAGTCGGCGCTGGTGCTCGAGGGCCGGCTGGCGGGTATGCAGGACATCCTCGCACGCGCCCGTCCTGACCTGCCCGTCTACGTGGTGACGCGCGCCGTCATCGACGCCGTCGCCGGCTTTCCGATGCATCGCGGGATCCTTGCGATCGGCGTGCGCGAGCACAGCACCGACATCGCCGCCCTGCTCGGAGCCCTGCCCGAACGCGCGCTCGTCGTCGCACTGTGCGGCATTGCCAACCATGACAATGTCGGCGCGATCTTCCGCAACGCGGCGGCGTTCGGCGCTGACGCGGTCATTCTCGACGCGACGAGTTGCGACCCGCTCTACCGCAAGGCGATCCGCGTCTCGACCGGTTCGGCGCTGAAAGTGCCGTTCGCCCTCGCGCCGACAGGCGACGCCATGATCGACGCACTCAACGCTGCCGGGTTCACGACCCTGGCGCTGACGCCTTCCGGCTCGACCACGCTCGCAGACGCACCCCGCTCGCGACGGATGGCGCTGCTGCTCGGCTCGGAAGGGGAAGGTCTGCCGGTCGCACTGATGCAGCGGCTGACCACCGTTCGCATCCCGATGGCGCAGGGTTTTGACAGCCTGAACGTCGCGACCGCCGCGGCGATCGCGCTGCACGAAATGCGCAGAAGCGAGGCCGGCTGAGCAGGACCTACTGGGAGACCGGCTGCTCGCTCGTGGCGGCGGCCTTCTGCAGCGTGCGCACGCGGTCGGCAAGACTGGTGATCTTGCTCTGCGGATCGCCCGCCGCCCGCTCGACGGAATCGGAGATGACCTTGCGGATCGGCGATTCCGGACCGTCCAGCGCGGAGGTCAGGTTCACCACCTCGGCGGCGAGATCGTTGATCTGCTCGCGCAGCAGGGCATTCTCGCGCCGCTCGTCGTCCCAGCCTTCGGACTTCAGGCGCTCGTAGACGGAAAGATCGGCGCGCAGCTTCTTGTTCTCGCGCACAAGCGTGGTGAGCCGCTCTTCCAGCCGGCCGCGATCTTCGTTGAGCACGCCCATCGCCTTCTCGACATCGGCGCCCCTGGCGCCCGAGAGCAGCGTCGACATCTGCAGCGTCAGATCGGCGACCTGCGCCTCCAGCTTCAGCCGCTCGCCCTGTGCCTCGGTCAGCTGCGCGTCGAGATCGCTCTCCAGGCCCGAGGTGCCGCGCACCTGCTCGCGCAGGCGACCGGATTCCTTTTCGGCGCGGTCGAGCTTGTCCTCGCGGTCGGAGAGCGTGCCCATCAGCCGCTCGGACTTCTTCTCGAGGTCGAGCGCGCGCTTCTTCTCGTTCTTCAGCGCTTCCTTCAGCGACTTGTTCTCGGCAGCGATCTCGCCGAGCCGGCGGTCCATGTCCTTGCGCTGGTCGCGCAGCACCGAGACGTCGCCGGCGAGCCGCTCGACTTCGGTCTCGCGCGACACCAGCTCGATCTGGCGGTTGCTGGAGGAGAGCGCGGCCTCGTCGTACATGCGGCCGAGCCGGTCGATCTCCAGCGCGCGCTCTTCCAGCGCGCGGTCCGTCTCATCGAGGCGGACGAGCAGGCGTTCAAGCTGCTCTTCCTTCTGCCGCAGCTCCGCGCGCAGCTCGCTGCCCTTGCTCTCGATCTCGGAGATCGCCTGGTTCTTTTCCTTGCGCTCGCCGGTGAGCCGCTTCAGCTCCTCGCGATTGCGGTTGATCTCGATGACCTGCGCCGCCGCCTTCTCGCGAAACGCCTTGATGCTCATCTCGAGACGCCGCGTCGACATCGCGAACTCGGCGCGCATGCGGTCCTTGTCGGCCTGGATTTCGCCCAGCGACAGCGGCACCGAAGCCTCGATGCGCTTGCGCGTGAGCGCGACCGCGCGCCGCCAGATCGCCGGCGCGACCATGAGCGCGAGGAAACCAGCGCAGAGAAAACCGAGCGAAAAGAACAGGATGGACTGAATCACGCCTGCCGGCCCCTTGGCGAAGGAGGTTGCGATTGAACTATGTGCCATGCGGCACCGGTCCTAGCCAGTGCCGCGGAAAGCAACCCAATCTTAACCTTAAGGAGCAGGCGCCGGTATGACGAAAGCGTACCGGCGCTCAAGCGTGACCGGAGCGGTCAGCCGGCCGCGGTCAGAAGGGATTCCAGGTCGGCTTGTCGGTCAGCTTGAGGTAGCCGACATTCACGCCGAGACGGGCACCGACGCCGGTGCGGATCGGCACCAGCAGCACGTTCTTGCGTTTCAGGACATGGAAGCCGAGACCGGCGACCGCATAGGCCGAGCCGGACACGCCGGCGAAGCGGCCATAGAGGCCCGACACGTCGTCCAGATCGTAGACCAGCATCATGGTGCGCGACCCGGTACCGCCGAAATCCCAGCCGATCGAAGGCCCCTGCCAGAAGACGCGATGGTCGCCCGCGTTCTTGGTGTAGAGCGTGCCCTCGCCATAGGTCAGACCACCGACGAAAGCGCCCGAGCCCTCCTCGCCGAGCACGTAGCCGTTCGGCAGGCCGTGCGAGGCGAACGCCTTTTCGAGCAGCGTCGCAAGGCTGCCTGAGGTGGAGCCAAAGAACCGATGGCCCGAATCCACGATTTCCTGCGCGGTGTATTCCTGCGCGCGCGCAGCCGGCGACATCGCGACGCTGGCGACGATCGCTGCAGCGACGGCAATGGCCTTGCCAAGGCGATGATTGATCAGTCTGGCGAACATGCTTCCATCTCCATCGGGAGCGGTTTCCGCTGGACGCCCCGAGTGCATCGCCGCTCTTTTCCGGCAGCGTTTGCAGCTCCGATCGGCGCACGGTAGGCGTCAATCGTTTTCCAAGTGTTAACCAAGCACGGGATGATGGCCGCACGATGACCGGGCGCCAGCCGCCGGATGCTTGCGATCGCGCGCAACTTTGGGAAAACGGATGTGCGACCCTGCGTTGGTTTCATACGGGGGGCGGTCGATGTCACGCTGGGTGCTATAGTTGACTGGTGATTCGCCCGGCCGCATGGCCGCGGTTCGATGCGGAGACTGCCATGCCCGAGACCTTCACCCTGTCCGCATCGGACCTTGCGGCGCTTCTGTGCAGCCGCGTCTGCCATGACATCATCTCGCCGGTCGGCGCCATCAACAATGGCCTCGAACTCCTCGACGAAGGCGGCGCCGACGAGGACGCCATGGCGCTGATCCGCACCTCGGCGCGCAATGCGTCGGCGCGCCTGCAGTTCGCGCGCATCGCCTTCGGCGCCGCCGGCTCGGCCGGCATGCAGATCGACACCGGCGACGCCGAGCAGGTGGCGACCGCCTTTCTGAAGAACGAGAAGCCCGAGCTGGTCTGGAACGGCAAGCGCGCACTGCTGCCGAAGAACAAGGTGAAGCTGCTGCTGAACCTGATCCTGGTGTCGATCGGCGCCATTCCGCGCGGTGGCAAGATCACGGTCACGCTGGAGGACCTGGAGACGGCGCCGAAGTTCACGCTCGCTGCCGCTGGGCCGATGGTGCGCGTTCCGCCGAAATTCCTCGAACTTCATTCCGGCAACAAGCCGGAAGAGCCGATCGACGCGCATTCGGTGCAGCCCTATTACACGCTGCTGCTGTCACGCGAGGCGGGCATGACGATCGCGATCCGCGCCAACGCCGAGGAAGTGGTGTTCACCGCGGCATGAGGCTTCGGCCGCGCGGCTCTGGGCGACGGTATCCTGCTATTTACCTTTCCCCTTTCCCGGATGTTTAGAAAACCCGCCTAGGGTGCTTCGAACGATGGCCTCGACATTGACGGGCCTCGGCGGAGGGCCCTGGCTATGAAGCGCTGCATGTTCGTCGACGATTCCAGCGTCATCCGGAAGGTCGCCAAGCGCATTCTCGGCGGCCCGGACATGATGGTCATCGAGGCCGACAGCGCCGAGCAGGCGCTCGACATGTGCTCGATCGACATGCCGGAAGTCATCGTCGTCGACACCGGGCTGCCCGACATGCCGGCCGAGGATTTTATCCGCCGCATCCGCGCGATCCCGGCGGCGGTGAAGCCGCAGATCGTGATCAGCATGATCGAGGTCGATATCGGCGCCATCATGCGCGCCAAGCGCGCCGGCGCCCAAGGCTACCTGCTGAAGCCGTTCAACCGCCCGCAGCTGCTGGAACGCTTCCGCCATTTCAGCAAGGCCGCCTAGTTCGGCGGTCGAGACGCGAAAGCGGCCTGCGCGAGGAGCGCAAGCCGCTGAAGATCTTCCGTCCGATTGGCGATTGCCGGTGTCAGGCGCTTTCGCGGATTTCTTCCGGCTCGCGCAGCACGTAGCCGCGACCCCATACCGTTTCGATGTAGTTCTGGCCGCCGGACGCGGCGTCAAGCTTCTTGCGCAGCTTGCAGATGAAGACGTCGATGATCTTCAGTTCCGGCTCGTCCATGCCGCCATAGAGGTGGTTGAGGAACATTTCCTTGGTAAGCGTCGTGCCCTTGCGGAGCGAAAGCAGCTCCAGCATCTGGTATTCCTTGCCCGTCAGGTGAACGCGCTGGCCGCCGACCTCGACGGTCTTGGCGTCGAGGTTCACGATCAGGTCGCCGGTCGAGATGACCGACTGGGCGTGGCCCTTCGAGCGGCGCACGATGGCATGGATGCGGGCGACCAGCTCATCCTTGTGGAACGGCTTGGTCATGTAGTCGTCGGCGCCGAAGACCAGGCCGCGCACCTTGTCCTCGATGCCGGCCATGCCCGAGAGAATCAGGATCGGCGTCTTCACCTTCGAGAGGCGCAGCGTGCGCAGCACTTCGTAGCCGGAGATGTCGGGGAGGTTCAGGTCGAGCAGGATGATGTCGTAGTCGTAGATCTTGCCAAGGTCGACGCCGTCCTCGCCGAGGTCGGTCGTGTAGACATTGAAGCTCTCCGACTTCAGCATCAGCTCGATGCTCTGTGCGGTCGCACTGTCGTCTTCAATCAGCAGAACGCGCATTTAAGTCCCCTTCTCTGCCGACCGGGCGCGAGCCTTCTGTGCGCCGGAGCAGTGATTGCCTGAATCGGAGGCTGCCACCGAATGGTTAACAAAACCTATTTTGCCTCTGCAAGTCCCGTCAGGTTCTACAACGTGTGACCACATTCGTTTGAATCTCAACGCGAATCCGCCAAGACGGCTCATACACGGCACTTTAACAAACCCGGCCAAGCGACGCTTCCGACTCACCGTTCGCTTTTCGCTCGGCCAGGCTGGCTTTTTTACCGCGCCTTAAGTCCTGCCGCGTATGATTAACAATGCCCGTAAACGAATGGTTACCGGCCGCCGGAAAGTTTGAGTGCCGGTTGGCCACGGGCATGCCGAGGGGGGTGCCGCCTCGGGGGATCGATGGGGATCGATCCTGGCGTGCGTATTAGTGTGTGGAGTAGCGAGTCATGAAGTCACGAGAAAACCTCGTCAGGCTCAAGCAGTTTCAGGTGAACGAGAAGCGCCGCCAGCTGGCGCAACTCGATCTGATGATCGGCGAATTCGAGCGGATGGCGAATGAACTCGATGCGCAGATCGGGTCCGAGGAGAGGAAATCCGGGATTACCGACATCAATCACTTCGCCTATCCGACCTTCGCCAAGGCCGCGCGACTGCGCCGTGACAATCTGAAGAACTCACAGGCCGATCTCGCGGTCCAGAAAAAGAACGCCGAATCCCTACTCTCCGAAGCTGAAGCGGAGCTTTCCAAGGCAGAAATGCTGGAGTCACGCGACGTCAAGGCTCGCGACGCCGACATCGGGCGCGCCGCCCTCGCCTGACGCGAAAACCGGGGACGAGCCGGCCGTCCCGATCAAGCCGGCACAAGGTGGCGATCCCGCCCCTGCGATGATGACGAACGTCATCGTCGCGGGGCTTCGGACACCGACCATCCTCATTATCGTCGGGATATTGCGCCTGGCCGGCATCGTGCTGGCCGGCGTTCACGCCGCTGATCGGCAGGATCCAGCAATTCCGGCAGATGCCTTCGGCGTCTTTTCGATGGCGTTGTCCACAGGGCCCGCCGTGCTCTGTCCGATCAGCGGCGGAGCATGACCTACCGCTTCAGCGCGATCCTCAGCCTGCCGGCACGCTGTCGCGATCGAGCCGGCGGCTGGCCGGTTCGACGCAAGACCAGAGCAGTATTCGGAAGATCAGTGCCGGTATTGCTGGATGCGCGTGGTGCGCAGGCCGGCCAGGCCATACTCGTCGATCGAGGCCTGCCAGGACAGGAATTCCTCGGTCGTCAGCTTGTAGCGCTGACAGGCTTCCTCGAGGCTCAGGAGACCGCCCCGCACCGCGGCGACCACTTCCGCCTTGCGGCGGATAACCCACCGGCGGGTATTGGTTGGAGGAAGATCGGCGATTGTGAGCGGGCTCCCGTCGGGGCCGATCACATACTTCACGCGCGGTCTAACCAGATCGGTCATCATACTCTCTACAGGAAACGCAAACGCTTGGAGACCCAATCCCCATGACCATACGCGGGCAGCTTTAAGATTTGCCTAAACCACCTGTAATCCATAGGTAACAAAGCTGAACGAAGTCCTGCGCGATTGCCTCGCATTTGACACGATGCCGGAGCGGCCGTTCGGGTGCGACCGCGCCGGGGGTGGCATCGGGGCGGCCCTTGGCCTATATCCAGACGGTGCCGCGGCACCCATAAGCCCTTGAACAGCAAGCGAATGAACAGCCTCGACCTGCCCGGACGCCCCGCAGACACACGCATCGTCGTCGCGATGTCGGGTGGCGTCGATTCCTCCGTTGTGGCCGGCCTGCTGAAGGCCGAAGGCTACGACGTCGTGGGCGTGACGCTGCAGCTCTACGACCATGGCGCGGCGGCGCACCGCGCGGGCTCGTGCTGCGCCGGCCGCGACATCGCCGATGCGCGGCGCGTGGCCGAGACGCTCGGCATCCCGCATTACGTGCTCGACTACGAGGACCGTTTCCGCAAGGCGGTGATCGACCCGTTCGCTGAAAGCTATGTCGCCGGCGAGACGCCGATCCCGTGCGTTTCGTGCAACCAGACGGTCAAGTTCGCCGATTTGCTGGAGACCGCGCGCGATCTCGGCGCCGCAGCTCTGGCCACCGGCCACTACATCCGCAGCCGTCCGAACGGCGCATCCAGGTCCGGTCACAGGGCGCTCTACCGCCCGGTCGATGCCGACCGCGACCAGAGTTACTTCCTCTTCGCCACGACGCAGGAGCAGATCGACTATCTGCGCTTCCCGCTCGGCGACCGGCCGAAGGCGGAGGTGCGCCGCATGGCCGAGCAGATGGGGCTGGCCGTCGCAGCCAAGCCCGACAGCCAGGACATCTGCTTCGTGCCGCAGGGCCGTTATTCCGACCTGATCGCCAGGCTGAAGCCGACCGCCGCCAACCCCGGCGAGATCGTGCACATCGACGGGCGCGTGCTGGGCCGCCACGAAGGCGTGCTGCATTACACGATCGGCCAGCGCCGCGGCCTCGGCATCGCATCGGGCGAGCCGCTCTACGTGATCCACATCGACGCGGCGCGCGCGCGTGTGGTCGTCGGCCCGCGCGAGGCGCTGGCGACGCGCCGCCTGCATCTGCGTTCGGTCAACTGGCTCGGCGATGTCGAGCTGTCGGCGATCCCGCCGGAAGGGCTGGAGCTGTTCGCCAAGGTCCGCTCGACGCGGCCTCCACGCCCCGCCGTGCTGCATCAGCGCGACGGCGCCGTCTTCGTCGATCTGGACGATGGCGAGAGTGGCGTGGCGCCCGGCCAGGCCTGCTTGCTCTACGCCGACGACAGCGACGATTCGCGTGTCCTCGGCGGCGGCTTCATCGAGCGCTCCGAGCGCGATGCCATCGCCGAGGCGCAGCTGTCGCGCCTCGCGGCCGCACCCGTCGCCGCCGAATAATTCTGGACCTGAGAAACGCTTCTACGACGCGCCGGACAGATGCGCGACCGTGCCCGTCGTCAGGATGCGCAGCACGCGGATCGCTTCCTCGCCACCCGTGCGCGGCTCGGCGCGCGTCTCGATGCAGCTCATGAAATGCTGCAGCTCGCGCGTCAGCGGCATGCCTTCCGCCACCGGCACGTAGGACGGCTCGTTCTGCGTCGCCGCCCACGCGCCGCTGTCCTGCCAGACCGTGTGCCGGTAGATGGCGAGCTTGCGCGACCACGGCTCGACATCGTCGAACACGGCCATCGCCTTGGTGCCGACGACCGTCAGCCGGCGCTCGCGATAGGGGTTGAGCCGCGAGGCGAACAGATGCCCGCGCAGGCCGTTCGGGAAGCGCATGTGCAGATGCGCGAAATCGCTCAGGTGATCGAGCACCGCCGCGCCCTCGCCGCGCACTTCGGTCGGCTCGGTGCCGGTGATCGCGAGGATCATCGAGAGATCGTGCGGCGCCAGATCCCAGAGCGCGTCGTTCTCGGTGTGGAACTTGCCAAGGCCGAGCCGGTGCGAGTGGATGTAGCGCACCTCGCCCAGCTCGCCGGCGTCGATCAGCGCCTTCAGCTGTTCGAAGGCAGGATGGAAGCGAAGCACGTGCCCGACCATGTAGACCCGGCCCGCCGCGCGCGCCGCGGCGACGGCCTTCTCGGCGT